>JABWBM010000104.1 GCA_013360495.1 Planctomycetaceae bacterium
AGGAGGCGGACCACGACACCATCGCTACCGTGCGGGAATAACGACGATCGACACGCGTTCCAGCGGCAACCCCGTGGCATTGGCGACAAGCTGGCGTAAATCGTCCACGCCGCCTTTGGGTAGCTTTGACTCGTTGCGTGCTGGAATAGAAATGGCGATGGAAGACGCATTCTGATCAAGGATGACATGCGACTCTTCGGTGTTAACGGTCTTGGTATCGTATTCCAATTGCTCCAAGCCTTCGCTGAGAGTTTTTGTAATGATCGTTTCGTCGTTGGAATCTGCGTCGGTCCCTGAACCTCCAATTTCTCCTTGAACGCTTTCAGAAGGGACCGCATTTTTCGTTTCTGTCACCCGCTCTTCTCTAGATTCCGTATATACGGGTCTCGCTTCGCTGAGGTGCAAAGACTCATTGCTCTTTTTCCACACCGTAGACAATGACACCCATGCCACTACCTTGGGTTCATAAGGAGCCAACAACTCCTCCACGTTTTCAACCATCATCCTGCGCTGTCCAGAAATCACACTCAGAAGCGCGTTAGGAAGTTCATCCTCGGTCTTTCGGAAGGTGTAGCGCACGCCGCAGTTGTCGATCGCCACCACATCGGCGACGGTCACCCCCGAAAAGGCGTTGGCAACCGCTTCCGCGATCGAACGCGCCTGCTCGTGTCCGAGATTTTCGTCCTCGTTTCTGTGCGTCACGTAGGCCGTCACGGCAATGGCATCGTCCGGCGACTGGCTGCTGCCCGGCTTGTATGCCACAGTCAGCGACACTTCTTTGACGAAGGGCAGTGCCTTGAGCGTCTGCTCCACCATGCCTTCCTGCGTCGCTTCGATTTCAAGCGCGCCCGCCATCTGTTCGCGCGTTTCGCTCTCCGGGGGCGTCATCTGACAGCTTGAAAGCGCCAACCCAATACATCCAAACGCCAACACCGTCTTGACCATGGCAAGCTCCCACCTGTGATTTTCAGAGTGTCTCGATTATGCCTTGGCGGCTACCGGCGAGGAATCGGCAAATTGGCCGTTGGATACCGCTTCATACGCCTCGCGGTTGAGCGCCGCGTTGCGGCAGGCGCGCTGATAATTGGCGAAGCCGTCGGCCTTGTCTTCGCCCTCAAGGCGCGCATCGCCGGGGCAGAAATTGCAAAATTCCATGTCGCCGCACCCCTTGCAGCCCTTGATGTCGCCGAAGGTGACGGCGCGCAGGCGCTTCAAGAATTCGCTGCCGTACCAGATTTCCTCGAAGGACTGTTCGCGGACGTTGCCTGCCGGGCGCTGAAAGCTCGGGCAGGGGTGAACGGTGCCAGTACTGTCGATATAGCAGAAGTTATGGCCTGCGGCGCATAGGTGCTCGCCCTCCATGGTTTCACGCAAGCCGGTGGCAGGCAGGTTGCCCTTTTGCAAACGATTGGCCCAATTTCTTTCGTACACGCCGCGAATCACCGAAAGGTCGGCGCGCGTGGATGTCGATGTCGGATCGCCGTCCTCGCGGTACGTGATGTTGCAATCGAAGCGGTAGCCGATGTCGAGAGCCTCGGCGTACATGAGCAGGTCGTCCACTTCGAGCGCGTTGTAGCGCGTGATCGGGATGCGAAGCTGGACGGGCAGCTTTTCGGCGTGCAGCCGTTCGATGGCGCGCTTGGTTTTCTCGAAGCTCCCCGAGATGCCGGTGAGCGCTTCGTGGCTCGCGCGCTGGATGCCATGGAGGCTCACGGCGACATAGTTGGGCTTGAGCTCGTGAAAGAGCGCGTAGTGCTCGTCGCGAAGCAGCGTTGCGTTGGTGATGACTTCGAGCACGAGGCCATGGTTGCGGACGGCGCGGGCGATATCGAAGAAGCGCGGGTGCAGCGTTGGTTCGCCGCCGGTGAGACAGAGGTAGAGCGCGCCGGCTTTCTTGAGCTGGCCGAGCAGGTTGTCGATCTCCTCGAAGCTCAGTTCCTTGTGTTTATGTTCGGTGGAGTTGTAGCAGTGCTCGCAGCGCAGGTTGCAGAGATCGGTGATCTGGAGCTGCACATTGACCGGGAGCTTTGCCTGATAGGCTTTCTCGAAGAAGGGGCGCATGGCCTCGCCGCCAGCAAGCTGGTGGGGTTCGTCGCTATGATGGAGGCTCACGTCCCCGCCTTTCCTTGCCCGGAAAATGCCATTTTACCTTGGTTTTGCGCCGTCCGCAATTCGCTTCGCGGCATCAGTAGAACGCGCCCAGTGGCGCCGCTCGCGGCATGCCGTTTTTCATATTGCAATCAGGTTGCATAAAGATATATGAGGCGCAACTCGGTTGCACGTAGGTCGCGTACAGAAAGGTTTGAGATGCGTATATTGCCGGTTGTGCTTCTGCTGGTATTCGCCCGGGCGGCCTGCGCCCAGCACGATCACGCCCACGATGACTTGGGATCGCTGCCGCTCGACTTCTCAGCCGATCTCTTGCTCGCGGCCGGAACATCGAGCGCGGATGACGAAACCATCGAATCGTTGCAGGGCGGCGAGCACGATCCGCGTCGGCGCGGGTTTACGTTGCGTCAGCTTGAATTCGCCATGTTTGGCGAAGCCAAACCCTTCGACGGCAGCGAGATCACGCTTGGCGGCGCGGGCATTCTCAGCGTCGGGGAGGAGGAAATCCACGCCGAAGAAATCTATCTCACCATTGGAGAGTTGCCGCATCGGTTCACAGTGGAAGCCGGCCTGAGTCTCACGGAATTTGGCGGGTTAAACCCTGTCCATCCCCACGATTGGTTATGGAACGATCAGGCCGTTGTCATCACGCGGATGTTCGGGCCGGAGGGCATGGCCGGGGTGGGGGTGCAGGTGACGCACGAGCTCGCCTTGCCGTGGGCCTCGACAATCCACGTTGGCATGCAGGAGGCATTCTCCGAACGAAGCCCGAGCTTCGGCGGAACCTTTGGCGGCCATGCCCATGATGGCGAGGAAGAAGAGGCGGCGGGCGTTGGCGGCAGGCCTCTGATCGAGCGCGATCGCGCGAGCCTTAAAGACTTTGCGTATTCGTTGCGCTGGCTTCATGGGTTCGACCTGAACGAGGACGTGTCAATGGCCGCCGGGGCGTCGCTCATGTTCGGCCCAAACGCGACCGGATACGACGGGCGAACGATGCTCTGGGGCGCGGACTTCAACCTGACGATCTTCTCCGGTGATGGCGATGAGAGGCGTGTAGCGGCTGAATGGCTCACGGAGTTCATTGTCCGTGAATACGATGCCGATGAATTCGCCGACGAGGGTGATCCGTTGGATCCGGTGGACGATATCGATCTCGACGATGCGACGCTCGAGGATTGGGGGCTATATTCGCAGCTCGTGTACCACTTCGATCCAGAATGGGCCGCTGGAGTTCGCGTGGACTTCGCGACATCGAAGGGCCGGGACTTCCATATCGACGATAACGACTTTGAACCGGCCGATGAAAACCCGCTTCGCGACGACCGGTTGCGTATCTCGCCCTTGCTTACCTGGGCGCCAGTCGAAGCGATCCGGTTCCGCCTGCAGTGCAATTTTGACAACGCCGATCACCTCGACGAGAACGCGCAATCGATATGGCTCGGGTTCGAGTGGCGCTTTGGCTCCCGGCGGCATCAGCATGAGTAGGCCAGACGTTGCCAGCGCCAGAGCGTTCATCGTTCTCTAAAACACACCGGGCGTCCCGCTGTCAGGACGCCCGGCGAAGCCTTGTCTTTCGTAGTCCATCATGCGGGGACGCATGACGTTACCAGCCACTATGCGGCCTTGCGTAGGGCCACATTCGCCTCGAAGAGTTTGGTGAGGCAGCCGGCCTTCATCTTGTTATTCGGGTCGTTCATGGCCAAGCCCTGCACCGTGCGATAGATGCTCGGGATGCCATTGTCCTCGCCGCCAGCCCAGCGCAGGTTCTCGAGCGCTTTCTGCAGGCCGTCGATGGTCTTCGACATCTTGGTCATGCGCTTGTCGATGCCCTTGAACTTCTCGTCCTGGCCGCTCACCATCAATTCCGCGAGCTTGGCTTCGTCCATTCCGGCCAGCAATTCCTTGACGCCCGCCGACACCTTCTCGTCGAGCATGGCGCGCACTTCGGCCATGACGTCGACCTTCTGGGCCGCGCTCACTTCGGCGCGCACCGCTTCGATTCGCGCCTCGATCGACGCGAACCAGTCTTGAGGCTTGCTGCCGTCGTCGGCAGCAGCGCTCCAGCCGCGCTGGGCGAGACGCACATGGGCGTCTTCGGCCTGACGGGCGAGTTTCTCTACCGTATCGAGCTTGCCGGCGATTTTGTTCACCATCGCCCGCACTCCGGCCAATTCGCCGAATTTATCGGCGATCAGCGAAAGCTGGCCCTTGAGCGCCATCGTCGGGTCGCTCGCCTTGATGCGGGCAACATCGTTCTCAAGGTCCATGATCTGGTCGCGGAACTTCAGGCCTTCCGTCTTCTTCGCCACGAGATACTCCTGCAGGCCCGCTTCGAGGCTGCGCAGTTCTTCGTGCACGATGGCGATCATGCCACCCTGTACCTTGAGCTCAGCATACTGTTCCGCCCGCGACGGCAGCTTCTTCCAGCCAGTGCGCAAATCCTGCACCAGCATCCAGCCGGCGGTCAAGACGAACGCCGCGCCTGCCGACACCGCCATCTCAACAAACACCCGCAACGCCGGGTCATGGCCGGTACGGACAACGGTCGCAGCCAGCGCCACAAGGGCTGCCACGAGCGGGAAGCTCCACAGCCGGTTGCGGTCATCGCACAATTTCCCCAAGAGATTCATGACAAGGCTCCTTAAGACTCTTCCTATATATGAGTCATCTATCGTTCGCGCGAAGGCCGTTACGCGGCGTCCTTCGCTGATTCACTCATCGGGAGAATGCGGATCACCGTCCGCTCGTGCTCGGCGTGCAGCTTGGTCAGGACGATGCGGAAGAAGCGGCTATCGTCGATGCCAAGCGCCTTCGCTACACAATCCTCAAGAAACTTGATGCGATTGCTCAAATCCACCTTGCGCGGGTTCCCGCCCTTGGTGATGGCGGGCAGTTCCACGTCAATGTGAAGCTCATAGATGCCGTCGGGCTGTAGCGAACCGCGCACGAAGGTCTGAATCGCTGTCTTGGCCCGCCGGGCCTTCGTGCTCAGCACGCGTTTCATCCGCCCGGTCTCGCGGTCGAACACCGTCGCGTAGGTCGCGTTGATGCTCGGCGGAAGGAAGGGCAACACGACCTCGAAGGCGCTTTCAGGCTGTTGCGTCCCGTTACGCTTGGCGGCCCCCGCCGCGTCAGCCCTCGTTACACGGCGCGCGAGCTTGCCGATGGAGCGGCCCATCAGCGCGCGGAACTGCGCGGCTGACATGCGAGCGCTGATGGCGCTGCGCGGGTGGGGCTTCTCGGGGCGTTGGCTCGACATGGTTACGTACCTGTTCATGCGCCGCGGATTCGCGCGCACAACTGCGACAATCGGACTTGAAGCGAATTGTCTTGAGTAAAATGCGAGGGCCTCTTGCTCGCCTCTTGCCGAAAGAATTCCGGAATTTCCCGCCGGATTCCCTCAAGATATCAGGCTTTTCGCGCCCCGTGCGGCTACCGGCGCCTGCCGGTGGAGGCGCTTCTGCATGAACAATTTTCTACGCCTTGGCGCTACTTTCCCGCGTTCATCGCTTTGACGGCCCGTTGATAACGCCGGTCGACTTCTTCCCAATTGAGGTTCTTGAAAAATGCGTCGATATAGCTTGTCGCGGCTGCGCCGTAGTCCATCTGATAGGCGTGCTCGAACATATCCATCACCAGCAAGGGCCGGCCGAAGGCGAGAGCGTGAGTGTGGCCCCCGGACCAGTAGAGGCGCAAATCGCCGGTGTGGTAATTGAGGTTGAGAATCGTCCAGCCGCTCCCGCCGCCAAGGCTCGCCCCGACCGTGCGGCATTGCTCCTCGAAACGGTCATAACTCCCGAACGCCGTTGCAATGGCGTCTTTGACGCTGCCGGCGGGCTTGCCGTCGCCCCCGAGGTTGGCGAAGTAGTGCTCGTGCAGAATGATCGAGTTGGTGAAGGTCAACTCGCGCTCCCGAAGACCACTGACGAGAAACCCCGGTGTGTCCTTTCCGGTGGCGGCGATTTGCTCCTCGACCTTGTTGAGATTCTTGACCGCGCCCGTGTAGTTCTTTTCGTGGTGCGAACGGATCATTTTCTCGGAGATGCCGGCGAGCTTGGCCGGATCGAAGGGCAGCGCCACGATTTCGTGTTTCCCCGGTTCGACTTTTTTCGCGGGAGTTTCTATGGGCTTCGGTGATTCCTGTGCGTTGACAACGCCCCCGGGAACGAGCAACGACGCGGCCATTCCGGCCGCCATGGTTCCCAATGCCTCGCGTCTGGTCATGCTCATGGTTGGCTCCTCCTCTGTGTGTGGTCTGGGAAACGAAACTGACGACGAACACTATCGATTGAGCGGGATATCATACGAGTCTACGGGCGAATGCCTATATTTCTTGGCACGTTGAAGTGAAGAATACGCGGCTGAATGGCAGAACGGCAAAGCCCTCTTCATATTCTTCTTGTTTGATTACACCCTTCCCTGATTGTCTTCATCTGTGTTGATCAACTTCATCCTTTGTGAACATTCTCCCCTTGTTACACCAACCCCAAGAAACATTTACGTCTTCAGCGTCATTCCGGCGACGTTTCGAGAGGGCTTTGCACGCAATTCCACCCCCGGCTGCCGATGGTTTTGAATTCCAATTGAGGGTATACTGTTTCAAGGAGCGCCGGAGACGCCAATGATTCGCGATATCCTTGCCATGACCTTCACCTTCCTGCTCGGCGTTTCCGCCGCGACCTTCTATTTCTATCAGCTTCACCCGGAGCATGATTTCGTGGACGATTTGCCGCTGATCCGCAAGGACATCGACGAAGCCACGGGACAGAACAAACCGAAGCAGCCGGACAGCGGCGGCGCCCCCGCCGTCAACGCCCCGACCCCGGCCCAATAGACTTCCTGTGATTCGACCCGGCCTTTGATGACTTCGCCGCGATGATGCTTGCGCGGGGTTCGCGGCTTTGGTTTTCTCGATGCCCCATGGAAGGCATTTTTGACCCAACGCGTGTGAAAAAAGGCAATCGCCGCCTGATTGCGACGACCCTCATCCTCACGGCCATCATGCTGGTGGGCCTTGTCTTCCGGGATGGACAAGGCGACGGCACCGACTTCGGTTCGGTGCTCTACGTCATGGGGCTTTCGGGTCTGGTGGGGTTCTCGACCAACTGGCTCGCCATTCGCATGCTCTTTCGCCCGCGCAAGTCGATCCTCGGGCTGCAGGGCGTGATTCCACGCCAGCGCAGGAAGATCGCGTCGCGCGTCTCCAAACTCATGGAAGAACGCCTGATCTCGGGCCACCGCCTCCATGCGTGGCTGCGCGAATCGGGGGCGATCGACCGCGCGGCGGATTCGCTCACGGCGAACCTTCCGGCCTTGCTCTCCGGCGAGAAGCTCACCGCGCTGCTCCGGCCCGCCATGACGCGCGTGCTGCAGACGGCGGCCCCGGACATCGGGGCGAAATTACGGACCGAAGCGATCGCTGCCGTTCAGGAAAAGGCGGGCTTTTTGGCGGGCATGGCGATGCCGTTGGTGGAGCCGATGCTGCGCGAGTTCGAGGGCAAGCTGGCGGCGGAGCTGACGTCCGAGCAGAGCGTGGAACGTCTGCTCGCGAAAACGCTGCCTGTCGTTGAGCTTGAGGTGAAGTACGCGCTGGAAAACCCCGGCGCAAAGGATCAGGTGCGCTCGATGATCGCGGGCAGCATCGAATCGCTGCTCGGGAACATGAGGGTCGCGGAGTTGCTCGAATCGGAAATCCTCAAGCAGAACGACGAGGAAATCGAGCAGATGATCGACGACGCGGCGGCCGATCAGTTGGTGTTTTTGCAAGTTGCAGGCGGGGCGCTTGGGATGCTTGCAGGACTCGCCATGATCTGGCCCTGGCTGCTCGCCATATATTTCCTGCCGGCCGTCATCATGTGGGCGCGGGTAATCGCGCGAAACAAGAGTGCGGGCGGCACACCGTCAGCGTGAACTGGCCGCCAGCGCCTGAATCAATCCATCAATATCCGCATCGTCGTGGGCGGCGCTTAAGCACAGCCTGAGCATCGAGCGGTTCCACGGGGCTGCCGGCGGACGAATGGCGGGCGCGATGAACCCCGCTTCTTCAAGGCGGCGGCTCAAAGCGACGGCGCGTTCCGGGCCGTCAATGTACACGGGAACGATATGCGCCTCGCCGCCGGTCTCGAAACCATGGCGATGCACACCCTCCCGCAACCGTTTCCCAAGAGTCTTAAGACGTTCCCGCAATGCCCTTCCTTCAGCGCTTGCGATGATCACGATAGCTGCCATGGCAGCCGAAATATCCGGCAGCGTCCCCGCCGTGGAGAACATGAAGGGGCGCGCCTCGTTCAAAAGCAACTCGATCAGATCGTCGCTCCCACAGGCGTAGCCGCCAAGGGAGCCGCACGCCTTGGAGAGCGTCGCCGTGACGATGTGGGCTGCCGACTCATCCAAGCCCTGCTCTTCAAGCACGCCGCGCCCGCTGCCGCCAAGAGTTCCGTAACCGTGCGCGTCGTCGAGCACGAGCAGCGCACCGGTGTCGCGCGCGACGCGCGAAAGCTCACCCACATTGGCCATATCGCCGCTCATGGAGAAAAGCGTATCGCTGACGAGCAATCTGCGCCCTTGATGGGAGGCGAGCATCGCGCGTGCGTGTTCGTAGTCACAATGCTTGTAGACCACTACTTTTGCGCGGGACAGGCGACAACCATCGATGATACTGGCGTGGTTCAGTTCGTCGCTCGCCACCAGTGTATCCGCGTCCGCAAACGCGCTTAATACACCGACGTTGACGTGATAGCCGCTGGTAAAGAGCAGGCACCGCTCGCTGCCCCGGTGAGCCGCGATGCGCCGCTCGAGCTGCGCGTGCAGGTCGTGGGCCCCGCTGATCAGACGGCTGGCACCTGCACCCACGCCGAATTCTTTAGCGCAAGACGCGGCGGCCGCGCGCACGGCAGGATGCGAAGCGAGGCCGAGGTAGTCGTTGCCCGCAAAGCTGACCAGCTCGCGGCTGTTCCGGATGATGCGCGTACCGCTCGCGCGGGTTCCGGGGCGCAGAATACGCTCGAGGCCGCGCTCGACGCGACGCGCTCGACGCGCATTGACGAAGTGCTGCCATGGGTCGGGTAAAGACATGGCGCGCATCATAGCGGGAAGGTGGCCGGCGTATGATGTCATTCCGGCACAAGCCGGAATCCAGGCTTTCTCAGTGGCCCTGGACACCGGCTTGCGCCGGTGTGACGTTTCGGGAGCACTTTGCGCGCGACGTGGCTACAATCCTGCCGTGGACACAAAACGCTATCACGACATCATCTCGGGCCGCGCCGCCGGATTCGGCGCTTCCGGCTGGCGGGTATTCCTGTGGCTGATGTCGCTGCTCTACGGCGTGGTGATCCGCCTGCGCTTGCTGTTCTACGCCATTGGAATCTTGAGAAAGCGCAAGGCGCCGATTCCCGTCGTCTGCGTCGGAAACGTTTCGGCAGGCGGCACCGGCAAAACCCCTTTCGTCGCGCTGGTGTGCGAACGCCTCATCAGCATGGGCATGAAACCCGCCATCGTCTCGCGCGGCTACCGCTCGCTTGAGTTCGGCGCCAATGACGAAGCCAAGGTTCTTGCCGAATTGCTGCCCGAGGTTCTGCATATCCAGAATCCCAACCGCTTTGAGGCCGTCCGCGAAGTCGCGCGCCGGGGCGCGAACATCGCCGTACTCGATGACGGTTTCGCCCATCTTCGGCTCAAGCGCGATCTGGATGTCCTGCTCTTCGACGGCCTGCGGCCATTTGGCTATGACGCCCTTCTGCCCCTGGGTCTTTTGCGCGAGCCTCTGCGCGGGGCGAAGCGCGCGCAGCTCGCCGTCATCACCCGCGCCGATATTTCGACGCCCGACATCATCCGCTATACCGTCGGGCGATTGGAACGGCTGGGATTTTCCGGTGAGCGCGTCCTCTACGCCGAACACGCGGCGCAAACGCTCTCGCGCATCGACGTGAGCGCGGAGACGCTGCCGCTCGATTATCTGCGTGGGGTGCAGGTCGCCCTTCTCTGCGCCATCGGCAACGCCCGGGGCTTCGCCGGGACTGTCGAAAAGGCCGGCGCGAAGATCGTCGAGGAGACGAACCTCACCGATCACTTCGCCTATGACGACGACTGGCTCAAGCATCACTGGCCCGCTATAGCCAAGAGCGCCATCGAGCGCGGCGCGCTCTACATTGTCGTCACGCAAAAAGATGCCGTCAAACTTCGCGGCCGCCTGAGCGGAAGCCCCATCCCCGTGCTCGAACTCGGTGTGCGCATGGTTGTTCGCGGCGGGAATTGGGCGCTCGACGCTGCGCTCGAGCGCGTCACCGGAAAGAGCCCGACGTGACGCACGCTTCCGCGACACCACATACCGCCTCCACCGGACCGGATGAAAAGCCGGAACGCGCCGGAAGCCGTGCGCGCCGCGCGCTCTACCGGTGGTTTTTGCTGCCCCTGTCGTGGGGTGCGCTCAAACTTCTCATACTCGCGATCGAGCGCATGACGCCCGCGCAGGCATACCTGCTCGCGCGCTGCTTTGGCTGGATCTTCTGGGCCGCGAGCCGGCAGCATCGCCGCATCGTCCGGCGCAACCTCGAGATCGCCTACGGGAGCCGCTTCAGCGAGCATGAGCGAGCCCGCATCACGCGCGAAGTGTTCCAGCATTTTCTGCTCACCAGCTTTGACATATTGCTGATCCCGCGCGTCGCCCGTGACGGCTCGTGGCGCAATATTCTCTCCCTCACCGATCCGCAGGAGGCGTTCATCGAGGAACTCGCGGCCCAACATGAGCCAGTGGCGTTCCATACCGCGCACTTGGGAAGCTGGGAATTCGCAGCAGGCATGGCGGCGTTCTTCAACAAGCGCCTCGACTTCGTCTACCGCCCCATCGAGCATCCGCAACTCGACGCTGAAGTGCGCCGCCTGCGCACCTTCTTCGGCAATCGCGTCTACGCCAAGGAGGGCGCGCTGCGCGGCTACGCCCAGACACTTCGCGAGAAAGGATGGCTCGGCGTGATCGCCGACCAGAACGCCGGACGGCGCGCGGCATTCCTGAGTTTCTTCGGCGTGCCGGCGTCGACGGAGACGAGTTACTTCCGGCTCTACCAGCGATTCGGGCCGAGGGTGATCGCGGCATTCGCTATTCGCAAAGGTTTCGATTTCCGCTTTCACGTCGAGGGTTTTTTTGAAACCTCCGCCCACCCAGATGCCGACCCGCTCGAGGAAGAGATGCGGCTCGGACAATGGTATCTTGACTGCGTGGAACAGGTCGCGCGCAAGTATCCGGCCCAATATCTGTGGACGCACAAGCGTTTCGCGTCGCGCCCATCGAAAGCGCCGAGTCTCTACGACGGCCCTCTGGAACCGGCGCTGCAAGCACAACCCACGCCGCCAATCCCACCCCGGCTACGCTCGAAGCGGAGGGTCGCGCCATGATTGACCCGGCAGCGGTGGGCATAGGCATCGGGGCATGGCTGATCGTCGCCTTTGGCGCGGGCCGCGTGATCGAGGATTTTACGAATGAAACATTGATGAAATGGATATGGGCCGGCGTGATGACCTTCTTCGCGGTCTGCATGGCCATCGGCATGTGGGGCTTCGCGAGGAGTATCGAGATCATCAACGAGCAGTACGGCAACAAGCCCGTTTCGACGCCGCGCGAAGGCGACCCGGAATACATGCCGGGCAACACCGCGCCCACGCAGCCAAAGACCAATCAATAACGCGCGACCGCCGGATCGCCAGCGACCAGGCGTCGATGCCGCCCACGAGCGATCGCGGACGCGTGAACCCCGCCTGCAGCAGAAAACCGCACACGCGTGCGCTACGAACACCGTGGTGGCACATAACGATCAACTCGTCGTTCTCGCGACCTGACAACGCCGCTTGCCACAAGCGCTCGAACTGGCTCAAGGGGAGATGCGTCGCCCCCGGCAGCGAACAGATGGCCAACTCCTTCGCTTCGCGTACATCGACGACGAGCGGCTTCTCGCCGCCATTCAAGCGGCGTTGAAGCTCATGCACGTCGATCTCATAGGGCGTGCGAGCCTGCGGCGCGGTGTAGGGTTGACTTGTCATGGACGCGCTCAAATTTTCCACAGATTACGCAGATGTTCGCAGATTGAGAACCGACGCTTTGTCTTCGTATTTATCTGCGTGCATCTGCGACATCTGTGGATGAAATTTTCTTTGTCTCAATTTGCGGAACAATGGTGATTGGTGAATTCAACTCGTAAGTGCAACTTTGATATTGAGGTTAGGTAAGCTGCATGGGTTAGCAGTGAACCTCAACCGCCAAGTCGAAGGAGCACGA
>JABWBM010000105.1 GCA_013360495.1 Planctomycetaceae bacterium
CGAGGTTGGGCGAGTGCGGCGCCGGCCGGGCCCGGTACATCGGGCGACGTGGTCATGAAGGGGTCGACCATCTCGACGCCGAACACGGAACACGACGCCACGCCAATGGCGCAGCACGACAGCAATGAGGAAAGGATGCTACGGTGAACAATATTCATGGCCTTACTCCGGGGTGTTCGTGATGCCGGTACGCCAATCACGACAGCACCAGGGGCAGGGGAATGCTTTCGAAATGCGAGCGGGTGAAGGGGGTTAACGGTGATTATCGTAGACCTTGTGCCACCGGGGTCAAGCGAATTTGGGGAACATATCCCGGATCACGCCGCAACGTCATCTCTTTGTCATAGCGATGGTTACGACGAATAGAGAATTTATTCCCCGGTACGCTTGGAGTGAGTGCCATTCCCGGCAATGCCGGCCGTGAATTGACGAATCGGGAATGCATTCAAAGCTTGCAAATCTCCCGGTTGTGACAAAAATGTCGCATTACGAGGGGCGCGCTCTCATATCGGACGCGCGTCAAGAGGTTGGCCGGGTAGGGTGGAACATGGCCGGTGGTACGACGCCTGACGATGGGCAGGGGCTGCGCGAGCGCCTGCAGTTTATCGTCAATGAACGTAATCAGGCCGACGTCGCGCGCGCCACCAACACTGTCCCCAACAACGTCGGCCGTTACCTGCGCGGCACCAAAATGCCGGCGGAATTCCTGTGCGCGCTGATCCGCGCCTACGGCGTGAACCCGGTCTGGCTGATGACTGGCGAAGGCACGCCCTATCTTTCCGATGTGACCTCCACCACGGAAGATACGGCAGCCAACGTGCTCGATCTCGTCCGGGCGATGGACGCTGTGGCGTCGATGAAGCTTGGCGCGCTCACCGGCAAGAACCACCTCAAGATCATGCGTGAGCTGAACGATCTGCTTGTGGTGTTTGAGCGCCACCGCGGCGCCCTCAACGCGCAAACCTCAGACATCATGCGACAGGTGCTGAAAGACCTCAACGACGCCATCACCAGGAAGAAGCGCGGCCCCGCCGATCAGGCGCTCAAAGCCGCTCAACAGCTCGCGAAGCTGTGCAACGACGACGCGCTCGAAGCCGAGCTGGTGCGCACCGAAGCCCTCTACGAGTTCGTCTTCGGCAACGAAGAGCGCGCCATCGAATTACAGCGAAGGGCGTTCTTCCGCTTCTTTTCCGACCGCTCCGCACTTGATGAACGCGGCTGTTACGAAATCTTAAGCTTTGCCGCGGTGCTCATACGCAGCTACCGGATGCGCGAAGCGAGGCGCGTACTGCTTGCCGGCGCCGACCTGACCGCGGACGTGTCCGGTTTCGAGACCATGCGCGCGCGCTTTGCGGCGGGCGCCGGGTTTGTCGGCGTCGAGTTTGGCGACATCCGCGCTTCTCTCGCCAATTTCTACGCGGCCTTTGGGCACTTTAGCCCCGCTGAGCGGGACAACTTTTCGCGTTTCCTCGTGCGCGCGCTTGTGCTTTCCGCGTCGGTGCCGCTTGACGCTTGCGCCGCGGAGCACTGGCCACCGAAAGCGTCGGAGGCGGAGGTGTTGAGACTTGCCTGCCTCTTCGAACGGGCGGACGTCGCCTCAGACATGCTCGAACGATTCACCGGGAAAGGCGCCGATGCGCGCGGAGAACAGCAGGTGGAACTTCTCTATGCCGAAGCTTTTGTTAAAGTTTCCAAGCGCGCTTCGTCCAAGATCGTCAGCGAGTTTCGTGAAGCCGTTACCGAGGGCATCCGGCAACCTGAAATTCAGGCGTTTTGGCTTGAGACCGCGAGCACGCAGCTTTACCGGTTATGCGGCGACGCGAAGAACGCGAAACGATGCGCGTTGAGCGCAGCCGCTGCATTTGCGCGTATCCCGGAAGATTTCACAGCGCCGCTCACCAGCCGGATTTTGCACTATTCGAACGTACTCAAGCTCGGCGAGGCATCCCTCGAAGGCGCATTGGCCGGCAGAGCTCGGGCGTTCTTTGACGAATACGTCCGCGCGGGCTACTTCGCGTTGCAGGCGCTCGTCGAGCCGGACACAGCCAAGAAGTAATACCGCGCCTCGAAAAGATGTTCGATTGTACGAGCGTTGGTCGCGCTCTAATCGAGACCGATGGCGGCCGCAACCTGATACGTCACCAACGCGCCGAGGTAGGCGAGCACTGTCATATAGGTGAAGGCGAAGACCGGCCAGCGCCAACTGTTGGTCTCGCGCTTGATCGTGGCCAGCGTCGCCGCGCACTGCATGCAGAGCGCGAAGAAGACCATCAGCGAGAGGGCCGTTGCGATCGTGAACAGCTTTCTGCCATCGCTGTGCGTGGCCTTCTGCAACGTCTCGCGCAGCCCTTCGCTCTCCTCATCAACGTCGCCGCCCGCGCCGAAGAGCACGCCCATGGCGCTCACCACAACCTCACGCGCGGGGAAGCTTGCTACCGCTGCCGACGCGATGCGCCAGTCCCAGCCGAGCGGCTCCACCGCGGGCTGGATCACGCGACCCGCCTGCCCAAGGTATGAGGCTTCGCTCAGCGCCGCCTGTTCGCGGGCGTCGATAGCCGCGAGGTCGTCCTCCGGCGCGCCGCTCGCTTCGGCGGCTGATCGTTCGGTCGCGAACTGCGCGATGAGCGCGTCGTCGCGCGGGTAATACGTCGCGGCCCAGAGCACGACAGACGTAATGAAGATGATCGTGCCGGCGGTCTTGACGAAGGCCCAGCCGCGTCCGGCGCCAGCGCGCAGGATGTCTTTGGCGCGCGGAAGCTTGTATGTGGGAAGCTCAATCATCAATGGCGCCGAGGCCCCCTTGAAGAAGGTCTTGCGGAACACGAACGCAACCGGAATAGCGACGAGGATGCCGGTGACATACATACCGAGCATCACCAACGCCTGCAGGGAAAGTCCGCCAAGCGCCGTTTCGTCAGGGATAAATGCGCCGATCATCAGCGTGTAGACCGGCAGACGCGCCGAACAACTGGTGAGCGGCGTGACCATGATCGTGGCAAGCCGGCTCGCGCGGTCGGGGATGGTACGCGTCGCCATGATGGCGGGCACGGCGCAGGCAAAGCCCGACATCATCGGGATGAACGAGCGTCCGGTCAGGCCAAACTTTCTTAACAAGCGATCCATAAGATAGGCCGCGCGCGCAAGGTAGCCTGACGCCTCAAGCACAGAGATAAAGAGGAAGAGAATCACGATCTGCGGGAGGAAGACCAGCACGCCGCCGATGCCCGCAATGACGCCGTCAACCACAAGACTCCGGAGCGTTTCGTCGTCGATGGACTCGCCCGCGAGTTGGCCGAGACTGCCGAACCCTTCGTCGATCAGTTCCATCAATGGCGACGCCCATGAGTAAATAGACTGAAAGATTAGCGCCATGAGCATAAGGAAGATCACGGTTCCCCACACGCGATGGGTTAACACCCGGTCAAGCCGGTCGGTCAGCGAATCGCCCTGCGGTACCCCCGGCGTAACCACGCGCCCGGCCATGCCCCGCGCCCAGCGCGTGCGTGATCCGGCCTCGGCCATGTGGGGTGTCAGCCCGCCGAGTTCCAACGACGCGCGCGCGCGTTCGATGAAAGGGCCGACGGTATCGCCGAGTCGCTTGATGAAGCGGGCCTCGCCTCCCGCGTGGCGGTCGACGATGGCGCGCATGGCTTCCTGAAAGGACACGGTGTGCCTGTCGCCCTGAGCGTGGAGCACCGCCGAAAGTTCGTCGGCAAGTTCGGTGGCAGCCGCGCGCAGGCGTCCGGGGTACTCGACGTTCGGGAGAGGAGCCGTTCCCTTCATTTCGTCATTCCGGCGAAAGCCGGAATCCAAAGAAGAGACTGGATCCCGACTTGCGTCGGGATGACGGTCAAGTGACGGCAAGATGGCTGCCAAAGCCTTGAGCAACTCGTCGAGGCGCTCGCCCTTGAGGGCGTTGACGCGCACACAGGGGCAACCAAGCAGTGTGGTCAATTCGCGGGCGTCGACGTTAATGCCGCGTTTGGTGGCGATATCGCCCATGGTCAGCGCCACGACCACCGGCAGGCCGAACTCCAGCACCTGACTCGCGAGGTAAAGATTGCGCTCGAGGCTGGACTCATCAACCACGAGCAGCACGACGTCCACGGGCTCTTCGCCATCAAGCGAAGAAGCGAGCACATCGACCGCAATGGCTTCGTCGACGCTGCGCGCCACGAGCGAGTAAGTACCAGGAAGATCGATCAGTTCGATCGTGGTATCGCCAATGTTGGCAAGACCGTGCTTCTTCTCGACCGTGACGCCCGCGTAGTTTCCAGTTTTCTGGTTGATGCCAGTGAGCGCATTGAAGAGCGTGGACTTGCCGGTGTTCGGGTTGCCGATGACGGCGGCGACAATGCGCTTGGCGGTATGATCGTTGGTTGGGGACGCAGCCACGGTTAGCGAACCGGTTCGACCTTGATGCGGTGGAGGCACTCGGCGGAAAGCGCCAGCTTGGACGAGCCGATGCGGACGATGGCCGGGTTGCCCGCGCGCTCGATCATCACCGTCGTTCCTTCGCCAATACCAAGCTCGTGCAGGCGGCAGGAGCAGTCGTCGTGACCCGTAATGCGAAGAACGGAATACACCACCCGAGACTTGGCCTCGGCCATGGAGAATTCTTGAGCAACATGCGCGGTCGTCATATCCGGGGCCATTTTACACCAAAGAGTTTTGAAAATCATTCTCAATTTCAGGGAATTGTCGAAGATCCTGGCGGTGGAATCAAAGATCGAACAGAAATGTCACCATCGATTGCATCCTCAAGTATAGTTCACAACAAGCTATTTTATAATATGTTACAACGAATGACACACACTGACTCGTCATTCGATATTTATCAATTGCACAAAACTCGACACTTCTTTACAATACTCATCAGGTTAAACATGAGACACCTTGTGCTCATCCTCTCAGCCGATCACGAGCGCCTCGCCGCCATGCGCGATGCCTCCCAAAAGGCGGGCTTCAATGTTAACTGTTGCGACGATCTCGTCACCGCCCGCTCACTGATTTCCCGGTATGCCAATGACTACCACGTCATCATGCTTGACCAGCGCATGACCGGCCGTTCGACTTCGGGCTTCATCAAGGGTGCGCGCATGAGCGCGCCGAAGTCGCGCGTCCTGATCTGCGTCGCGCCCGATTCGACCTACACATTCGAGGACCCGATGGTGACGATCGCAGCCGATGACCGCGCCCTCGACCTGCTCCCCCGCCTCAAGCGCGAGGTGACGCGCTATCGTAGCACGCCTGTCAAACCCGCCACCGCAGGGTAGCGCCAAGCACAGCAAATCACCCTGAGAACCGAGGGCGTGACGAACGGTAATCCACGTTCTTTGTGAGGTGTGGTATAAAATCCGTCTATTGGCCGAATCGTTGCGATCATACACATTTGTCACGCCCTTTTCGGGCTTACATATTTGCACGACGAAAATGGTCCATTGCTGGCGGCTAACGCGGGTGTCGCGTACTCTTGTGTCCAGACCGGAAGGTTCAGAACTACAAACAGGATTGCGCGTCGATAACCACCACCCAACCCAACGACGCAGAGCAGGCCCTATCGTAGGGCCTGTTCGATTTAACGCGGGGCTATCACTTCTGTTCCTTGCCGCCGATCGGTTGGCCCGGAAGCGGATCGATCCGCTCAAGCAGTGCCTTTGCCGATTCGTAGCGCGAAGCGCTGCATTCGATCAGCACCTGACGCCGCAGGGGAACGGCCGCGAGCCTAACGCTCAAGCGGCGGATGTCTTCCGCGAAGAACTCGTTGAGGGCTTTCACCAACTCCTCCACCGGCAGCGAGCGGGCGTCCCAGCGGCGGTAGCTGATCGTTCCCGCCGGCGCCTCATCGAGCTTGTCGAGCGCGCCGAGCCGTTCCATCGCCGACTGCACGTCGCATCTGCGGCCAGTCACCAAAAGCGCCGACGAGCCCTCGTGCAGCGCGATGGCGTACTGTTCTGTCTCGGTCCGCGCATCCTCGACGGCAAGGCGAAGGCGAGAGGCATCATGCCGCGCGGGTTGGAAGACATCGCTCACCGTATCGTCGTCGCGTTCCGTGCGGATCTGGGCTTCTTCGCATGCGCGCGACACGCCGTAAAGGTTGTCCACGAAGTCGGAGACCAACAGTATCGACGTTTCCGGGAGCGCCGTGATCTGCCCGTGGCGGCTCAGGAATTTGCGCGCGATCGCCTCGATCTTGTCGATGGCGATGGTGCGTGCCTCGACGCGGAGCGTGCCGAAGTACAGTCCCTCGAGTTGCTCGAACTCCCACGCGACGTCGGCGTATCCGATGGCCTCGTTCACGGGGAGGATGTGGTAGGTGATGTCCTCAAGCCCCTGCACCTCCATCGCCACTAACCCTACACGTTTCAAGCATTCGAAGAGCACGAGGATGTCGTCCTGCTCGCCGCCTTCGGTTGCAGGCGTATAGGACACCTTGAGCGGCTTCTTGCCTTCGTCGAGTAGATGATCGGCGTCGAAGATGAAGCCGCAGCCGGTGCGCTTGCGCGCCCAATTGAGCAGTTCCTCTACCGGGCTGTCGCGGAATTCGATTGGCGCTGGGGTTGTCTTGTCCGGAGAAGTTCCGGCGGGCTTGTCCTGCGCCGCCGTCATACCCGTAAGCGCCAGCAACAGCATCAAAGCCATCATCACACGCATAGGAAGCTCCTACTACGGTTTCTTCAACCCGCGCTCGCGCGCGGCGAGCCCGACCGTCACTCCGGCCAGCAGCAATACAGCCCCGGCGATCTGTATCCCGCCAAGCTCCGCCGGGCCGAAGCGTTCGGGATCGTCGATCAGCCATTTCGCACTCACCGCCATCAGCGGTTCGAGCACGAATACGATATTGATCGAAAACACGCGCACATGCTTAACAAGATAGTGAAACAGCGCGTGACCCGTAATCGTTGGCAGAAAGATCAACGCCAGCAGCCAGAGCCAGGGTTCGGCGTCGTTCGTTGCGGGCCGCTCGCCCATCAGGATCGCGCAGATGACGGAGGCGAAACCGCCGCACGCGAAGAAGATCACGATATAGACGGGGAAGGAGAGCTTTTGGCGCAGCCTGCGCCCGAAGATGTACGAGATCACGATCAGCACGCAGGCGCCGATCACGCACAGGTCGCCGAGTACGCGATCGAGGTTTGACGCCCCGTCATCAACAGTGGCGTCGTTCCAGACGAGCATCGCAAGCCCGATGAACGCCGCCAGTACCGCGAGCCACATGCCCCCGTTCGAGCGCTCGCCGAGCATCCATTGGCCGAGCAGGAGCGCGGTCATAGGCTGAAAGGAGAGCACCACCACCGCCGATTCGAAGCTCGTTAATTTGAATGCCCCGATGAAGAGGACGAAGTGAATGCCGAAGAGCGCGCCGCCGATGCACACGCGAACGATGTCCGCCCGCGCCACGCCCGCCAACTCCCGGCGTATGCGTGGCAACGCGAAGGGCAGAAAGAACAGACTCGCGCCGAGCAAGCGCCCCGCCGCCACCGTAGCCGGCGGCAGATCACAGAGCGTGATCAGCACCGGCGCCGACGACACGCAAAGCTGCGCCAGCAGCAGGAGCGGAATCGCTCGCATGGGTGCGAGGCTTTCAGGGATGGTCGAAACAGTTCTCAACTCGCACCGTCATTCCGGCGCAAGCCGGAATCCAGTACAACCAAAAGACTGGATGCCGATTGCGCTCGCTGTAACGCTTCGCTGAGCTCGCGTCGTCGGCATGACGTCGCCACATATGGCATCTTTTGGAATGGCTTCATGGCGGGTCGAGTTTCGAGAGTTGAGTCTTTGCCCATTCGACTCTTTCGGGCGCGTAGTTGAACCCGTGGATGAGACGCAAACACGCCTCGCGCGCGCGATCATGGTCGCCAAGGCCCGTATACGCAAGGGCCAGCGCTTCCAATGCGTTGCCCGTCAGCGGGCCTGCCCCTTGCGGGCCAGCGAGGAATTGTTCGAGCAGTTCGGCGGCTTGGGAGAAAGTCTCTGATTTGAGTTTGCTGACAGCGGCCACGTGACGCAGCACCGGGGTAGCGAATGATGCTTCCTGTTGCAGTGATCCCAGACTCGTTATTTCTTCCAGTGCTACCCTTCGTTCCTTCTCCGAGTCGAAATCTTCAGCGTGAAGCTCGTCTCCGCGAATGGTTCGCATCAGAGGAAAGACCAACTTTCCCCGGCCACCCTCCCTTATCTTTGCTTGCCCCAGCGCGAACTTGTGCGCGGCTAGCTCGAAATCTTTCCGCGGCTTTCCGCTCACTTCCCGCAATGCGTCGTCGAAGGTTGCGCCGCCTTTTAGGGCCGCCACCATGCGCGGCAGCGCGTCGGGCGTTTCGTTCACGAGATATTCAACGCAGAGCGCGCTCTCGGCGTAGTCGTCATATCCATGCTCCGCGCCTATGCCGTCGCAGGTGCGTTCGGCCACGAGCGACGCTTCGTCTTCGTTGTTCGAGCGCCAGAGTTCGTAGCCAAGCTGGATGTCCAGCCGCTCCCAAGTCTGGCCCGCGCAATGAAGCGCCACACCCTCCACGAACCACTGCGGCAGCGTGTCGTACGCGGGGCCAAGATACTCGCTGAGCAGCGTGTGGTTAACTTCGTGCACGAAGGTCGAGTGCGGCTTGCATCGCTTTGACACGAGGCCATTCGCGTACACCAGAACATAAGCGTGGCGTTGCGCGCCCCGGTCGACGTGGACGGTCATCATATTGGCGTCCTCGCTGTCCGGCCGGTCACAGAGGACGACGCGCGTAAACGGGGCGAAGTCATCCGGAAGTCCGAGCATGCGCTGGTTGTGGGCGATGGCTTCGAGCCGCAGCCCATCGGCCTGCGCCGCAAACTCGCGCACGTCGGGCGCGTCCGCCAGCGGCCCCTGATATTCGCGCACCAGTGGCGCATCGCTTGCCTGACCATGGATGTCCGGGGCAAATATTTGCGGCGGCGCGTTCGTGATATGAAAACGGTTCCCGGCGCACGCGACAACGGCGAGTGTCACGAAGGCCAACACGAGCGCGCGCGCGGTCATTTGCCACAGCCTTTCATACGAAGTCTCATACCAACTCCAAAAGAGAAATCGGATCCTATCGTCATTCCGGCGAAAGCCGGAATCCATCTTAACTCTTTTTCTTTTCATGGGTTCTGGATGCCGACTTTCGTCGGCATGACGCCGTTACAAATGGTCTTTCTTGGGTTTGGCGTCAGGGGTCTTGTGTGTAGCCTGCCGGACGGGCGACGCCGCGCTTGAGCTCGGTGACAAGCTGGTCGACCTTGTCGCGGGTGAGGTTCTCGTAGTAATCATCCTCAAGCTGGAGGCAAGGCGCGGTGCCGCAGGCGCCCAAGCATTCGGCTTTCTTGAGTGTGATCAGGCCATCTTTCGTCGTGCCATGCTCGTTGCAGTCGAGCGTTTCCTTGAGGTGGTCGTAGAGTTGCTCGGAGCCAGAGAGCGCGCAGGGCAACGTCGAACACACCCACATGCGGTACTTGCCGTCGTTCTTGGTCTTGAAGGTGGTATAGAAGGTGAACACGCCCCAAGCCTTGGCGGGCGGCATGCCGCAAATCTCAGCGGAGATTTTCACCGCGTCCTCGTCGAGGTAGCCCATGTCGCGCTCAACGATGCGGAAGACGTTCAGTAACGCGCCATCCTTGTGAGGAAAGCGCTTGACCATCGCTTCAGCTTCTTTACGGGCCTTGTCGCTCAGTGTCCGTGCCATTGCCATCGTTCCTTCGCTCTTTGAAGATTCACCACAGAGACACAGAGGTCACGGAGAAGAATTGAGCCGCGGATGGACGCAAATAAACGCGAATAAATTCGATTACGAAAGCATGAAATCGGAACAAAGAAATTCATGTTTTTCGTGCTCTCGTGTTTTCGTGATTCTCTTTTCCCATCTGCGTTCATTCGCGTTCATCTGCGGCTAAAAATCTTCCTCCGTGTTCTCTGTGCCTCTGTGGTGAAAATCTCTTATCTATCCAATTCCCCAGCGATGACGTTGATCGAGCTCAGCGCCGCCACCGCGTCCGAAATCAGCGCGTTCTTGATCATCTCCGGATACGCCCCGTAGGTCAGCAGGCACGGCGGCCTGCAACGCACGCGGTAAGGCTGCGAGCGTCCCTGCGAGATGATGTACCAGCCAAGCTCGCCGTTGGGCGACTCAGTGCAGGAATACACCTCGCTGCGCCTCGGCGTGTCCATGCCGTGATCGTCCATGTAATGCTTGAAGTGCATGATCAGGGATTCCATCTTGGTGTAGACGTCTTTCTTCGACGGAATTGTGACCTTGTGATCCTCGATGTTGATCGGCCCCTTGGGCATTTTCTCAAGGCACTGGCGAATGAGCTTGATGGACTCGCGCATCTCGTCGAGGCGTACTTTGTAGCGCGCGTAAATATCGCCGTCGGTGCGGGTGATGACGTTGAAATCCAGTTCCGGGTACGCCCAATAGGGGCGGTCACGGCGCAGGTCGTAATCCACGCCCGAAGCGCGCGCGAGCGGGCCTGTGACGCCATAGCTCAAACACTGCTCGGTGGTGAGCGCGCCCACGCCCACCGTGCGGCCCCACCAGATGCGATTGCGCGACAGCATCTTCTCGGTTTTGTCGAGTGTAGCTGGGAAATCGTCGATGAATTTCTTGATGCGCGGGATCAGGTCATCGGGGATGTCGCGGGCGATGCCGCCGACGCGGGCGTGGCTCGTGGTGAGGCGCGCGCCCGTCGCGTGTTCAAAAATATCGTAGAGCCGCTCGCGTTCGACGAAGCCCCAGAGCATCACCGAGAAGGCGCCGAGGTCCATGGCGCCAAGGCCGACGCTCAGGATATGGTCCGCGACGCGCGAAAGTTCACACAAGAGCACACGCGCGTACTTGCAGCGCGGCGTAATCTCGATCCCGCACATCTCTTCGACGGCGTGAACGAAGCCGAAATTGTTGCAGAGCGGAGAGAAGTAGTTCATGCGGTCGGTGACCGTCACGAACTGGTTGTAGCTCATCTCCTCGGCGATTTTCTCGAAGCCGGTGTGGAGGTAGCCGATCTCGGGTCGCGCGCCGACGATGCGCTCGCCGTCGAGGTCAAGTTCGATACGCAACGTTCCGTGGGTGGCCGGGTGCTGCGGGCCAAAGTTAACGGTAATGGTTTCGACGTCGGCGTCGATGGGCTTCTTCGGGGCGGTCGTGGTTCCTGCCATGGTGTGCCTTTGCCTCCTGCCCGGCGCTGTTTCGAACCGTCTTGCTGGGCGTGAGGCTAGTCTAAGTCGGTGTCAGCCCATTTGCCAGCGGTGGGAAGCGGGATTACAGGTTACGTGCCAAGTTCTCTGGAAACGTCACACCGGCGAAGGCCGGTGTCCAGAACCCCTGCAAAGACTGGATGCCGACTGCGCTCGCTGTAACGCTTCGCTGAGCTCGCGTCGTCGGCATGACGCATATGCACTTTCGCACGTAACGTGAACAGGATCTACTCTTCATCATTCGCGGCGAGGATTTCCCGCGCGTCGGCGTCGCCGGGATATTTCGCGAGGTAGGCGTTGAGCACCGCTACGGCTTCACCGCGATTGCCGGCAGCGAGCAGCGTGATCGCTTCGAGCTTCCATATGGTCGCGCTCTCCGGCCAGCGCTTGCGGGAAGCTGCCACCACTAGCGCCGCTGTCTCGGCGTCTTTGAGTTCCAGCGCGAGGGTTATCGCTTGCGCTCCGGTCTCGGGTGCCGTGACTGCTTCCTCGCCGGTGATCAGCATGGCGAGCAAGGCCAGCGCACGCGCCTTCTGCCCAAGGCCGAGCGCTTCGCGTGCGAGCGCGACCACCACACCCTCGCTGCGCTCACCTTCGGCATAGCGGCGCTTGGCCTGCTCCAAAAGTTGCGCGGCATCCGCTAGTGACTCGATCTTCTCGTCGATGGTGGCCGCCCGCGCCGGGGTGAGCTTGCGGGCCCGGTTGAGCAACTCAAGCACTTCGTTGACTCTGCCAGCCGCGGAACCATTGTGGATCAGGAAGTCGGCATAACGTTCGGCGCCACTTACGCCGGAACGGTCGATGTGATCGGGGCGAAAGGCCAGCAGCGCCTTGTGCCATGGCTCGCCGGCGTCGTTGCCAAGCACTTCCATGATCCCGATCAGATCGACCGGCGTAACATCCTCTGGAGACGTGTTCTCGAGAAGTTCGCGCAGCGTCTTCCATTGGTCGGCGGTACGCGCGAGGCCGAGGCGCAGCAACCGCTCGCGATAGCGG
>JABWBM010000106.1 GCA_013360495.1 Planctomycetaceae bacterium
GACTTGTCCGCCGAAGCTTTAGCGAAGGCGGAGTACGGAGTCCCAAGACGGATTCAGGCTGCGCATGGTGCGTGGCTATCTCCAAACCCATTACGAAAGGCCAGAACCATGTCACGGAATCACACGATCAAACAGCGCAAACGCCGCAGCGAGAACGCGCAACGCCGTATTGAAGAGCTTCGGGAAAAGTCCGGAGTACGGGGTGCGGAGTCCGGAGTCGAAGAAAAGACAAAAGAACAAGAGGTTCTCACGCGAAGCCGCGAAGGAAAACAAGATTGTGAATGTTGAAAACCAGAAAACAGAAGAACAACCGGATGTCATCCCCGCGACTTGCGAAGCCGCTACAATGACGCAGGCGTCGGGAGTCGGGGAATCTGTAAGTGATGGCTCTTCCTCTTCCCTTCGCGGCTTTGCGCCTTCGCGTGAACCGCTTTCTTCTTCAACTCCGCACACCGGACTCCGTACTCCGCACTCTTTGTTCGGCCCTTTCGCCGACGCGAAAAAACGCAGCGACCTCAAGACGCTCAAAGAGCGCGCGGCGATCGCCAGAGCCCGGGCCGAGATGTGCGATAACATCCACTTCAACGTGGCGCTCAACGTGACACGCGGGTTGTACGACCGGCTGACGATCGACCCGGACACACTGATCCGCACGACAGAACTCGGGATGATGCGCGACTTGAGGCTTATCGCGAAGGGTACGGAGCATGAACTGCCCGCCGAGGAAATGATCCTCGCGATCCTCTCCATGCGAAACGTGGCAATCCTCAAGTGGACGAACGAGAACCCGCTTGGCGCGCTCGCATCTATCGACGCGCGAGTGCTGGCGTTCGCGGCAAGGATCAACCGGGAGCGGGTGAAGGCGTTGGAAGACGAAGAGAGGGATCAGGGGTCGGGGGTCAGGGGGCAGGGAAAGAAGAAGAAAGACGGTCTCACGCGACGGCGCGACGACGCCACGGGCGTCATCCCGGCGAAGGCGGGGATCCAGAACCCCGGTGAAGACATCGAAACGAAGAAAGTCCAAGACTGGATTCCCGCCTGCGCGGGAATGACAGAGAAGAAAGATGAAGACTGGACTCCGGCTTCCGCCGGAGTGACGCAAGAGTCGGACGAGACTCCTTCTCTGGCCTGCGCCAGTTGATGAGCGCGCATGGTTCTTCCGTCACGCGGGGGCGCGTGACGCTACACAAGAACCCACGATTGGGGCCCCGCGTGGCATGAGAGTTGCATTGCCGCCTGCCAGTGCGAGAATGGCGGCTTCATGCGTGTGCTGACCTACAACATTCACAAGGGCATCGGTGGCATCGACCGGCGCTACGAGCTTGACCGCATCATCGGCGTCATAAACCACTTTAACGCCGATATCGTGCTCTTGCAGGAGGTCGACCAGCGCGCCGCCCGTTCGGGTTTCGACCACCAGCCCCGCGTGCTCGCCGACCGGCTCGGCTTCAAATATTACAGCGCCAACGTCAATCACCGCCTGCGACGCTCAGGCGGCTATGGCAATTTGACACTGTCACGTTGGCCGATTTCCCATTCCTTCAATATCGATATCACCCTACCGTTCAAGAAAACCCGCGGCGCGCTGTATACGGAGGTCGATTCGCCGTCCGGGATGCTGCACGTCTTTAACGTTCATCTCGGCCTGCTGCACTTCGAGCGCACGTCGCAGTTGAAACGCATTCTCGGCGCCGATCCATTATCTTCGGTAGGCGGGAATCCAACGGTGATCGCCGGCGACTTCAACGACTGGCGCGGGAAACTCTCGCGCGCGGTGCTCAATCGCCACGGTTTCCGCGAGGCGGGCCATGAACACAAGGGCCGTCACGTGCGAACGTTTCCGGCAGCGCGCCCCTTGCTGCCCCTCGATCGTGTCTACTTCCGCGCGCTGAACAGCGCGCGCGTGATCGAGGATGAAGCGATTCACCAGCGCCACGCCAGCGACCACCAGCCTCTGGCGGTAGAGTTTGTCTCACCGGCCCCCGCATCGAAGCATTGATACCGGCCGCGGCCCGCGTTCGATGGGCTCTTATACCGATCCTAAATTGGAAATGTGATTTCCACCGTCATTCCGGCGAAAGCCGGAATCCAGACGTGACAAACGATTTCTCATAGTCGCTGGATGCCGGCTTTCGCCGGCATGACGGGTAAATCCAACAACTATTTTGGGTTTGCTCTTAGTCCTACGCGCCGTCTTGCTTCTTCTTTACGTACTTCCCGGTGGCGTAGCTCATGCCGCGTTTGGAATACTCGAGACAGGCGTTGCGCTTGAACTCCAGCGCCTTCTCCCATTCGTCGACGGGGTAATAATCGCGCTCGGCCACGACGCGGATCTCGCGCACGACGCGCACGTCGAGCTTGAGCTTTTCGGCGATCTCGGCGTCGGAAAGCGGACGGCCGCGCTGGCCAGGCTTTAAATGTTCGTGGATGCTGATCTGAAAGGAGTCCGAAAGACGCAGGACTTCGTCCTTGTATTTGGCGTAGGTTTCGGGATCGACGAAGTGGAAGCTCATAGCGACATTTCACCGCGAAGGTCCCGGAAACGCAAAGAAAGAATGGAGCCGGATAGGCGCAGTCAGCTATTCCACCCTCGCGCCTTCGTGGGCGAGCAATGCGCGCTTCATGGCAACGCCGCCGCCGAAGTTGCCGAGTTCGCCGCCTGTACGCACCACACGGTGGCATGGCACCACGATCGGCAGCGGATTCTTCGCCATGGCCGTCCCCACCGCCCGGCTTGCGCCCGGATAGCCGGCAGCCTTCGCGAGGTCAGAGTAGCTCACCACCTTGCCCGGCTTGACGCGCTGGAGCTGCTTCCACACCGCACGCTGAAAGTCGGTGCCGTCGATCACCAGCGGCGGGAACTTCTCGGCTTTGCCGGTGCGGCAGTAATCAGCAAGCGCGCTGCGCACGCGCTCGACCATGGGAAGCAATGCTGTCGGCAACGCTTCCTTGAAATTGCGTGGGAGTTTGAGATGGAGGCGGCACAGGCCGCGCTCGTTGACTTCGACGCCGATGCGCCCAAGGGGTTGGGGCATGTCGAGGATGCACTTTGCAACGTTGTTCATAGTCATTCTCCTGAATCGATTTCGAACAGTGGCGGGAAATTTTCCTCACCAGCCACGCGCGCGGAAAGCCGCAGCATCTGCCGCGTACCCGAGGTTACGCGCACACGCTCGGAAATGCCATGGCCGACAACCCATACGATGCCCTTCGCATCACATAACAACGGTACGCGATCGCGCACCGCTTGCTCCACCTTCAAATCAGTAAGGTAGTCCTGCAACTTGCGGGTGTTCTTCATCCCGAGCGGGGCGAAGCGGTCGCCGTCGCGCCGGGCGCGCACGACCAGCGGGAATTCAACCTTGCCGGCGTCGGCGTACTCGGTGTCCGGCGGCTTGTTGGCAAGCAGAGCGTCAAGCTCGGCCGCGCCGCCACTGACATGGTCGATGGCGATGCTGCGATAAAGCGACCCGTGCGGCTCGGCATAAAATCCGCCGCCATTGGCGGGATGCACATCTACCGTGAGGAATGGCGGCCGGTCTGCATCGCGCAGCATACGCTCGAGGCGCAGGTGGTTGCCGTTGACGCTGACGCGGGTATCGGCGGTGAGCTGGACGGTGACGCCGCGCCGCTCGTCGCCGGCAAGCTGGAGTGCGGACTCCACGCGCCGGAACGTGACATGTCGCGCGGGAATGCCGAGCTGTAACAGCGCCTCGCGCACGATGTAGCGCTGCTGCAGGCGCGCTTCGAAGGAAAGCGTCGAGAGCGGGATATCGATCCATGAGCGTACGTCGCTGAACTCCTGATCGGGGACGAGGCGCCGCGCCCGGGCGGTGAGATCGACGTCGAGTTCCGTCGCCTGCTGGGCGAGCGCCGAGAGATGCCTGCCAACGGCGGGATTGAAGCGTTTCAAGATCAGCGGCATGAGCTGGTGGCGCACGGCGTTGCGCCGGTGACTGACGTTCTTGTTCTCGGCGTCGAGGTGGTATTCGACGTTAAGTTCTTCGAGCGCGGCCATGATCTCCGCGCGGGAGGATTCGAGCAGCGGGCGCACGACTTCCACCTCCTGCGCTCCGCGGGCCAGCGGCCTGCGAACAGGAATGGCCGAGAGCGCCGTGAGCCAGCTTCCGCCGATGGCGCGCATCAGCACGGTCTCGGCTTGATCGTCGAGCTGGTGTGCCGTGACGATGGTGGTGATGTCGTGCTCGCGCGCGAGGTCGAGCAGAAAGCGGTAGCGCATCTTCCTCGCCAGCATTTGCAGCGACGTCCCGGGGCCACGTGTCCGCGAACCCAGCTTGCCCTCGCGAACGTGAAGGGCGAAACCCTGTTTCGCGGCGAAACGCTTGCCGATATCGAGGGCGAGGTCGTCGTCCGCATCGATGCCGTGGTGAAAGTGCGCGAGTTCGACCGTCCAGCGCGTGCGATGCACCTCGGCTATGTCCTTGAGGGCGAGGGCGGCAAGCGTGCTGTCGGGTCCGGCGGAATAGGCGACCATGACTCGCGCGCCCGGGCCGAGCAGCTTGTGCGTGTTGATGAAGCGATAGATGCGCTCGAAGACCGCCAGCATGGGGCGGGATCATAGCTTCAATACAAAGACATTACCCAAATCCAAACGCGAAGTTGACGGCCACTACCTGACGCCGGTTGCCCGGCTGATCGAAGAGCGGCCAGCCGAAGTCCACACCAAGCGGCGCCGGGAAGAGCGGCACCTGCATGCGAAAGCCCATGCCGAAGGACGCCGTGATCCCCGAAGGATCGAAGTTGTCGATCACCGGCACCAACTCGCCCACGTCGACAAAACCCACGAGCCAGAAGAATCCCGGCTGCACGGGCAGCGTCACCTCCGCCGTGGAGTTCATCAGGAAGTTGCCGCCGATGGCATCGTCGCCGGCGCTCGGGCCGACACCGGAACGTCTGAAGCCGCGCATGTTGGTGGTCGGCCTCCCCGGATCGATGCTGCCGAGAAAGAGCCGGCGCGACAGCGGGACGCGATCCGTATCGCCGTAGATGTCTTGCCAGATGCCTACCCACGACAGCGAGAGCGTCACATCGCGCGTGTCGTCGATCTGGTGCAAGAGAAACGCCTGCTTCGCGCCCGCCGTCATGCGCCACATATTGACCTCGCCGCCGAAGAGTTCGCTGGCAAGCTGGTATTCGAAGGTCAGGCGGTGGCCATCGGTCGGGAAGAACGGGTGGTCGATGGTGCTATAGATGCCCTCGACGGAGATGGCGGTGAAGTGGGTCTCGCCTTCCTCGCGGCGAAGTTCGAAGGGCGCGCTCGCTGAAACGTCCGAAATCTCATTGATGAAGTTCTCGTAGCTCAGGAATGCCGAAAGGTCGCGCATCAAACGGTAGCCGAAGCTTACGCGGCCGCCCCGCTCGCCAACCGTAAATGGGCCGCGGTCCTGATCGGTGAGGCTCAGGCTGAAACTGCCGGAAACGGGGTAGCCGAACATGAACGGTTCCTGAAAGCTCAGAGAATACCTCTGGCGCTCGGCGACACGCGGCTCGATAGCGAGCTCCAGCGTCTGCCCCGCGCCAGTGAACCCCGGAAAATCGAACAGGTCGAAGTTCCGGAACGCGAGCGAGAGGCTCACGAACGCGCTTGCTCCGGGTGAATAACCGGCGGTGAAGTTGATCGACTTGGTGCTGCCCTCGACAAGATGAACCGTGATGTTGACGATGTAGGCGTCGTTATCGTCGGGGCTGATGGCATCCGTGTAGTTGGGAACGACCTGCACGCCGGCGCCGGGGGCGGTCTGCTCGAACCATTGCAGACGGCGCAGGCGGTTCTCCGCGCGGCGCATCTCGTCCACGTTGAAGAGTTCGCCGGGGGTAAGGGCGAGCTGGCGCAAGATGACAGAGGTCTTGGTCTCAAGGTTCCCGGCAATGTCGATTTCGCCGATGCGGTACTTGTGCCCCTGATCGATATCGATGGCAAGGCGGACGGCCAAGACGCCTTCCGGCAAGCTCGCGAGCTCTGGCGTGAGGCCATCGATGGAGGCTCCCGCATCCTGATAGATAGGCGTTGCCTCGAACCTGATGCGCGAGTAGCCGTGCTTGCCGAAGAGCGCCTCGATGCGCTGTTGCGCGCCCTGATCGCCCGGGTCGAAGGGATTGCCGGAGATCAGATTCTCGTTGTAGGGAGCCGGGGGGACAGCGAGCCACGTCTTCGACGCCGGGCCGTCGCCCATCTCGAGCGGCGTTTCGCTCTCGACGCCGTCCATGTCGAGCTTCTCCCAGATTTCCTCGACGCTCGCGACAAGCGGCTCCGGCGCTGTACCATCCGGCGACCCCGGCGGCGGTTGCGACTTCAAGCGCACACCGACGTGCGTCACCACATAGAGCGGCCCGGTCTTCAGGTCATAGGTCAGCTCGACGCGGCTCCGGTCATTGTTGTAACGGATCGCCTTGAGCAGCACCTTCACATCCTGCCAGCCCGCGGAACGAAGGTGACGCTCGATGAACGCCGCGTCTTGCGACGCCGCGTCGATGTTGAAATCGGGATGGGCGTCGAAGACGGAGGGGCCGTTCTGCATAACCTGAAAGAGCGCGCGTTTGATGCTGTCTTCGCGGGTGGTCCATGGCATGGCGTACCAGAGAGGCCAATAGCTGCTCGGCAGCGATCCCGGTTCGAGCGCCGGCATACCGGGCGCGCGCAGCAGGGACTCGATGCCGTCGAAGTGAATGTCCGCGATCTCGACGTGGGGCCCCTCGTGGACGGTCAGCAAGAGAACCTTCTGGCCCGGTATGGCCGTTTCGAGGACAGCGTCAACCTGATCGGAGTTCAGTTCGGGGTGATTCGCCCTCGCGGCGTCAGAAAGGTTCCATTTCTTATCGCCGTCCGGTTTGACCGGAACGTCGACCATGTGCCACGTCATGTCAACGTCGGGGTAGCCCTTCTGAACGTAGTGTCTTCGGACGCTGCGGCGGATCATCTCGATGGTGTGCCGGCCAGCGAACTTGCTGGTGAAAAGGATGTTGCCCTTGCTGCCAAGGCGCCGCTTGGGATCGCTGACACGTGTGGTCTCGCCGATATCCTCGCCAAGGTAATCCACCAGTTCCTGCGACGACGCGATCACGTCGCTTGTCGTTTCGGCGGAAACGCCCGAGAGCACCACGAGGTCGACCATCTGTTCCCGCACCATCTTGACCGTGACGTGAACGCCCTCTGCCGCATAACGGTGCTCGCTCTTGATGTCGATGAAGCGCTCGGAGTCGAAAAGCCGTTCGCGGAGTTCGCGATCAAGCCGTTCGATGGAGAACAGGTCGCCCGGCGCGATGCCGAGCGCGGTGCGCGCCTCAAAGCTCCCCTCGGGGTTCATCTGCCAGCGGCCGTCGATCAACTCGAGAAAGTTGAGCGACGCCACCGGCGGATCTTCGCAGATGAACGTCAGCCGCGCTGTCTTCGCGCCGTCTTTGTGAAGTTCGGCGCTGACGGACTTGAAGTAATGGTAGTGATTGACGAGGTTGGAGGCGTCGGTCTCGATATCGCCCGCGAAGGGCGCTTCGCCGAGGCGCACCCGCAGCACCTTGAGCACGTCCGAGCGCCGCACGGCTTCCGGCTGGGTATTGATCACCCGGCCCTCGCGCAATGACTTGAGAATAATGTCGCTGATGCTGTACTTTGGCGCGTCCGTGAGCGGAATGTTCTCCAGGGCAGCTTCCTGCGCCATGAGCGCCATCGGCCACGCCAGCAGGCACAGGATGGTCAATAGCTGGCGATATGGCGGCGGCGGAATCATACGGCGCGGATACTACCCCGCACGGAATGATGCGCCAATTTAATGAAAAGAATCGCTGCCGGATGATTGCCACGATGCTGGCTCAAACCCGCTCCCCTCGTCAGACGACACTGCTTGCGGACTTAGAGCCTATCCGGGAACCCAGAGCGAGGCCAGTTCGGAATGCCGGTCGAGCGATGCAAGGAGCGCGAGCGAGGCGTATCTACGGAGCGATACGTCGAGTGAGCGCGACACAGCAGCGCGAGGATCGCCATCCGAAATGGCCCGCGAGTAGGTTTCCGGATAGGCTCTTGAGGGGGAGCATGGTTATACTCCCGCCCATGGCAAAAAGTAAGGCACAGAAAGCAAAGAAGAGTCTCGACTACCGGACTGCGGGCGTGGACATCGACGCCGGAAACCGCTTCGTCGATTTCGTCTTCAAGCACGTGAAGGGCACCTATTCCGACCGCGTTGTGGAGCTTGAGGACGGATATGCGGGCCTGTTCACCCTCGAAAAGGGCAAACGCTACAAGCGCAATTACAACCGGCCCGTGCTCGTCGCCTGCACCGACAGCGTCGGCAGCAAGGTGAAGCTCGCCTTCGCGCTCGGCATCCATGACACCGTCGGCATCGACTGTGTCGCCATGAATGTCAACGACATGATCTGCGTCGGCGCGCGCCCGCTCTTCTTCATCGACTACATCGGCATCTCGGCGGTCAAGGGCGATGTCTGCAACAAGCTGCTGCTCGGCGTGATCGAAGGCTGCCGCCAATCGGAATGCGCGCTGCTTGGCGGGGAAACCTGCGAAATGCCCGACATCTACGCCAAGGGCGAATACGATCTCGTCGGCTTCGCCGTCGGCGTGGTGGAATCCGGCAGTGTGATCGATGGCAAGCGCGTCAAACCCGGCGATGTCGTCATTGGCCTGCCGTCTTCAGGTGTTCACTCAAACGGATTCACACTCGCGCGCAAGGCCCTCTTCGACCGGGCGGGGTACACGCCCCGCACGAAGATGAAGGAACTCGGCGGGCAGATACTCGGCAAGGTCATGCTCACGCCAACGCGCATCTATGTGCGCTCGATCATGAAGCTGCTCGACGATTGCGGGGACGCGGTTCACGCGCTCGCCCACATTACCGGCGGGGGCCTCGTCGAAAACGTCCCGCGCGTGCTGCCCAAGGGCTGCCGGGCTGTGTTGAATTCTGCGTCGTGGCCACGCCCGAGGATTTTCGATCTGATCCAACGCGCCGGAAATGTGAACGAAAAAGAAATGTACCGCGTCTTCAACATGGGCATCGGCATGGTGGTCGTCGTCGATCGCAAGCATCAGACAAAGGCGCTCAAGAGCCTGCGGGCGGCGGGCGAGAAGCCCCACGTCATCGGCGAGATCGTCAAGGGTACGGTTGCCGCGGAAATCCGGTAGGCAAGACTATGAAAGAAATGATGGATACCTACGCTCGTCATGCCCGCGTAGGCGGGCATCCAGTCCCCACGATAAATTCGTGATTGGGCTCTGGATTCCCGCCTTCGCGGGAATGACGTAGTGGCAGACAATCCATCATACTTTATGCATGCCGGCTTAGGCAGCGGAGTGGCTGTTGCGCGAGTAACGGAGGGCGCTAGACTCCCTCTGGTTGTGGTCGCCGAGGGCAACAATGGCTAGAAAAATGCGGCGAGCGGGGTTATCAAGGGTGTCCACGGGAAAGGAAGCATGATGAAGCAGGTGTTGATGTTTGGAGTGGTGATGTTGGCGCTCTGTTTCGCTGGTTGCGGCGGTTCCGCCGGCGACAGCGGCGAGCGCGCCATGGCGAAGGACGTGTTGGAAGCCTTCGCGGAGGGAGATGTCCTCGAAATTTTTGAAAAGTTCACCCCGGAACAACAGCAAGCGACCTTGCTGGGATTCGATAGTAACGTTCAATGGATGACAACGCTATCAGAGGCTGACCGGGAAACGGCCATAAAGGAAAAGGTTAATGACGTGATGTGGTGGGACAAGGACTGGACGCGAGTAGACAACATCGAGAAGCTCTCGAGCTTTGACCGCGATAGCAAGATTCGATTCGAGTTGGCGAGGTTCCGCGAATACGCCTCTCCTGAGCGCACCAAGAAAAAGTTCAAAGAGCAAATGGACGACATGCGCCTTGTTGGATATACGCGCGGTTTCGATGGATCAATGGGAGACTGGGGAATCGCCAGTGTCGCTTTTCAAAATAAATGGGGTGCTGGCCTGAACATTTCTCTCATTCAACGCGAAGGGCGCTGGTACGTGACGAGTTTGACCCCCATCGGCTTCGAATTTCGTACCAAGGAAGAAACCGAAGCCGCCCGCAAAGCAAGCTAACAGGCGTCCCACATCACCGGATCATCCGTGCTCAAAAAAGTTCTGATTGCCAATCGCGCCGAGATCGCCGGCCGCATCATCCGCGGCTGCAAGAAGCTCGGCGTGAAAACTGTCGCCGTCCATTCCGATGTCGACGCGCGCCTGCCCTACGTGCGCGAGGCGGACGAGGCCGTCTATATCGGCGCGGCTCCTGCCGCGAAGAGCTACCTGCGGGGTGACGCGCTGATCGACGCTGCGCTCGAGCACGGCGCCGACGGTATTCATCCGGGGTATGGGTTCCTCTCCGAAAACGCCGCGTTCGCGCGGGCGGTCACGGCGTCAGGCATTACCTTTATCGGCCCCTCCGCCGACGCCATGGATCGCCTCGGCAGCAAGACAGCCGCGAAGGCCGTAGCGGAAAAGGCGGGCGTCCCTGTCACGCCCTGGTTCAAGGTCGAGGGCGTCGACAAGGCGCTCAAGCAAGCCGCTGAAGTCGGATTCCCCGTGATCGTCAAGCCCGCATCGGGGGGCGGCGGCAAGGGCATGTACCGTTGCGACTCCGCCGACGAACTGCGCGAGCGCATCGAGCGCGCAGCCCGTGAGGCAAAGGCGAGCTTCGGCGACGACACCCTGCTCGTGGAGAAATTCCTCGTCAACCCGCGCCACATCGAGGTGCAAATTCTTGGCGACAACCACGGCAATGTCATTCATCTTTTCGAGCGCGAATGCTCGATCCAGCGCCGCAATCAAAAGCTGATCGAGGAATCCCCGAGCGTCGCCCTCACGCCTGAGCAACGCCGCACAGTCTGCGACGACGCGGTGCGTATTGCCAAGGCCGCCGGATACAGCAATGCCGGAACGTGCGAATTTCTCTATGACGAGGCGGGCAAGCGCTGGTACTTCTGCGAGATGAACACACGCCTGCAGGTCGAGCACCCGGTGACCGAGATGGTGACGGGCGTCGACCTCGTGGAACAGCAGCTTCGCGTGGCGTCGGGCGAAAAGCTTTCGCTCAAGCAGGACAGCATCAAGCAGACCGGCCACGCTATTGAGATGCGCATCATCGCCGAAGACCCTTTCACCGGCTTTACGCCCTCCCTCGGCACCTTGGAGCATATCGAGCCGCCAACGGGCGACGGCATACGCAACGAGATGGGCTATCAGAGTGGGAACGAGATCACGCCGCACTATGACTCGCTGCTCTCGAAGCTGATCGTTCACGGCAAGGACCGCAAACAAGCTGTCGAGCGTTCGCTCGCAGCCCTCGACCGTTTCCACGCGGCCGGCATACAGACGTGCATCCCCGTCCATCGCGCGATGCTCAAGGACGAAGGCTTCCTCGAGGGACGCTTTCATATCCACTACGCCGAGCAGCGCATGAAAGACGGGCTTTGCAAGCGCGAGCATCAGGAATCGGCGATGCTGGCGGCAGCCGCGCTGGCCTTCGAGCGTGATGAACGGATGCAGTCGGCGGGGCGGACGCACCTGTCGGCGTGGGCGAGTAGTTCGTTGCCGCGAGCGAAATAATGATGAAACGGCACTACCACATCCAGTCCGGTGGCGAATCGCGCTCCATGACCGTCAGCGATGATGACGGTAGCGCGCTCACCATCCACCACGGCAACAAGGGACTGGCTCAGGTCACGCTGTCGGGTAACCCGGCTCAGACGTTACGAACGGTGACGATCAACGGCGTCGCGCAGACTGTCGGCGTGGTGCGGATGAAAGAGGGCCTGCGCCTGACCGTAGGCGGCGAGATGTACGATGTTGCCATCGGCGACCCACGCTCCGCCCGTTACGCCGCCGTGGCGCACACGGCGAAGATTTCGAAGAAGCAGGTGATCAAGGCCCCCATGCCGGGGATGATCGTCAAGGTCATGGTGAAGGAAGGGGACAGCGTCGCCAAGGGCCAGACACTCGTGATCCTCAACGCCATGAAGCTCGAGAACGACATTCGCGCGCCCTACGATGGAAAGATCAGCGCCATCCACGTCGCGGCCGATCAGGCCGTGGATAAGAACGCCAAGCTCATCACGATCGAATAAAGGGCTTATACCAACTCCAAAAGAGAAATCGGATCCTATCGTCATTCCGGCGAAAGCCGGAATCCATCTTAACTCTTTGTCTTTTCATGGGTTCTGGATGC
>JABWBM010000107.1 GCA_013360495.1 Planctomycetaceae bacterium
GAAAACGGGGTTCCCCAAGCAGTTTGGCGCTCCCATCGCCTACCTCGACTTCATGCGCTGCACGGACAACACCATCAACGCTGCCCTCGGCTTCGGCGCTGGACTGACCAAGTTCTACCTCGCCGTCAAGAACGAACGCGGCGAAGTCACACTCGTCAGAAGAACGGCGTAGAAATTCGTTTTTGATTACACCGGTATTTGAACGCCGGGAAATGGCGCATGACGAGGGTCCGTGCAAAGTGAGGAAGACTACCCGATCGCCGCAAGCGTCTCGTGGCCATTGCCCTCGCGGATCACGTCAGCGATGCTCTTCTCGCGGTGTTCCGGGTTGACGAGGTCGATCACCTCGCTGTTCGGGTTGAACTCCGTGGCGCTCAGCTCGCCGCCGACACACACCACAGGACGCGTGTACTCGCTGCCCGACGCGTCGAGCACGTAGCCCGTGCGGTCGTCGGAGAGACGCACGCCCGAGCCGATCGGGAAGAGGCTCATGGTCTCAAGCAGCGCGCGCACGGCCTGCGAGTCGAGACGGCCCATCTTTACCTCGGCGAGCAATTCACGCATCGCGAGGTAGGCGGGCTTCGCCGGACGGTAGGGGCGCTCGTGGGTCATGGCGTCATAGGCAGCCGCCACCGCCACGATACGAGCATAGGGATGAATCTTCTCGGCAGTGCGCTTGCGCGGATAGCCGCTGCCATCCATGCGCTCGTTCTCCTGCAGCATGACGAGGGGCACGGTGACCGGTAAGTTCGAGATGCGGCGGCAGAATTCGATGCCATGGGAAGGATGCAGTTCGAAGAGGCGGCGTTCAGCTTCAGCGAGCTTGCCCTTCTTCTCGCGCAGGTCCGCCGGAACCTTGGTCATGCCGATGTCGTGCAGGAACGCGCCATAAGACAGTTCGAGGATCTCCGGCAGCGCGTAGTTCAGGCGCGCGGCCATGTTGATCGAGAGCACGAGCGTGGTAAGCGAATGGGAGACCAGATAGTTTTCGTTTTCGTCCTTCGAGGCGAGATGCAGGCGATGATAGCGATCGGAGACGAAGCTGGTGATGACGTTGCGGGTGAAGTCGTCGAACACCTTGCCTTCGATCGCCGCGCCGGAAACGATGGCGCGGAAGATCGCCGAGGCTTCGTTGAACAACCGGCGTCGCGCGTCGCGCACGCGCATCAGGTCTTCCGGGTGCGCCGGAGTGGAGAGGCGTTGCGGCTCGACGAGCGCGCGCACAGCCTTGTCCATTTCGATCATGCGTTTGGATTCCGCGTCGGCGAGCTGGTCGAGCTTCGCGGTGGCATAAATGGCGGTGTCCTTCGAGATGCGGGCGGTGGCAACCTTTTGCGAAACGATTGACTTGCCGACCTTGGTCGTCGCCGATTCGCGCGCGAGATCGCGCAGACGTGTCGAAAGGCGAGCCGAGCGCAGTTCAAGACCCTTGTCCTTGTTCTTGCGCAGGTGGACGCGGAACACGCCGTGGCGCAAGAGCATCTCGCGCTGTTGCGCGTTGAGCGTCTTTCCTGCCTGAACAAGCAACCGTCCGCTCGGGTCATGCACGCCGATTCCAAGCGCGTCTTCATCGCCGAGCTCCATGATGTCGCGTTCTTCGTACTTGAGGGCGACCGTGCAATCGTCGTCGCTCTCGCCTTCCACCGGGATGAAAACGTCGGAGATCATGAATTCTCCGAACGCGGCGCGATGCGCGGTACCGAACGTGCGCCCGCGCGGGAGGAGAAGATCCCCGTTCGCGGAGAAAATCGATTTGCGAATTGGTTGGTCGATAGCCAGATCGTTAATGCTGATACCCTTCGGCATGACTACATCCTCTCGTTCAACAGTGAGATGTTTCGCACACAAGCGATTGCGTAGACCACCGACCCAACAGCGGGGAAAATTGTAGAGCTTGACAAAATGGATGCAAGAAACATGTGATCTTTCTGCAGTTTTTTTGTTTTAGGTGGCATATAATACCAAAAACATTCCATTATGGCAAATAATGATTTATGGCGAATTAGTGCGATTCTTACGGATCGTTTATGATCGTTTCTAATCCGCACTTTCGGCGAGGACTTCGCTTCACTATCCTCTTCGCGGACGCTTTTCCAAACTCGATTGAGCCTTCATAAAATGGAAACCGACTTATATTCCGGAATCTCAATCCTTCGGAGCGAATCCGATCCAACGTGGGCGCGCTCGGCGGCGCAAAGCATCAATGAGACATTGGTCGATCACGCCCACTGCGAGAAGAAGGCGGCTGTCGCAGCCATGAGCATGATCGCCAGCTACTCCGACGACGCGGAGCTGATCCGCACCATGACGGCGCTCGCCACCGAAGAGCTTTCGCACTTTCGCGAAGTGTTCGAGCTCCTGGTGCAGCGCTCCGTTCCTCTCGGGCGCGACCCGGGCGATCCTTACGCTCAAGAGTTGCTCGCCCTCGTGCGGCAGCCCGCGCGCCAGCGCAAGCTCGACCGCCTGCTGATCTCTGCGCTGATCGAGGCGCGTTCGTGCGAACGCTTTCAGTTGCTCGCCGCCGAATTAGAGCGCTTGGGACAGCGCGACGAGGCAGCCGCGTTCCGGCGCTTCGAGCGCAGCGAGGCAGGACACACCGCGCTTTTCATGCGGCTTGCTTTACGCGAGGGGAAGGATGCGGCGCTCACGCGCCTCGATGAACTCGCGACCGCGGAAGCCGCCATCGTCGCAAAGCTTCCGATCATGGCGAGGATACATTGACGAAAATTCTATTCGGATTCGGGAACTGGCAGAAAATCTTCGGGCTTGATGATTCGTGTCTCACCCGGTGAGAGTGGCTCTATGGTTATCGTGCCGATAGGCTTCCCACACCGAGACGCGTGAATCTGATATCGCCGATCAGTGAAGACCGTCATTTCAGATATGCTTTGAATTTTGCCATCGGAATTTTCGAGCAACGATTGAGAATTACGAAATATCGGATTATCGGCTACGGATTCCAAGGTAAATCGTGACCACTTGAATTGGGACATTTCCGTTTCGAAGGTGATGTGTGCGGCAGGAAGAAAATGTGGCTGAAGTGGGGTCGTGCGACTTTCGATAACCGTGATTTCTTCAGCGCATGATAGCCAGTCGCCGAGAGCGCATTGCACGAGATATCGCCCCGCAGGAATTTGTTTTTCTTGATCGGGGACGCATCCATCGACGAGATGGGGCGTACTGCTGGGGCCTTGGTATATCTCCTGCTCTTCAAGGTATCTCCCGTCGATATCCAGCGGCGCAACCCAATAAGAAAAGAGGGTATATTCCGGAAGGTACGACGGCAGACTTACAATGAGCGCTCCAAGCTTTTCGGCTGGGATATCTATGCGGATGTCCTCGCCTTTGATCACGCTTTCGGTGATGTCGAATCGTTCGCGAAAGCCGGACGGCAATTCGATGACGGCTTCGCATTTATATGAATCGATCTTTTTTTGGTCGTAACATCGAATAGTGACATTACTGAAGGTTCCGCTGTCCGATAAGCTGGCTTGGCAGGAATGCGATCCCTCATCATTGTGAGCGGATTCTAAGCAGAAGTAATCACTTGCGAGCGGCTTTCCGTCGTAATAGACCACCCCGTCCACGCCCTGTGTTGGGTTTGAGAGAACTATAGTGCCAAGGTTTATGAGGCTTACGGAGGAGTCTTCTAAAATGTCCACGCTTTTAAAGTTGACGTAAGACTCTTCGCCGTTCATCCAGTGAATCCAAAGATTATGTCGTTCTTTGTCGACAAACTTGCAGGAAAAGTAGCCATCATTATTCGTGTTCACGATAGCAACCAGATACAAACTACGCGACCCATCAGAATCTGGCGGCGACGATGCGTACCAATCAATGGAAGCCCTCGCGCAAGGATCGCCTTCGTCTGTGACGATGCGTCCATATGCCCATGCCTCGTTGTCGGTTGTGATCGTCAATTCAAGATGCTCACCAGGTTCGAGGGTGCCGCGCTGCTTCGTGGCATTCGGGAGCGATCCTTCTGGCCCATACCTCTGAAAATTCTGCCAGTCTTGGTGAACGTTTCCGGCGGATGCTTCCAATTCAACCCCGGTTGGAAGTTCACGAATCTTGGCGATCCCGTTGGAATCGGCATGAAACAATTCCGCGAACTTGTATCGCGCATATGAAGTTTCATCGGCTACCGGAAACGCGTCGCATACAAACACGCTTGCGTAGGGCACGGGAAAACCCGAGGGCGTCAGCACGGTGATGTCCATGGACGCCAGCCGCGTGAGCGTGAACACGATTTCATCTTTTGGGTCCGGTACGTCGATGATCTCGCATCGGTCATATCCATCCTTGCTCACCCAAGTTCCAGTAATAACGCAATCGAAAGATGCGCAGCCGTTTGCATCGCTGAGAAGTTTCAAGTTGTTTGTGCCATCCTTGTTTCTCATATATTCGCCGTTGTTCCGTGCATAAACCATCGCGTCGGCCACGGGGTTTCCGAGGTCATCGACCACACGCACGATGGAACCGGGCTTTGGCGCTTCGTCAGCTTCCTCCGGTTCGGCGGGGAAAATCTCTAACTCCGCTACTTGCGAAATAGGCGACCCGGTTGGCTGGTTATTCGGGAGCTTAGTGGCCGTCAATTCTTCGGTGTAGTTCAAGGCGTCATTCGACGATAACTCTACGGGATCGTCCCACAAAAACGACGTAATCGCCGCTATCAGAAGCAGCAGGGCAAAGAAAACAAACCCAACATGCCTACGCCAAGATCGCGTCATGATCACCACCCTGAATTGACGGGGCGCATCATAGCACGAACGCTTGCTCTGGAGAAAAGCCTTCTGCAAGGCTAATCTTCAATCGAAAATGTACCCCGCACGTCATTCCCGCGCAGGCGGGACGCATGCGTGCGAAGCAATCCAGCCCCCGCAACAGATTTTGGTTAGCTCTGGATGCCCGCCTGCGCGGGCATGACGCCTCGTGGCGACGTTTTCAATTCCATCTGCGAACATCTGCGTCATCTGTGGACGTTTTCTCTCCCGTCTTTTCTTTCGCATGTGATACGGCATCACCCGCGCCGGTGATGCAGAGCCCGCGCTTTTGGGTATAGTGCTCCACGTGAACAAACAGGCTTTCATCGACTATGCCCGTCAGTGCGGCGCCGATCTCGTCGGCGCGGTTCCGGCTGCGCAACTTGCGAAGTCGCTCCCCAAGGGCGTGAACATCCCCGCGCTTGGCCCCAACCACCGCTCGCTGATCGTTTTCGGCAAGCGCATCCTCAAAGGTGTAAGTTGGGCGCGGCACATCGTCACCAAGCAGATCGCCGGCGGCCACTACCTGCGCATCCTCGAAAAGATCGCCATGAAGGTGGCGTATCGCCTTGAAGACCAGGGGTACGCTTCGCTCCCCATTCCTTCACCTGCGCTGGACTTTGAACAGCGCACGCCAACCGATCTCACGCCCGCCGGACAGGGCTCGCTCCTATTAAGATACGCCGCCGTCGAAGCGGGGCTTGGGACGTGGGGCCTGAACATGATGGTGTTGACGCCACAGTACGGCCCGCGTGTCTACCTCTGCGGCGTGCTAACGGAACTCGCACTCGACGCCGCTCCCAAGTTAAAGGAAGAGCTTTGCCCGGGCCTCGAGAAGTGCGGCCGCTGCGCCGCCATCTGCCCCGAAGACGCCATTCCACGGCGCGCCGCCGTTGGCGCGAAACTGGCGGACGTTCGCGGCTTGAACTGCTCGGCCTGCGCCCATAGCTCACAGCCATACGGCTTCCAGAGTTTCGTCGAGCAGCTTTCCTATGTGCTCGGCACGCGCGACAAGGAAGAAATCTGGAAGCGGCTACGCACGCGCCAATCGAGCGAACTGTGGATGGAGATGACGCAGATGAAGGAGGCGAGCATCACCGGCTGCAGCGATTGCCTGCAGGTCTGCCCAGTGGGCGAGGATTACGCGCGCCTCGCGCAATCGCCTCATCGCAAGGAAGAATTGCCCGCGGAACTGGCGAGAACCTACGACGGCGGCTACGTCGAAGTGGCTCACGTCGGGCCAAAGGTGAAACGTAGCGCGTTGATCCCGAAGAAAGAGAAGATTTAACCACAGAGACACAGAGGGCAGGGAGAAGACCAAGAAATGGGAACCACAGATGAACGCAGATAAACACGGATAAGAAAAGGCGGTCATAAAATATGAAATCGCGAACATGAAAATCCAGGGAAGTTGAGTCGCTATTCCGTGTTTTCTCGGTTTCGTGACATTCTTCATCTGCGTTTATCGGTGTTCATCTGTGGTTCAAAATCTTTCTCCGTGAACTCTGTGCCTCTGTGGTAAATCGTTTTGAAGTTATGGTGATGAGCGATGGTAGCGAAGACTGACAACCTCAAAGATGAACTCATCGCCCAAGCGAAGAAGCTCGGCGCGGACGAGGTACGTATCGTCAATATTGAGGCCTACGAGAAGTTTGTCCCAACCAACGCGAAACCTTCCTACCTCGCGCAGGGCATGAAAAGCATCGTGGTGTTCTATAAACATCTGCTCACGGGCGCCGCTATCATGCGCGATGTCACCACGCAGGCTGGCAACTCGCACCTCGCCCTCGACTTCGGCGAGGAATACAGCTTCTATCTCGGCGAATGGCTCGAGGACAAAGGCTACGTCGCGGTGCCGCTCTCGCCCGAGTACGCCGACCTCGACATCAAGCCCACGGGTGCGGGCCTGCTCGACTTAAAGTGGACGGCAGAATTCTGCGGCCTTGGCCACGTCGGTCTCAACCTCAACTTCCTCTCCGCCGAATACGGTTCGCGCGTCTATATCGTGGCGCTGCTGACCGACGCCGAGCTTGAACCTGACACGCCGCTGGAGAAGGCTCTTTGCCCCGGCATGTCGTGCGGGCGCTGCGCTGTGGTCTGTCCGCCGAAAGCGATTCCACTGGAAGCGAAGCTCGAACAGACCGTCACGGATTACCGCAACCTCGACCAGAAGCTGTGCTCGACCTCGGCCATGCGCATCAGTGTGCGCTCGCTCTTCAACATCGTGTTCAAGCTCAAGAGCGCGAAGAAGGCCCTGGACGTCGATCAGATACTCGACAACCCATACTGGCGAGACTACTGGATCGCCACTAACAGCAAGCGCGGCGCGTTCGCCGCCTGCTTCGAGTGCATGTATGTCTGCCCCGTTGGCAAGGTGGACATCAAGCGCATTATGTCGACGCCCTATCGCAAGTTCGACATCCCGGCGGGCAGCATGAAGCACACCCGCGAGGACGGCATGCACCGCTTGACGTACATCGGCCCGCCAAAGGACAGGGATCCAGAGTACATGCGTGATCGCGACTTCGACGACGCCGTGAAATGAGGAGTTCGCCAAAGAGAACGGTATCCACCGCAAAAGCGCAAAGAGTTTTCATCCACACGATGAACGCGGATATACGCAAATGGGAAAGCCTCTTTCGTGCTTTCTTCTTTCGCCGCGCACATCTGCGTCATCCGCAGTCGTTTTTTCCCCTTTACGTACTTCGCGCTGTTGCAAGGAACTCACAATCCCTGCCCAAAGTCCTGCACTTCCACATGGAAGCGCTTGCCTCGCGCCCCTTGCTCGTGTTGACTGAGCGTTAACGATGCCGTGGAAAATCGTCAGATTCCTGCTGCGCGACATGCTCGGCGTGTTCTTCTGGGCGCTCGTGGGCCTGACAGCGCTCTTCGTCGTGGTGCTCTTGATGCAGTTGATGCGCAAGATCGAGGGTGTGGGCGCATCATCGTTGCTGGGTTTCATTCCTACACTCGCGCTCGGATACCAGAATTACCTGACCCCCATCGCGGGTCTGGTCGCGGCTGTCCTCTCCTATGGCCGGATGCGGATGGAGCGCGAGTCGCTGGCGCTCTTCGCGGGAGGCATACCGCCGCGCTCACTACTGCTTCCTGTCGTCATCCTCGGCGTGGTGTGCTGTTTCGTCGCGGGGCATTTCAATTTCATCTCCGGACCGAAGGCCTACCGCGAGCGCGACTCGCTGCGCCGTCAGGCGCTCGCCGACGCGCTCCACCATCCGCCGCCCGGTCAACGCATCATCAGTTTTCCGAACATCAAAATATGTTACCGCGACTACCGCGACGACGCCTTCGAAGGCGTGCTGGTGCTGACGACCGCCGATGACGGCAAGGCGCAAAACATGCTGACATGCGCGCGCGCCGCGCTACGCTTTTCGGAGTCCACCTCGACTCTTACGTTGCTCGGAGCGTCCGATGCCATGTTGCTGCGCTTTGACGAGCACGGACGCGTCAGCGGCCCTTCCGTAAGGCTCAACATCCGATCGCTCACCGAAACACTCCCCATCGATATGAAAACTACCGGAATCTCCACCAAGGCCGAACTGCCTCGCGAGCTGATGGCCAACATGCGTAAAGAACTTGCCGACGGCAAGGCAAAGAAATGGTCATGCGCGGAATTCGTGAAGCGTTTGCTCTTCACCCTCTCGCCTCTCTTCTTCATCATGACCGGCGCGCTCACGGGACTCGCTTTCCCGGTTCGCAACAGGCTTGTCGCGCTGGTGCTGGCGCTCGTGCTTGCAGCCGGAACCTTCTACCCGCTGACGCTGCTCGCGACAAACTTCACCAGCAGCGCGGTCTTCGCCGGCCTTGGCCCGCTGATGACCGTCGCTCTTCCGCCTCTGATCGTCGGCGGGGCGGCCGTAGCCATGGCGTGCGCGTTGCTCTGGAAATTAAGGAGGGGCTAGAGTGAGGCGCTTCGACTGGTATTACTTCTCCGTCTGCCTGTTCAACGTGCTCGCCGCGTTTTTCGGCGTGACGACGCTCTTCGTCATGATCGACTTCTTCGTCAACCTCGACCGCTTCACCGGCGAGGAAATTTCCGTGGATCAGCTACTCGTGTACTACCTCTACAGCACGCCGCCGGTGCTCTATCAACTCGCGCCGCTCGTGGTGCTGCTTGGCGGCATGTTCGCCGCCGCGCGCCTGCTGCGCGCGAGCGAAGTGCTGCCCTTGCAGGTGGGAGGACTGCGAGCAAGCCGCGCGTTCCGCGGATTCTGGCTGGTGGCGACACTTGCGGCCATTTCCATGTTCGCAGCACAGGAATACCTGCTCCCGCGACTCGAGCAGCGTTTCTTCACGGTAGCCGAAGCGGATATCAAAGGCGGCACGGGAAAAAACCTCGCGCTCAACGATAGCGGGCGCAACGTGTGGTATATCCGCGAATACAATGTCCTTGGGGCGACACCGTGGATCGCGGACACGATGATCTTCCGGCTCGACAAGGATGGGCGACTTTCCGGGCGCGTGTACGCGCCACGCCTTGAATATCGTGAGGGCGCTTGGCGTGGCGATTACGTCACGCTCGACGCGACATCAGAAAGCGGGAGCATCGACCGCCCTTCGGTGGCCGCGCCATTGCCGCACGGGTTGAATCTCTCCCCCGGCGAAATCTCCCGCGAGGGCACGCGCGGTGCCGTACAACCGGTAAGCGCGCTGGCACACGCCCTCACCGATGCCCCCTACCGCTATGACCTCGCCATCAAGCTCTACGTCGCGATAGCCTACCCACTGAGCTGTATCTCGCTGCTGATGATCGGCATTACGCTCGCCCTGCGGCTCAATGCGCGCAATCTTTTCGTCGCGGGGACAATGACGCTCGGCGTCGCATTCGCGGCCTATAGCGCGAGTTTCCTGCTGGAAGGGCTTGCGCAACGAGGGGCGCTCTCGCCGGAAGCGGCTGTCTTCGGCCCGGCGGTCGTGCTCTTTATTCTCGGTGGTTTGGGTTTACGCACTCAAGCCGACGGCGCTTGGTAGAAGCCATGTTTCGGGCGTTTTCAGTGGGCTGCATACGTACACAGAGAATGCTCCAACGTCTACGTCATGAAGATTTTGCTGATTTCTTGCAACCAGACCGGACGTTCACGACATAACACAGGGAAGGCAGTCATGGAGCGGGACGCGAGTTTCAGAACCGTCGAGCAACTGGTGCTGCGCGAGAAAGCTCGGGCGTGGCGGCTGGCGTACGGTCTGACGGGCAACGCGGCTGACGCCGACGACGCGCTCCAGCAAGCCTGCGTCATCGCTGTGGAGAAAGCGGCGCACGTCGCGAACCTTGGCGATCCCTGGCCATGGTTCGCGGCCGTCATTACCAACGTCGCGCGCAATCAACGGCGGCGTAAAGCCTATCGCAAGACTGAAGACATCGCGGAGCGGGACGTTATGGGAGGAATGAATAGCCCCGAAACCGAAGCGCAGAAGCAGGAACTGGCGAGCCGCGCGTTCACTGCGATGCAAGAACTTCACGAGACCGAGCGCGACGCCATCACGCTCACGCACGTTTCGGGCATGAGCTATCAGGACGCGGCCACAGCCCTCGACCTGCCCGTCGGAACGGTCAAGTCGCATGTTTCGCGCGGGCTTTCGACACTGCGAACGAGGCTTGGGGTTGAAGAATCGGTGGTGGCGCGGAGTTTCATCGCACTGCCCATAGCGATGCCGGGCGGCGGACTCGATCAGGCGGTTCTCACGTGGATGGGTACGGCGAAGGCTTCAGTAGTCACCACCGGTGCGATATCAGGAACGTCCATAGGAACAGGTGTAGCGGGAGGATTGATCATGGCGAACAAGGTTGCATTGGTGTGTGCGGTCGCTGTCGGCGTCGGGCTCGGCGTGGCAGGTTCCATGGCAGCGCCGGAACTCTTGAAAGAGGAATCGTCGTCGCAATCGGACTCGACGATCGCCGATTCGACTTCGGAGGACGAGAGCACGCGCACGACGAGTGATAGCCCGTCCCAACCGGCGAATGCTTCGACGGTGGACGCGGAGGAATACAACCGACTGAAGCTCGAACTCGACCGTTCGCGCGCTGAACTGAGCGCGAGTGAAGCGAAGCGTCGCGAGGCCGAAGAACGGCTGGGCACAGCAACGACCAATGCGCCCAATTCCAAGGAGCGTCCGGGCGAAACCGTGCGGCATGAGCCTGACGCCTCCGCAACGAAACCCGATGCTTCGTTCGATAGCTGGCGGTCGAACGAGGACTTCAAGGACGTGGATTGGGCGTCCGTCGCGCGCACGGATATCGAGGTTGACGCCGCGATCAACGCGATGATGCAGGACCATAAGGAAGGCGAATCCTTCGAACCGGACGCCGATATCATGGGAAAACTCATGGCCGCCGCCATGTCGGCGGATGCCCATACGCGCCGCCTGAAAGGTCGCCTGCCGTCCACGTCCAGCTCGCCGGGCGCTTCGGCATCGCATCCCTATGCGATTGCCAATCTCCTGACAGAAACGCTCAAGGCAAAGGGCTATCCGCTCTCTGAGGATCAGCTCGCCCAAGTCGAACGCAGGGGCATGCAGTACGACGCCGATTGGGAAATCAACCAAGCGCGCTACAACGATCAGACGATGACCTTGGAGAAAGTGCTCGACGAAGCGGAGCTCCGCCACGCATTTCTCGACAATGTCAAAAACACTATTCTGACCTCGCAACAGCGGGACGCGATCGTCGGCACCGAACAGCTCCCTTCTACGTCTGCCGACCTGTTCAATGCCGCTGGATTGTTGACCAACATGTATGCCCAATGGCACAAGGCGGACCGCAACGAACTGCGTACATCCATGACGTCGGAAATCATGTCTGCTCGCTGGGGCGTTCCAGCGGACAACACCGGCCAGTACGACTACCTCGCCGCTGACTGGGTTTCCACCGTGTCCAACGACATCGTGGAACGAGCGGAGCCGAAGATCGTCACATCGAACAATGCGCCCACTGGCGGCAGTGGAATTGTTATGAACATGAAGATTGAGAACGGCGCAATGGGACTTGGAACCAACACGTCGTCGTACCACCGCGCACTCCGCCTTGGCCGCGCGCAGTTAGCCGCCATGAAGCAAATCGTCAACAGCGGCCTGCTGAACGATGAAGCAACAGGAAAGCTCCAGAAACTCGAAACGATTTATGACTTCTCCGTGGACCCGACGACTCCGCCGACCACCGAGCCATCATCGGGCAAATAGATCCGTGTGATAGAGGCGTCATCCCCGCGCAGGCGGGGATCCAGAGCCAACCAAAACTTGTTGCGGGGACTGGATTCCCGCCTTCGCGGGAATGACGTT
>JABWBM010000108.1 GCA_013360495.1 Planctomycetaceae bacterium
CTTGATCGAGACGTTGCGCGCGTTTGCCGAGACCTGTCGCCACCCGCCGCCGGGATTCGGGAAGCGGTGAAGCCGGCGCGGGCGACCGCGCTCAGGCCGGGCGCGGCGGCATCGGCACGGGGGCAGCACGGGAGGGCATGGGAGCGAAGTCCGGTGGTGGCAGTTCGCCGATGAGATCCGCCAACTGCACGCGAGCGCCGGTGACGAGGCTCTGGTTGGCGGCGATGCCGACGAGAATCGAGCAGGCGCCGGCCCGTTCGTCCGCCTTGCGCAGGAACCTGTCGGGGCCGGCTTCCGGGAGGAAGATGTCCTCGAGCATCAACCGATCGCCGCCGCCGTGATCGCCTTCGGCGCTCCACGGGGCGATCTCGTAGCCGGTGCTCCGCAGCGGGATGATTCGGAGGCGCACGCCGTCGGCGCTCACTCCACCCTGCACGGTCTCGGTGCCGTTGACATAGACGGATTCGACGACGCTGTGCTCCAGCCGGCCCTTGGTGCCGTTGAAGGCCACGGTGTAGCCCTCCCAGGCGTTGAAGGCGTTCAGCGAATAACTCAGCGTCGCACCGGTGTCGTAGGTCACGAGCGCGTTCAACGTATCCTCAATGTCGATATCCGGCCGGAAGACACAGCGATCGCGCCAGTAGCCGTCGTGCTGCTCCTGATCGAGATAAAGCGCCTTCAGGCCGGGACTGCTCCGGAGATCCAGGTGAAAGCCGCAGGCCGCCGTTTCCGGGCAGGTGGCGCAGCGCTCGTGCGGTCCGCTCAAGCCCATGCGCCGGGCCATCGCCGGAGTGTAGAACTCGCGCTTGCCCGTGGCCGCGACCGCCACCGGCACGGCGCCGAGCCACCAGTTCACGAGGTCGAAATGGTGGGTCGACTTGTGCACGAAGAGGCCGCCGGAGTTGCGCTTCTGGGCATGCCAGCGGCGGAAGTAATCGGCGCCATGGTGCGTGTTGAGCAGCCAGTGAAAATCGACCGAGAGCACCTCGCCGATCACCCCGCTCATCAGCAGCTCCTTCACCTGGGAGCGCGGCGGCGAATACCGGTAGTTGAAGGTCACCCGGCAGTGACGGCCGGTCTGCCGGCACGTCTCGAGGATCTGCCGGCAATGCGCCGCCTCGGTGGTCATCGGCTTCTCCGTGATGACATCACACCCGGCCTGCATTGCGCGGATCAGGTATCCGTGATGGGCGGAATCGATCGTGGCGACGATGACCACGTCGGGCCGGCATTCGCTCAGCATCCGGTCGAAATCGGCCGCGGCATAACCCGGCGGCACCCGGGCGCCGTTGCGCGCCGAGCGGGCGCGGGCGAGCTCGATCCGGCCGGGGTTGGAGTCGCAGACCGCGACCAGTTCCGCCCAGCGCGAATGCACCTTCTCGATGCCATCCTGATACAACTCCCGGCGTGAACCGAGGCCCACGATGGCATACCGCCGGCGCGGCGTGGCGGCGGCATTCGGCTGGTGCGGAAGATCGGACATGAAGACAGGGCCGGTGGGCCGGAGGCAGGGGAGGAGGAGTCAACCGTCAGACGACGTGATCGAGGGCACCGGGTGCGGTTCGCAGCAGAGCAGCGGAGATGACATCGGGCTGGCACCAAACGGTCACGCCTGCGCGGGCGGTGCGGCTCGTGTACGCGGGTGTCGAAATCTGGCTCGTGCGCGATGAACTGGAGGGTGTGTCAGACACACCGGCGCGCTCCTGACGCGAGATCTGCGATGAGTTACGATAGCTCAAGGGATCGAGGGCGCGCTCCACGCGGGTTGGTCCGGAGTCGGAAGTGTCGCGCCGGCCTGACGAATACGACGAACGCGAAGAACCGCTTGAAGACCCCGATGAGCGCGAATCGGACGAGTCATAGCTCGAGCGCGACGGCGTTTCGTCCCACCAGCGCCAATCGCTGCGCGATGTGCGGCCCGACGAGCCGCCGGAGGAGTCATAGCCGCTGCGGCTCGGCGACGACGGCGTGTACACCGGCGGGTTTGACGAATCCCGTGACGAACTCCCGCTGTAGCCCCCACTGCTCCGGTATGAGGAACGGCTGCCGCTCGAACTTCCGCTACTGCTGCTCCCGCTGTAGCCGCCGCTGGATGAACTTGAGCGGCTTGATGGCGTGGATGAGCGCGAAGAACCCGACGAGCTTGGCGGGGTTTGTGTTCCGTTGCTGCGCGCCACGCGGCCGGAAGAACTCGAACCTGATGACGGACTGCGCGACGACGACCCGGACGAGGAGCCTGACGAGCGAGAACCGCCGCCAAAGCCGGCGCGCTGCGCGTCCACGCCTTCGAGCGAGACACACAGCAGTAAGAACGCCACACCGGACAACGTCAATGTTCGAGACATCCAGGTCGCCATGGTTCGCCCTCGCAAAGGGTCACTGCTCCGGCAAGGGCCAGAGCTCGCTAACACCCTTGATTGTCGTCTGCGGAAGGGGAAAGGTCACGGGGAATCGGCCCCATTATGCCATATTGCTGGCCAATGCTGCCAAAAATCCGGCGGAGGCGCTTTCTTCCTTTTTCGGCGTATCAAACCGTATTAGGAACGGTGCCACAATCACGGTTGGGACACCGTTTCGATAGTGAGGAGATGAGGTTATGAAAATTCATTTGCTGGGTTTAGGCGCATTATTCCTGCTGGGGGCCCCTTGCCCGGTCTACGCCCAGGACATTTTGGGCGGCGATGGCAAAGAGAGCGACGACAAGGTCGCACGCATCATCGAGCAGCTTGGCTCTGAGTCAAAAGTACTGCGCGAAACCGCCCAGAAGCAGCTTGACGAGTTGGATAAGGAAGCGTTAGACGCGCTCAAACGCGAGGCCGACCGCGCGAAGAAGGACGGTAATGCTGACCTCGAGCTCAAATTGCGGAGTGCTATCGACCGCCTCCAAGCCCCCGATAAAGCCGTTACGGACGACCCGGAAGAAGCTGACCTCAACGGTATTCTTGGCAAAGGAATAAGACTCAAGGTTCTCCCCGGCGGCAAAGGTATCAGCCGCGTCGAATCCGACGCCGACGGCGAACGCACCGTCACCCAGACCGAGGACGGCAAAACGACCACGCTCAAGAAATGCAAAGAGAGCGACAAGATCACCGCCGAGATCGAGGACGGAAAAGGCAATGTCGAGAAGCTCGAATTCAAAGACGAAGCCGAGATGAAGGAGAAAAATCCCAAGCTCCACGAAATCTGGAAGGATACGGGCGGACCGGTCTTGAGACTTTTCGATCCGAAGAACCTTCCCAACGGCGGCGCCCCCAATGGTGGAAGTGAAGAAGAGCTCGACGAGGAAGCCCGCAAGCAGATGGAGGAGATGGAGAAAGATATGCGGGAGTTCGAAAAGCAACTCGAAGAACTCCTAAAGGAAGTGGAACGCCAGATGCGCGAAGCCGAGGAACAGCAGGGCGAGGACGGCTCCGAGGAGGACAGTGGCGACGGTAATCGCGAGGAAGAGTTTTAACAGAGCATGTTCGAATTCGATTCCGCTGTGACCGGCTCCGGCTCGACAAACCGGAGCCGTTTCGCTTTCCACCCCGGGAAGTATGCTACACTCACGGAAAAGCCGCACCCTAACCGGAGCTTCACCTATGGAAGGACCGTCCGATTCCGTCATCCAACGCATCGAAGGCTTCGCCCGAACCCATCACGAATCGGGTTACGAGGAAGGGTACATGGACGGTTACCGCCATACCCGCAAGCTGCTGATTCGCCGCTCGGTGATCGCTCTCCTCATCGGCATCGGTTTCGGCGGCATCGCTGTGGCAGCCGCAGCCCGCTCGGGCCTCCTTGGATCCTCCGGTTCACCCGCGCCGGACCCGATTGAAATCGGCAAAGGCCGTGGCGACCGCTTCAAAGCCGCGGTCGACTATGCCAAGGGATTCACCGTCGGTGTCAAGGCCACGAACACGTCGCCAAAGACTCCTGGCAGGAATGTGGATCACCTCGGTTCGGGATTCATCATCGACGACAATGGCTATGTTGTGACCAATGAGCATGTCGTCAAAGGCGCCAGCGAATTTTCCGTCGTATGGAACGACCGGGAATACCAGGCGGAGCTCGCCGGCGTCAACCGGAGCGCCGACATCGCTGTGCTCCGGATTCATGCCAGGGGCATGAAAGCAGCCAAGCTCGCGGCGGAGGCAGAAAAGGTCTTCCAATCCGAGGAGGTTCTGGCAATCGGCTCGCCCCACGGTCTGCATTATTCCGTGACCTACGGCATTGTCAGCCATACCGGGCGGCGCTTCAGCGACGGGCGCAACGTGTCCCTGCCCTACATCCAGACGGATGCCGCCATCAACTCCGGCAATTCGGGCGGGCCGCTCGTCAACTTGCAGGGCCGGGTCGTGGGCATGAATACCTGGAAACTCAATGATGAACTGGGCGAAGACAACGCCCCGGGCATCGGGTTCGCCATCCCGATCGAATACGTCAAGCGCATCGCCGACGGCATCATTAAGGACAATGGAGGCAGCGCGCCATCGGACAAAGCTGACGCGGGCCGCCCCCTCGAAGTGGCCTATCTCGGCATTTCGTTTGGACTTGGAAACGCCGTTCCAACAAATCTGAGAATCGCGGAGGTCTTTCGGAACACCGCCGCTTACGAGGCTAACCTCCAACCCGGCGACACCATCCAGTCCATGGATGGCAGGCCGGTGCGGGATATCATGGAACTACAGGAAGTGATCAAATCCCACCGGCCGGGAGACAAGGTCGAGCTACGCATACTCCGCAACGGTTCGCCCCTGACGGTGACGCTCCAGCTCGGCTCCAGGCCACGGGATGACGGTGTCCGCTAAAAACCTTGGCCAGTATTCCGCGCGCCGGTGGCAATCACCGTGGATGTAAGATACAATAAGGCTTTGAGGGCGATGTACCATGCACGCGCTGGATAAACTTAAGCGCAAGGGAGCCGAAATCCTCGCCACCGAGGACGGCCGCTTTACGCCCGTGGTCTTCTCCTTCGCGACGCTGCTCACCTTCGGTCAGCTTGGCGGGATTCTCCTTGCGCTTTTTGGGATTTCTCCCGCCGGAGTCCTCAATCTCACCAAAGAAGGTTTGATGAACTTCGAGGCGTGGCGGCTCGTCACCTTCTCCTTTTCCACTTTCGCGCCCGAGGGGACGGCCGTTTCACGCGCGCCCTTACTCGCGGCGTTGATGCTCTACGCCTTTTGTCTCGTCGCCGTCTTCAGCGGCGGCATCGCATCGGAATTGAAGCTCGGCTGGAGGCGTACCCTCGGTCTGATCGTCACCATCATGCTGATGCAGGCGGCGCTCACCATCGTCGTTTTCGCCGGCGGAGGAGCGAGCGGTTTCGATTCGGCCTTCTCGCCCGTCGGCATCGCGCTCGGTTTGCTGTGCTTCGCGCAAATGGTCGAGTTCGAGCGCAATGACCCGCGCGGCGAGGCAGAGCTTGACTTTCGCCTCGTCGTGACCGCATTCCTCGTGCTGACGGTGTGCGTGTCGTCGGCATTCCACCCGCCCTTCAAGCCGATGCTGGCCGGACTTGTGGCGGGGCCGGTGGTAGCAATCGCGCTCTTCGCGGCGAACAGAAAAGTCGAACGCGTGCGCGTCGAACGGAAGGGCTACGGCGAAGTGGGCAGCCTGCTTTACGCCGACGAGATGGAACTCCTCACCGTCGAAGAAGTGCGCAAGCGCACCGACGAATTGCTCGCGCAAATCGCCACCGGGGGCATCGAAAGTCTCGACGAAGAGCAGCGCCGCTTTTTAAGCAAAGCAAGCCGGCGTCTACGCGACGTTCGCCACGGCGGCGAATAACCCCTATTTCGATAGCGTGATGGGCGCCACCAGTTGGCGCGCTTCGTCGGCGTGTATTCCCGCCATCATCATGGCGATGCACGTCATGTCCTTGCCTTCGCGCCAGGCGACCGTCGTGCATTGCGCATCGCACGACACGCAGTAGCGGCCGTCATGGGTCGCGGGCGGCAGCGGGATCGCCCCGTCGATCATAAACAACACGAAACGTTTGCGATGACGGCTGAAAGGGCAGCATTCGGGAGTCGCGTCCGGGCAATCCATATCTCCGCTGCAAAAACAGATGGCGCGGAAGGGCATACCGAAGATCGTTCTCTTGGAAACGTTCACGGGATCCATCTTGCATGTAGCCCGGCCGCAATCGTAGGCGGGCAAGTCGCGCTGAAAACCTACCAGCTTGGCATAACGGGAAAGGGATGCGATATCATGAGAACCGCTGGCAAGCACCAGCCGGTCGCGTTCCTTGATCAACTCGCGTTCCAGCGATGTAAGTGTTACCGTCTCGGTATCCGATGTCAGCGCTTGCGCGGGATTGAAATACACGGCAGCGAGCGTCAGCGCGAGCGCGAGCATCGCCGCTATGCCAACGGGGAACAGTGTTCCAATCCGGCGCCAGCCACCGTTGATGGCGACGATCGTCGTCGCCAGAGGCGGCGCTTCACCGTCGAGGGCACGTAGCAGCCGGTCTTTCACACCGGCAGGCATGGCGGGGCTATTTTCCCCGCGCAATACCCGCTCGACGCACTGATTGAATTGCTTCTGATTGCCGATGAAATCGCTGCAGCAGCCACACTGGCGGATGTGGTCCCAGAGCGTTTGCGCTTTCTCCGGCCCGAGCTCTTCGTCCAAGAGCGCCATCCATTCCGCGCTAACCTCGCGGCAGCAGTCGTTGGTGTTCGATCCGGATTGCATGGTCATGCCCCCAATTCCCTACTCGATCACCCGCACCTCAGGAGACGATTCCGCGCTAAGCCGGTCCCGGACGGCGGCCTTCGCCCGCGAGAGCCGCGACATCACCGTGCCCACGGGGATGCCGGCCGCTTCCGCGATTTCCTTATAGGAAAGGTCGTTGATGGCGCTGAGCAACAATACCTCGCGGTATTCGTCCGGCAGCGAATCGATCGCGGCGCTCAAACGCCCGTCGAGACGCTCTTGAAAATCCTTGAGCGCCAATTTGTCGCCAAGTTCAACCCACGCCGCCCGTTCGCGCTCGAATTGTTCCTGCGAACCCGGGTCGGCGACGTCGTTGAGCATCTCCGGGTCTGCCCGGCCGGGCGCGCGCCGTTTTTTGCGATAGCTGGTGATGTAGGCGTTCATCATGATTCTGTAGAGCCAGCCCCTGAGATTCGTACCGCTTTCGTAGCTGTCGAAATTCTTCCATGCTTTGAGCAGGGTCTCCTGTGTCAAGTCCTCGGCATCCGCCCGGTTGCGTGTGAGCGCCATCGCCGACGCATACAAACCGTCGAAAAGCGGCAGCGCTTCGCGCTCGAACCGGGCGCGCTTGCCGTTGTTGGAGTGCGCGCCTGCTAATGGAGGTTTAAACGTCATATCCACCGCCGGTATTTCCGAAAACCCGGATTTACGATGTTAACTTCCGCCCGCCAAGGTCACACGATGAAAGACCGCGGCGTTTTCCGAGCTCCCCTAATTCAACGGTTATCAGCATCACGGCGCGGCCGACGGCTGAGGCGGCTCGACGGCTTTCTTGAGGTTCGAAAGCCCCTGTTCGAAGTCCGGCCCCATGGCGTCCTCGATAAAGAGCGCGCCTGCATAGCGTTTGAGAATGTCGTAACCGTTCTCGCCGCTTGCACTCCACGTTACCTTCGTGCCCTCAGGCGTCTTTTCATAGCGAATCGCCCCGTCGGACTCAAATTCGCCTCCATTCATGGAAAGGCGATAGGTGATGCCGCTCGCGGGATCGCTGGTAAGGATTTTAAGAGTTCCGTTGCCATGATGTTCTGCCGTCCAGGTTTGCGACGCGCCGGCCCCGCTCGTCGTCTGCCCGTAGGTGATTTTGAGCGTGGGGTCAACCTGCGTCGTCCATGGCGTCCAGCGCGGCCACTGGCGCAGGTCGTCCACCAACTGATGCACCGCTGCCGGTTCGGCGTTGATGACGATGCTGCGCTCGACCTGCCAGCTTGAGGGCAGGAGCAGACCGACGCCGGCGACAAGAACGGCGAAGATCACAAACATCAGGAAGAGGCGTTTGAGGAGTCCGGACATGGGTTGATCCTTTCGTTGTGTCCACACAGGCCGTGTGATCATCCATCGAAACCGATCATATCAAGTGCTAGGAATGTCATGTACGGGACGTTCGGGCATAGGGCGCCCTTGTGACATATTTATCCCTCGATTTTGAAAGTGACATATTCGTCACACTTCTTGCACCTATCGCCCAGATACGAATCCCATTTATGGTACTCTTGGCGCCATCAGGGTGTGACACAGGTCTTTCAACCAGTGAGCAGGGAGTGTGTGACATGGACAGGATGAAGAGTTTCGGACGCGACGGTCGATATTTGGTCTTCAACACCGGCAGGCGGATGGCGCCAGGATTGATCGTAGCGTTGTGCTTGCTCGGCCTTTCGAGCGTTGCAACCGACGCGCAGATCGCGATCAAGCCGCTCAAGATCGTGACGACCAGCCTGCCGGATGGGGGCATCGGCGAAGCGTATAGCGCAACGCTCTTAGCCACAGGTGGGACAGCGCCCTATATCTGGACAGTATTCAAGGGAGCGCTCCCCGACGGGCTAGTTCTCTCTGCCGGTGGAGCGATCACTGGAACTCCCGTCAAACAAGAAGTCGCGGCGTTTACCGTGATAGTGCGCGATGCAAAGATGCAAAGCGCCGAAAAGCCGTTCACTATTCGCACGATTCTCTACCCACAACTTCGCGCATTCTATCCCGCGCCTCACGGTCATATCGCGCCGTTAAGCACGCCGATCATTGCGAGCTTCAATGTCGATATGCAGGCGGCATCGGTCGCGACATTCACTGTCCATGGCTCGAAATCCGGCAGAATCAGCGGAACGTATTCCGGGGCGCTCTCTCGCCAGCTCCGCTTTGACGCAGCCGCACCCTTCAAGCCCGGGGAAGAGATTGAGGTAACACTGACGACCGGCCTGCAGAGTCTCGACGGTGTGGCGCTTCGTAGCGCAGTTGTAACCCGGTTCCGGGCGATGGCAGGGTACTCGCGCGTCGAGGCGTTCAATGAGACGCAACGCTTGGACGAATATTACCGCGACAACGGCGGCAATGTTTACCCTGGCGGTTCATCGGGCGTAACACTGTTTGATTTGGTCGACCTTGAATTGGCCGACCTCAACGGCGACGGTAACCTCGATACGTTCAGCGCGAGCACCGAAAAGGGATGCACCATTCACATCAACAATGGGGGCGCTCTTTACTTCCACTCCTTCATTTCACGGTCGCGGGATGAACAAGGGCCCGACGGCTGGCATGAAACCGTACTAGGCGATGTTGATTCCGACGGAGACCTTGATCTTGTTGCCTTGGACGGCTACGACTATTACGCACTGTACGTCTATCTGAACAATGGAAGCGGCAACATGAGGTTTCAGTATAAGATGATCATGGGAACGATGGGAGTATGGTTTCATGCCCCTCAAAGCATGCACCTTGGCGACGTCGATGGTGACGGCGATCTCGATGTCCTCGTCACGTCTGTTACTCACAGTGTCGTGCTGTACAACAACGGAAGAGGGGGATATTCCGCAGAGAGAAAGTTTTACATAAAATACGATGGGCTTTTGCAGTCGCAGCTTGGTGACGTCGATAACGATGGCGACCTCGACCTCGTCGCCATAGCCCGCGATCCGTCAGTCATCTGGATATACCTGAATAACGGGGCAGGAGAATTCGTACATACCGGAACGGTTGGTAATCGATACGGAAGAGACAGGCAACAGTATTTGAAGCTCGCGGATTTCGATAACGACGGCAGTCTCGATATTCTTGTGGCTAATCCAGACGCATACGACGATCGAATTTATTTCAATGATGGTTCAGGCAATTTCAGCATTCCCAACTCACGGACCTTTGGCGTTGACGAGCCCGTGCAATCGGCCGAGATCGGAGACGTCGACGGCGACGGCGATATCGATGTGCTTCTCGGCTGTCGTGGACGAAATCGCGTTTACTTCAATGATGGGTATGGAGGGCTTCCCGTAAGTCAAGATTTTGGCCAGGAATTTCTTCCGGGAGGAAGCACTTTGGCCGAAAGGATAGAGACTCAACGTCTTGCCGTTGGCGATATCGATGGCGATGGCGACCTCGACATCTTCGCGCATCATTTCAACAGCTCGCAAGGTTCCAATACGCTTGACAATCGTAATCGGCTCTACGCCAACCGTTAACCCTTCTTCAGTCCTGCCTGTGCTCTCACATATCGCAGATTCATTTTCCCACCGGGCGCTGACAGCAGCGCCCGGTTCCGTTGAGACAAATGACGTTTTTCCCAAGCGGAACAGCTCGTGACACATTCGTCATACTTCTTGCACTCTACGCCCAGAGGCGAACGCCTTTTCTGGTACGCTTGGCCCATCGAGAAGTGGTGTTCTCAAACGGTTCACAGGGAGTGCGAAGTATGCGCGGACAACGCAGAGGTAATATTGGCTCACGGTTTACAAAATACGGCTCGATAGCCGCTATCCTGTCGGGGCTGTTGATCGCGGCATGCCTGATCATGATTTCGGGCGGGTCAACCGGCGCTCAGATCGTCATCAAGCCGCTGAAGATCACGACAGCGAGCCTGCCGGATGGAGCTGTCGGCACCGACTATAACACTCCGTTAAGCGCGACCGGCGGAAAGCAACCTTACATATGGTCGGTTGTCTCCGGTGTCCTGCCCAACGGTCTGAGCCTGTCCGCGGCAGGCGTCATCAGCGGAACTCCCGCATACAAGCAGTATGAGTCCTTCACCATCAAAGTTCAGGACGCGGCAGGCGCAAGCGCTACGCGGGTGTTCGGCATTAACGTCATTCTCGTTCCCAAGCTGCGCTCATTTTATCCCGCTCCCTTCAGCAACAATGCCGCGCGCACGACATCGATCGACGCCACGTTCAACGAGCCGATACGCACCCCGTCGCCCGTGACATTTTCTGTCCATGGTTCGATGTCCGGGAGAATGCCAGGTACATATTTCGGAGGCTGGACGCAATCGCTGTCGTTCCAGCCGAACAGCCTGCTCTGGCCGGGGGAAGAGGTGGAGGTCTCGCTTACGCGCGGACTGATCAGCAACGACAGCATTCCGCTCGGAACCCCCGTCGTCACTCGCTTTCGAGTGGCAACCGCTCCGTCAGGCGCAAGTTATTTCGGTGAATTGTTTCAATTCGGAGATTACAACGATCGCGGCTCCGCCTACTCGAGCGTGCAGGTGTTCGACCTCAATGGCGATGGGATTATGGATATCGTCAATGCTGACTGGGAGTATGGCATCACGTTCCATATTTATAGCGTTGTGTATCAGCGCTATGAAACTTCGCTCCTCATTAACATAAACAGCGAAAGATACCGAGGGTGGTCCAGTATCAGCTTTGGCGATATGGATGGCGACGGCGATCTCGACCTCGTTGCTGAAGGGAATAATTGGACAACCGAAATATGGCTCAACGACGGCCAAGGCGTATTTTCTTTCCGTAATACACTCGCCGACTGGTACGGCCAGGCGATACTTGGCGATGTCGATGGCGACGGCGATCTTGATATTTTCGATGGGTATTCAACGATGTACTTCAATGGCGGCAACGGAGTGTTTGGCGAACCGGGCCGGCAGATTGGAAGCGACTCCGACGGTCCCGGAGTCCCTCGTCTTGCGCAGTTCGGCGATATGGACGGCGACGGCGACCTCGACCTCGTATGCTCGATGGAAGGCTACTTCCAATACCGGATCTACACGAATGACGGGGCCGGATCTTTTTCACTCGCGCGTGAATTTGTTGCACTGGAAACGGGACCGGATTCGATCGTGCCTAGAATCGAAGTTGGCGATTATGACAACGATGGCGATCTTGATTTCGCCGGCGTTGATCCAAGAGGGAGACAAGCCAGCCGGGTCTACTTCAATGACGGCCAGATGAATTTCCTCCAGTCGGTGACATTCGGATACGGTTCCACCGAATCGCCTCAAGCCATCCGGAGCGGCGATATGGACGGCGACGGCGACCTCGA
>JABWBM010000109.1 GCA_013360495.1 Planctomycetaceae bacterium
GCTTGTCAAAGCGCTAGCATGCACTCGCGCATAGGTGAGCGGTGCTCCCGCCGCATCGCGAACGACGCCCGACAGGGCCGTCGCCTCGTGCATAATAATTTCAATTGAGGCCTTCTTGCCGCGCACATCGACGACAGCGGGTGTGGGTTGGTAGAAACCTTCTGCTTCAACGAGCACAACCCAACGCCCCGCGAAGGGTAGCGGCAGAGTGAAGCGTGGATCAGCGCAATCAATCGTCCGTAAGAACTGCTGCTGCTCGAAGACGCGGGTCATGCCCGCATCCTCGCAGACCTTCACATTCATCTGCGGCGGCAACATCCCTGACGCGGCCTTCACTGTCCCTGTGAGCGCGTGACCGCTTCCTGAAAGCCGGAGCATGACATCTGTCGAGCCGCTTTTAATGTCGTTCGCGACAGCCTGCGCGCCGTCCGGTCCGACTGCTTCGATATTGTAGACATCGCCCGCGAGTAACCCGGGAAGCGAGAACGCGCCATCTTTATCCGTCGCAACGGTCACGGGCGCGAAGCGTAGCCGCGCGATGAACGCGCTGACGTCCTTTTCGTAAGCATCGACGTCTCCGTCGTAACCCGGCGCCTGCGGCTTCCAGGCGATATGCGCCATCGCTTTGACGCTGACTCCCTCGGCGGGCAAGCCGTCGGCGTAGACCACTTTGCCGCGAATGGACTCTGTCTCACGAATTGCATTCGAGATTTCATCGAGCCGCGTTTGAGCGATCTGAAGACGTGCGGCAAGGTCATCGGCTCGTTGACGTTCGCGCTTCAACTCGGTTTGGAGTTTCAGGTTGTCCGATTCGAGCGAAGACGGCTCGTCTGCGAGAGTGCTCTCGCCCGTGGCCGCATATCCCGACGCGTTGGCGTCGTCCGCGGCGACGAGAAAGTACGCGGCGCCGAGAATAACGGCGAGCGCGCCGATCATGAGAAGTAGTGACGTCAGAAAGCCAGAGTGTGCGCGGGAGGTCATGGCTATCGCTCCTTCGTCAGCAGGTCAACCCAAGGATGCAAGGGAGGGCGGTTGCCCGCGCCTCCCTTATCACCGGTCGTGGATTCGTACTTAGTCGTCGTCTCCTTCGTCTTCATCGTCCTCTTCCTCGTCTTCCTCCTCGTCGCCGGCTTCTTCACGCTCGCCTTCGCGGTTCTCCTCGGCTTCCTTCTCGCGGCGTTTCTCATCCGCTTCGCGTTTCTTTGCCGCGGCGGCGCAGTAGTCACGCAATTCCTGCAACGTCACGGAGCCATCCTTATTGGCATCCATATCTTTCCATTGCGGCAGAGCTGTTCCGAGTGACGTCTTGGCCTCAGCTTCATCCTGGGTGATCTTTCCATCTTTGTTCGCGTCGACTTTGTTGAACCAGCCGGCGATTTCATCGTGGCCCTCGCCTTCATCGGCAAATACCTGCTCGCCGTTGACCATTACAGAACCGCTCACCAGACACAGCGCCATGCCGGCGCGAACGATCCAATTCTTCGTAGACATGATTTCTGCCTCCTCTTCGTTGATTTTGCGTTCTTCCAAAAGGGTCTCGACAAGCGCGCGGCGGGAATCACCCTCCGGCGCGTCATGACCCGCCCACAGCAGAGCGCGCCCCTTCACCATGCCGACACGGCCGTGGCCAGCGTGGATTTCGGGAGTCTCGCCCTCGCTGATAAGAAACAATCCTTGCTTCAGCTCGATGTGTGAAGCGCTTATGGTGTATTCACTCGCTACGTTTTCAAAGACGTACACCGATGGCGGAAGTTTCAAAGGCTCGCCAAGTGGGTTGCCATCCCGAACAAGTGGCGAATTGCCGTTACCACTCGGCCCGCGGCCTTCAATACCCGATAGCGCGATCAATCCGAAGCCGACCACCACACACGCGACCGCGGCTGCCACGCCCCAGTTTCGCTCGCGCGGCAACGTCGCGATCTTCGCGTCGGCGCGATCCTCGCTTCCCGCTTCGTCACTCATATCCGGTTCAAGCTCGCCGCCAAACGCACGCGCTTTGATCCGCTCGATGTCCACTGGCGGCGGCTTTACACCCCCCACCATTTCCTCGAGCGCCTGCTCCACGCATCTGTCCATATGATCGGTCATATTTTGACTTTCCGCTCCATGCAGGCTCTCAGGCTCGCCCGCGCGCGTTGCAGCATCGACTTGACGGCGGCCACGGTATTCCCGAGCTTCGCGGCTATTGCGTCAATCCCCGCCCTGTCCCGGTAGTGCATCTCGATCGCGCGTTGCGCCCCCTCATCAAGCGTTTGCAAGCAGTTGCGTAGCGCATCGAGCCAGGGATCGCTGTCGTCTTCGGGTCGCGTGCTCTGCCACACCCGGTCGGCGGCTTCGATATCCTCGAGCGACCACTTCCTCGCCTCGCGCCGCATCAGGTTAATGAAAAGGCTGCGGGCGACTTTGCGCAGGTAGCCGCCGGCAGCCGCGCGTCCGCGATCTTCGATCGGGTTGCGCAGCACGTAGACGAAGACATCCTGACGCAGATCCTCGGCAAGGGATTCGTCGCAGCCGAGGAATCGCAGGTAACGCCAGACCTCGGCCCCGTGGGCGTCCACCAGCGCTTCGATATCCCGCATGTTCATCACGGCTGTCATTCTCCATCCAAAGCAATCAGGACGGGAGAAAGAATCGGAAATTCCGGGTAAATTTTGAGAGTTTCATTGTGGCTTGTTCGCCAAGACCGCCCCGTAGTTTCGGCTGAGGCCGGGCGAAGGAAGAAGGCGCAGAGAACATGGAGAAGAAGCATGAGGATTCCGTCCGCAGAAGTCGCAGATCCACGTAGATGAAGAGGGGACGAATTCCTCGTTCTCAATCTCATGCCTGCAAACATCTCACGCCGGCGAATTCAGCCGGGGCGCCTCATCCCCGGACGTCTCTGTGCTGGTCAGCGCGAACAATATCAGTCAGGACGCCGCAGATCGAAGCGTCCGGTGGTGCGGGAATAGGTTGCGCCGCCCATGCGTCCGATCAGGTCGAGTTTTTCCGGGTCGGGCTTGCCCTTCGCGTCCAGCACGCTGTCGTCGATGTCGATTAGCAGAATCTCGCCGATCACGATGTTGCCCGAACCGACCCGGATCAGGTCATAGAGCTTGCACTCGAAATGCACGGGCGACTTCGCCACACGTGGCGGGCGTACTTTCATACCCGGAGCGGACTCGATGCCGCAGGTCTCGAACTCGCTGATGCCGTGATCGAGCGAGGCCGAGGTGGCGTTCATGGCCTGCGCGAGCGAGTAGGGGACGACGTTGACCACGAACTCGCGGGTCTCCTCGATGTTGCGGAGCGTGTCCTTGGGCGTTCCGTCGTCCTTGAAGCCCGGGCAAAAGAGCAGCGTTGGCGGCTCCGACGCCACGCCATTGAAGAAACTAAAGGGCGCGAGGTTGGTGACGCCCTTACCAGAGATCGTCGAGACCCACGCGATCGGACGGGGCGCGATGCACGCGATCATGGCGTAGTAGAGGCGCGATGAGGAGGTTGTGGATGGGTCCATCAACATTGGGCGTTCATTGTGCTGTGGTGGTATACTTCAGGCAATGGTTCGTGCGATCGCCGTCATCCTCGTACTGATCGTCTGCGCCGGAGCCGCCGGCGCGGCGCGCGTACTGCTTGACGACGGCTCCTATATTCACGGCGAAGTCCTCCGCGTGTCGGGAACAAAGACGCTGATCCAGACCAGTGGGCCCGACGGCACGGGACTCGTGTGGATCGAAAGCGCGAAGATCAAGGGGACGCAGCCCGAACCGCCGGGAACCGCCGACGCGCTCGCCACGATCGAGGAACTGATCGGGCGCGGACAGCTCACCGACGCGCTCGAACGCCTCGACCTGCTGATGCGCCGCGAACCGGCGCATGTGGACGTGACCCTCTTCTATGCGCGCACGCTGCGCAAGGCGTGGAAGTTCAGGGCGAGCCTCTTCCTTTATGAGCAATTGATTGCAGGCTCCAGCAGTCCTCAGCTCGACGTGCTCCAGGAAGCCGCCGAGACAGCGGTGCTTGCAAGTCTGGAGAAGGAAGCGGACGTTGCCATCAAGCGTTTCAAGAGCGCCGCGAAGCAAAACCGCGACCTCCAAAAGTACGCCGATGCGCTCAGGACCCAACTCAAGGGGGGCGCGCGCGTCGTCATTCCCAACCCGTCGAGCGATGCGAAGTCACGGGAAGAGCTCGCCGAAGACCGCGCCAAGTATGAGTCCGACGACGGCGACTGCTATCTCTCGGCGCTTGTTGCTGCGCGGCTTCTCGGAGCGTTGAAAAGCGCATATTCGACGATCCCGATACGGGTGCAAGTGACGGCTCTGGTGCAGGACTCCGTCCGCGACGAATACCGCAAGGGCGGGGACGAAGCCGCCTTCATCGCAGCGGTGAAGAGAGTTCGCTTGCTTGTCAGCGTTGACGACGAGGCCTGGATCACGATGTATGACTGGCGCAAGCACAGCTTCCTGTTGCAATGCCTGTTCACCGTGGCCGCGACCTACACAGCGGCGGCCGTCGACCTGACGATCTTGCGCGGGAAACCGGATCCGCGCGTCGTGCAGACCAAAGAACTCGCGACGGCGAACATCGCGTCCGATCAGCAGACGAAGATGACGCTGATGACGCCACGCAACCGCGATCTCGCGCGAGACGCTCAGCTTCGTGAATACGAGCGCCAGCGCACGGAACTTGAAGAGAAGATGAAGTGACCCATGTCTGAACTGCTTCGCATCGGCATCCTGACCATCTCCGACCGCGCCTCGAAGGGAATCTATGAGGACCGCGGCGGGCCGGCCATTCACGCGTACTTCGAACAGACACTGACCAGCCCGTGGGAACCTGTCGCGCGGATCATTCCCGACGAGCAGGAGTTGATCGAGAAGACCCTGATGGAGCTATGCGACATGGAGGACTGCTGTCTCGTGGTGACCACGGGTGGCACGGGTCCGGCGCCGCGCGACGTCACGCCCGAGGCCACCGAAGCGGTGTGCCACAAGATGATGCCCGGGTTCGGCGAACTGATGCGCGTGGTATCGTTGAAGAATGTTCCGACGGCGATCCTTTCGCGCCAGACGGCAGGGATTCGCGGATCGACGCTGATCGTCAACCTGCCGGGCAAGCCATCGGCGATCACCGAATGTCTTGACGCGGTGATGCCTGCCATTCCCTATTGCATCGACTTGCTGGACGGCCCGCGCATGACCACCGATGAGGCGCGCATCAAAGCCTTCCGGCCGAAATCGTCATGAAGCCATACCGCTATGCGATCCTGACATCTCCCCTGCCCGCCGCCATCGGCATGGTGCGGCTATGGGGTCAGAACCTCGACGCGCTCTTCGAGGGGAGGCTGCCTGAGAAGGGCGAGGCGCACCGGCTTGTGCGCCTGCGTAACGCCGATCAGGGTTTGGCGGCGTGGAGCGCTGACGGCTCGCTGCTCTTCACGCCTCACGGTGGCGCAGGCGTGCGCGATGCGGTGGAAGATGTCCTCAAGGCCTTCGGCTTCGAGCGCGTCAGCGCGCCCGGCGTGGACGAGGACTTCGCGCGAGGGATGAATCGATATCAGCGCGCTGCGCTCGCAATCCTGCCGTCGGTGGCAAGCGAAGCGCAGCTTCGGGTCGTACTGCGGGCGATGGGGCAGACATCGGCTCCCGCGGGCTTTGACCGGCATGCGTTCGTGAGCGATTGGCCGCTGGTGAAGCGCTGGCTGTCCATACCGCGCGTCGTGATCGCGGGCGCGCCCAACGCAGGGAAGTCGACGCTCTTCAACGCGCTCGCTTCGCAAGGCCACGCCATCGTGAGCGATACGCCGGGCACGACGCGCGATGTGCTCGGCGCGATCTGGCCGCTACGCAACGGCGCGGTGGTGGAGGTCTTCGACACAGCGGGCCTGCGCGAGCATGGGGCATCGATGGTGGAAGCGGAAGGAATGCGCCGCGCGCGGGCGGCGATCGACGATGCTGACTTGCGCCTCGTGCTGCAGGAGCATGGGTTAGGACGGCCGGCGTTGAGCGGGGTGCTGGTCGCGACAAAGTGTGATTCAGGCGAGCGGCCTTCGTGGGCTGAGATCGGTATTTCGGTCCATAATGGCGTAGGTATGGAAGAGCTTGCAAAGGCGGTGGAGGCGAACCTCTTTCCGCTCCTGCCGGATCGCGTTTTACCGTTGAGCGAGGCTATGGCTGACGATGCCAAGGCGGCCGGCTTCGAGGAACGCTGGTTTGGATCAAAAGGCCTCCATAACGGTCAATAGGCCGTTATAACGATGTGGGTGACATGTGCTCCAGCCAGAGAAGGCACTCCTATCGGCAGAAACACAAGTTTCCTGAAGGATTTTTTTGAATTTCCGGCCTCCCAACACCGATTCAAGAAGTAAGCCACCTGAATCGCTCCGTAAAGGGCAATGCCCCCGAAAGAGAGGCGAAAGGTGGCCGCGAGCCGGACGGCCTGTCTCTGCGGTCAGGTTGTAAAGGCTCAAGAATAATGTGCTACCTGCGGCCGCCATATGGCCGCATGAGGCAGACAGGGCTGGAAGACCCAGCCACATCGGCAAAGGAATGCCGGTGACATATATCTGGCAAGGGCGATCAGGGAGGATCGCTAGGCCGGGCGGATCACCAATTGGCCGTGTCAGGCGCGAATGTCGATTCCCCTCGACGATTCGGGTGTTTCCTTGCCGACCTTTTTCCTCCGTCATTACCCAAACCAGAACATGCCGCTGATCGACCGCACCAACACGGCGGATCGTTCACGGCAGGAAATCGGCGCACGGCACGTTCCGCGCGCTGTTCGGTCGCGGAGTGCGACTGACAAGGCAGCCCAGAACCATACGGGCGCCCGCGACGCAAAGGATTGTGTCGCGCCAGAGGGGGGCGCAGGCCGGAGGCCGGCGCCAACGAGCATGGGCAGCTCCGCTCCGGCGGAGCCGTGGGGCTTGACTCGCTCAAGCCTTACCTAACCGGCTGACGCGGCGATCGGGAAGTGGTGATCCTGATCCCGCGTACCGGTGAGATTCGAGGGGGTGGAAGCCCTTGGATCAGACGTTCGGATTGGCGCGCCGCGTTGGCGCGTCTGTGGAACCCGGACGGTGCAAGGACAGTGTCATGCTGCGGATATCGAACAATATTGCTGCGGGCATTGCGCTCGGCGGTCTACGCACCGCGAACGCGTCGTTCGAGCGCACAGCAGAGCGCCTCGCGACGGGTCAGCGTATCACTCGTCCCAGCGACGAGCCCGGCACTTTCGTCGGGATCGAAATCCTCAAGAGCCAACTCAACGGTATCGGCGCCGCGATCGTCAACACTCAAACAGCCCGCAACACACTCGACATCGCTCAGGACGGCATCACCGAAATCTACACCCGTTTGATCAAATTGCGCGCCGTGGCCCTGCGCGCCATGGGCGGCGAGATCGCCACCAGCGACCCAACCATCTTCCAGGACGAAGCCAATCAGCTTATCGCCGACATCGACCGCATTGCTCGCACGACCAAGCTCGGCGGTAATCGCGTGCTCGATGGCAGTGGCGAATTCTATACCGAAAAGACCGGCAACGCGTTCGAGCGCCTCGATATCAAACGCTTGAAGTTCGGTCCCTACGCCACCCGCGACTTCACGGTCGACCTGACCCGCGCCGCCGAGCGCGCCACCCTCGTAACCAACCTCGACCTTGGCGGCATGGGAAGCGTCATGACTGGCGCGACCGCGTCCGTGCTCTCGATCGAGGGGCCGCGCGGCGTCTCACAGGTTCCGATGACGGATGGGACCACAGCGGAAGAGCTCGTGGCGCAAATCAATGGATCCGCGGAATTGACCGGCATGTATGCCTCGACGCAGGTGGTCAACGGCGCGGAATCGGCCGTGACCGCCCTCACGCTTGCCGATCAGGAACTCACCGGCGGCCTGACCTTCACCATGGATGTGCAGGTCGGGACTTCGGCCACGACGGTGACGGTCACGACCACCGACGTTGACGGCGACGGCAACGGCGAAATCACCGGCGCGGATATCGAACGCGCGCTCAACACCGCGAACCTCGGCTACTTCAGCGTGATCGAGGGAACCGATGGCGCGGGCGACAAGAACCTGATCTTCCGTCACGCCGGTGCCGAAACCTTCACGATCAATAACTTTACCAACGGCTCCGGCGCGCTGACGGCGGGAGCGGCCGCGCTCACGATCAACGGCGTCGAGCCGGCGGATGCGCGCATTGTCAGCAATGGTCTGACCTTCGATGCGACCACCCGCACTGCGAGCTTTGATGTCGAGGTCTACGGCACGAACGCGGCCTGGAGGCGCACCATTTCGCTGACTGGCACGACCGCGAATTACAATAACGGCGCGGACCTGCAGGCCGAGATGGAAGAGATCGCGACGGTCACGCACTTGGGCGTCGATCGCAACGGTCAGGACATCTTCCTGTTCACGGCGGCAGCCGGCGTCGAAGGATTCCGTTTCACCGAAAGCACGAATGGAGGCACCGATGCCAACGAAATCGGACTGCTCAGTCACTCTGGCGGGGGTTCGGGTCTGGCCAGCACAGGCATGGGCGTATTGGCTCTCTACAGCGAAGGGTTCGGCGCCGATCAGTCGGTCTCGATAAGGAACGCGAGCGACGGCCAATTCGCGTTCAACGCGCTTGACGAGAACGATTCCGCCGTCGCCGGTATGGCGCAGAACGGTTTGCCGATGCGCGCCAACGGCATCGACGCCATTGCCTGGATCAACGGCGCGCAAGTGCGGGCGCTCAATGGTTTTCACTTCGCCTACAGCTCGGCCTACGCGGACATCGATATCGACTTGTCCCAGCGCTTTGGACGCGGGAGCTTCACGAATACGATCACGCGCGCGCTCAACCTCGACTTCACGACCGCCGGAACGTATAGCCTCGCCGGCTATCGCCCAATCACCAATATGTACGACGGCGATGTCTTCAAGATCTCGCAACCCAACAACGCGCTCGAGGATCCGTTCAGCAACGAACTGCTCAACGCGGGCGTGATCGACCGTGTCGAGTTCAGCGTGTTCAAGAACCGCCCGGATTCCAACGTGCGCTCCGGGCTTGGCGTGCAGTTGACCGGCGAGCTTGATGGCCGGGAATACATCAGCATCCAGAACTTCCAGTCCGCTCACCTTGGCGGCCTTCCGACCGCCGAAGGCGTCGTTGGAACATTCTCGAACACACTGGTGATGGGTGCTGGAACGATTTCTCAGATCGCCCGTGAGGGAGCCTTCAATCTCGAAGGTCCTCCGGCGCAGATTTCCCATGCGATCGCGATCATCGACCGGGCGATCAAGGAGACCGTTCGCACCCAGAGCTTCCTTGGCACCTATCAGGTGGTGACGCTCGACAGCAACCGTGACTTCCTGAGTTCGCTCCAGTCGAGTGTGGCCCAGACGGCGCAGGACTTGTCGACCGTCGACATCGCGCGGGAAGTCACCGAAATGACCGGCGCGCAACTGCGCGTGCAGGCCGCCGCGGGAATCCTCGCGCAGGCCAATAGTCTTCCACAGACCCTCCTGACGTTGCTTCGTTAGGAAAGCGGAGGGAAAGGGGAGCCGCTGGTGAAGATGCGGCTTCCGACAGAGGGGAATACCTGACGAAGGACGCCCTCTGAATGTCAGGAGAAGGTTCGCAGCAGCCGTCCTCCGCAGGGACGGCTGATTGCGTTAAACGTTATCATCGCCGGTTTTCATGTGGCTCCGGCGACGCTTGATACCAACCCTAAATTGAAATAGCGATTCTGAACGTCTTTCCCGCGACGCGAGGCAAGCGGAGCGTTACGCCGAATGCAGCGGGAATCCAGAGACAAAGAGAAGAGTGGATGCCAGCCTGCGCGGGCATGACAGCCGAAAATCCAGCTTTCATTTTGGGTTTGGTATGAGCGAACTGGATTACTGGGCGAGCCAGCGCTTCACCACGCGCGCGAGGTCGAAGGCCGGAACGTCGAGGCGATGGATCGTGCCATTCGCTGTCACCAGCACCGCCATCGGTAGCGGCATCTGATCGATCAGGGATGCAGCGCTGCGGTCAGGGCCGTTGACGCCCTCGTAAAGCTGAACGATGCCGGGGTGATCCTTGGCGAGCTTCTCGGCCTCCTGCTTCCATGAGTCGCGGTTGCGCTCGACGGAAATGGCGACGATCTTGAGCTTGCCCTCGTATTCCTTGGCGATTTTTGCAACGCCGGGAAGCGCCGGCAACGATGTCCCACCCGCGATGTCCCAGTACCAGACCAGCAGCGGCTGCCCGGTGATGCCGTCGCGCGTAACTTTGACGCCGTCGGTTTTGTAGGCGACAAACTCGGGGAAGCGCTCGCCGATCTTGTTGAGCTTGGCAAGCTCGTGGTCGAAGAAAGCCCTGGCCTGTTCGTCGCTCTCCACTTCCGGCATGCGCTGCATTTCCATCACGAGCCTCTTGGCGTCGGCGATGCGGTTGAGATAGGTGTAGGCGACGATCAACAGTTCACGCGCCATATTCGCCTCGGTCTCGCCGGGGTAGTGCTTCACGATCGCTTCGAGGGCGGTCGCGGCAGCTTCTTCCTTGCCTTCGATATGCAGCAGCGCGTCGGCGCGGGAGTATGAAACGATGCGCGTGAGATCGGCGTTAGCCTCTTTGTGTTTGGCGAGGAAGGCATCGGCCTCGGCGACCACATCCTGCCACTGGCCGAGGTTCGCCGAGATCATGACGACGCCGTGGCGCGCCTCGATAGCATCCTCCGCGTCCGTATGTTCGGCGAGATAAGCGCGTAGAGCCTTTCGCTCGCGCTCGAACAACGCCTGCTCTTTTTCGCGCAGCTTTTTAAACGTCTCTTCGTCGGGCTTCGCGGTGCGCTTGAAATCCTCCCACTCGGTGGCGAGCGCGCCGCGCAACGGCTCGAAATGCTCGCGCAGCGCTTTGAGCGTGTCGAATGGGCCGTCGGCGTCGGCGGGTTGTTCCGCCGGTTTTTGCTCCGGCGCTTCCGCCGGTTGATCCTGTGCGTCAATGGCGGTGACGAGCAACCACGCAAAGGGAATGACCGCCAGAAGTTTCACGATACGGGCCATATGGACCTCCCAACGAAGGGGTAGTGCTCTTTTATTGTAGGCGTTGATCGCCCGTGATCGAAGGGGAAAGCCAGCCATTGCCGGGATTCTGGCGGAGGGGCGACGTTAAACCACGTCACGTGCAAAGTCGTCTTTTCTTGTAGCGTCACGGCTACCCGGCTCCGCCGGAGCGGCTTCGCCGAGGCGAGTGCCGTGACGTATTTGCACTATCAATGGTAGGTCCGTCACGCCCCCCGCCTCCGCGGGGCAGGCGGCGGCGTGACGCTACACAAGAACATCCTGACTTTGCACGTAACGTGGACGTTAAACAGCAGAGATTGAAGGCGCTTATAAACCGTTATAGAATGGCGGAATGGGAACGGAGACCAAAGAGCTCGTCCGAATCTGCGAGTCGTTGTCGGAGGAAAAACGCAACGAAGTGATCGACTTTGCCCGTTTCCTCGCTGCACGGCAGGACGATGAGCGTTGGGAAAACCTCCTCGTGTCTTCCCATCCCCGTCCGAAGTTTGACGCTTTTCTTCGTGATTCCGCCGCCGAAGGTGAAAAACCTCTCGACCCGGATCGCCTGTGAAATCACTGACCCGCCCCAGTTTCTGGCGCGCGTATGACCGGCTCGATCCGCGTGTGCGTGAGGCAGCCCGGCGCGCATACCAGCTTTTTGCAACGGACCCGGCCCATCCTTCTCTTCGATTCAAAAAGCTCCGAGGCTACGATCATATTTCGTCGGTCAGGATTAACGAACAATATCGCGCCATAGGCGAGCGACGCGACGATACGATGATTTAGGTGTGGATAGGCTCACACAACGACTTCGACAAACTCTTTGGATGATGGAATAAGATTCTGGGCTGCTTTCGGCGTCCCATTATTCCCACTCGATCGTCGCTGGCGGTTTCGACGAGATATCGTACACCACGCGGTTGATCCCGCGCACTTC
>JABWBM010000110.1 GCA_013360495.1 Planctomycetaceae bacterium
ATCCAATACATCTACGAGAAGTACGGCAGAGACCGGGCGGGGTTGACCGCCACGGTCATCAGCTATCGGCGTAAGTCCGCGTTGCGCGAAGTGGGCAAGACCATGGGCCTGTCTTTGGATCAGGTGGACGCCCTGAGCAAGAACGTCGATAGCTTGAGCGATCCGAAGATTATGAAGGAGCGGCTGCGCGATGCCGGTCTCGATGGTAAAGACCGCACGGTGAAGCTGGTGCTGCATCTGGCCCGCGAGCTACGTGGTTTCCCGCGCCATCTCTCCCAGCATGTCGGCGGTTTTGTCATTACCCGTGGCAGGCTTGATGAACTGGTGCCGATCGAGAATGCAGCCATGGATGCGCGCACGGTCATCGAGTGGGACAAAGACGACATCGACGCTCTCGGCATCCTGAAGGTCGATTGTCTCGCTCTCGGTATGTTGACCGCCATCCGTAAGTGCTTTGACCTGATTGAGAAGCATCACGGCAAGCGATATGACCTCGCTACCGTGCTCGCCACCGACCAGCGCGATCCCGATAACAAGCCGGCACCCGTCGCCCGTGGCGTGTACGACATGATCTGCGATGGTGATACGGTTGGTACGTTTCAGATCGAGAGCAGGGCGCAGATGCAAATGCTGCCGCGCCTGAAACCGCGCTGTTTTTACGACCTTGTTATTGAAGTGGCGATCATCCGGCCCGGCCCGATCCAGGGCGGCATGGTTCACCCCTATCTGCGCCGCAGGGATGGTGTCGAAGCTGTTGAATATCCTCACCCCTGTACTGAACCTGTGTTGCGGCGCACCCTCGGCGTGCCATTGTTCCAAGAACAGGCGATGCAGCTCGCCGTGGTGGCTGCCGGCTACACCCCTGGCGAGGCCGATCAATTACGCAAGGCCATGGCCGCATGGAAACGTAACGGCAGCCTCGATAAGCACAGAGAGAAGTTGCTCACCGGCATGGCCGCCAAGGGGATCGCGCCGGAATTCACCGACAAGCTCTATAAGCAATTGCTGGGCTTCTGCGACTACGGCTTCCCCGAGAGCCACAGCGCTAGCTTCGCCTTGCTGGTGTACGTGAGCTGCTATCTCAAGCGCTATTACCCTGCGGCCTATCTCGCGGCAATGCTCAACTCGCAACCCTTGGGCTTTTACTCGCCTGCGAGTCTGGTACGCGATGCGAAGGATCACGGCGTTGAGGTGTTGCCTACCGATGTGAATGCAAGCCATTGGGACGGCACGCTCGGCGATGTGGCTGATGGTGTGGCCGAAGACACGCCGGCTACGTGGGGTCATGGCGGGCCGACGGTGAGGCTGGGGTTCCGGCAAATAAAGGGACTCGACGCCGATACGGAAGCCAAGATTGTTGCCGCCCGCGAGCATGGCCCCTTCGTTTCGGTGGATGACTTCGCCCAACGCACCGGCATATACGGCCGACAGCTTTCGATTCTCGCCGATGCGGATGCTTTTCAATCCTTGGGCATATCGCGCCGGGATGCACTGTGGCAGGCGAAATCGGCCACGAAGATGCCGCCACTGTTTTCGGGATTGATCGTGCGCGAAAATCCCATCACGCTCCCCGCCATGGGTGAGATGGAGCAGGTTACACACGATTACCGTACTATCGGTATGAGCCTGCGCGCGCATCCCATGGCGTTGATTCGCGAGGACCTCGCCCGCATGGGTATTTCCTGCAACGCTGACCTCAAGACCGCGCCCACCGGCACGATGATCGAGATCGCAGGCATCGTGCTCTGCCGTCAGAGGCCGGCCACCGCCAAGGGCGTCACGTTTATGACCATCGAGGATGAAACCGGTGTCGGCAACGTGATTATCTGGCAAAATGAGTTCGAGCGTCACCGCAAGGTAGTCTGCGGCGCCCGGCTGGTGCGCGTCTATGGCGAAGTCCAGTGCGACAGCAGCAGTGGCAAGGTGGTGAACGTGGTGGCGAGAAAGCTGGCGGGTTTGGGTTTGCTTCCCGCCGCGGAACATACGGTGTCGAGGGATTATCGGTGAGAGTCACGACGAAACAGCAACTGTTGAGTCAACTCGCATCTATCCAAAGCGTGTACCACTTGGGTTTGATTGCGCTTCCGGTATTCAACTCTCCAAATGGACTGCAAGTTATTGAAAAGGCAACGATAGACCTTGAAACCGGGAGAATGCAGGGTGGACCAATAGCTGCATTGTTACGCGACCCATCGCTCGGGGACGACTTGAAAAATGAATTCTTCAAAGCACAGATGCGCCTTGCACTGAAAGAAGCCTTTGAGGTGTGTAAGACATATTGCAAAAACACTCAGCAATTTCAAAACATGCGCGGGACATCATGGTATCACTTTGCCCGAATCGTGCGAGACGCAGTCACACATGATTTCCACATCGATACGGAAAACAAGGAGTCGAGACTTCTACCGCTAACCTGGCGCTATTGGACGATAACCCCAGAAATGACGGGCAAGCAGGTATCTGCCGGCCTCAAGGGGTTTATAAGTCACCGGCTCGTCGACGAAACGATGGCTGCGTATACGAGATTTATTCAAACCGAGGCACTGTAAATGTGCGGCCGATACATAGCTGACCCTGAGGACGAGGAACACTTCTTCGAGCACTTCGCCATCGACTTCAATGGCGAGTTGAAGAAGGCGCTCTCGCGCGAAATCCGCCCCACCAATGACGTGTTAGTTGTCCGCGCGAATGAGAAAGGCCGCGAGGGCGTCATCATGCAATGGGGCTTTATGCGCTCCTTCGACAAGAAAAAGGCGCCCAAGCCGCTGTTCAACTGCCGGGGCGAAGAAGCGGCAGTCAAACGTACCTGGAGCAAGGCGCTGCGCGAGCGGCGCTGCATCATCCCCGCCACCGGCTTCTATGAATGGTCCGGCGAAAAGGGGAAGAAGCAGAAATGGCGCATCGGTATGAAGAGCGGCGAGCCAATGGGCTTCGCCGGCCTCTGGGAAGATCACGCCGACAACGGCCTATGCTGCACCATCGTCACGTGCGCGCCGAACGAGCTGATTGGAAAGATCCACAACCGGATGCCGGTGATCGTGAAGCCGAAAGATTATGAAATATGGCTCGATCGAACGGCAGATGAAGAGGATGCGCTGGAACGCGCGGCGGCGTTGATCGAGCCGTATGAGGCAGACGCCATGATGGCCGCCAAGGCTGTCTCTTGATATGTCGTGCCTGCCGCCACAGTAGGAGCGATAGGCGGATTACTACCAGACCGGCTGCGAAAACTAAGGATAAACGCTCTAGCCCAAATTCGATCCCATTTAAACGCTTGCTTTTCGTATACCGCCCCATCGGATAGCATGTTCATCGCATGGGTGGCACATGAACGCTATGACGGGTTCGTTCTATCAAGGGGTGCTATATGGCCGACGCTCTGAAAGTGCAGTTAGAGTCCATCAACGACGCAGCAATTGAAATAGTAAAGGAAAAATGCAGGGGGATGGGCATAGATGTAAACGCCGGCCCAATTCCGTTTAGCGGCGCGTTGACCGATTTTCGAACGAACGCTTCCATCTTGCGTGCCCTGAATGAAAACGGCTCTTTTGATTCGTTCCCCCAGAGCGTAAGGCAGGAACTGCTTGAGTCGCTGACCAAAGCAGTTGAGCTCTTGAAGGTTGTGATGGAGGGGAAGGATGTTACCGCAAAGGCTATTGCCCAAATCGATGTTTTCCGCACTTCAATGTATCGATGGGGCTTGGCACAAATGATCACGGTGGATTTGAATTATGCGGAACGTCTTGCCAGAGTGGCAAATCTTGAACGCGAAACAGACAGTTTGCGGCAGAAACTTGAGGATTTGCTTCGTCAACGCGGGACGGTTGACAATCTTGTCACATCGCTCAAAAATGAGGAAGCGGCGGCAAAGACCTCGAGAACAAGTCTTGACGACCTTGCGAAGCAGGCCGCCAAAGACAAATCTCTGTGCGATGCTTCAATGGCTGAAGTGCAGGCGAAAACTGCGGCAATTCGGCAACATGAGGATGACGCAAGAAAACTTCTCGCTGAATCAAAAACATCTAACGCTTCGGTACTAACTGTCGAGAAGCAGGTGAAAGACTTTTTGTCGATGGTAGAAAAATACAAGGAGGCCATTCTTGCGACGGAAACAAAGGCAGAACAAGTAGTTGAGGGAAATACTGCACGTACTGGCGAACTGCTCAAGCGTCTCGAGGATCTTGAGAAGCGAATTGTAGAAAAGCTGGCTAGTGCAACGGGCATTTCACTTTTTCATTCCTTCTCGACGAGTGCCAAGCGCGTGCGCCCGGCGAAATGGTTTTGGCTTATCGCTCTTCTCGCAATTCTGCTTACATCGGTCGTGGCAACCATTTGGATAACCGCCACGGAAACACAGGTAAGCATCGCATTTTTCATCAAACTTTCAGTGTCAATCCCTATCATTTTTGGGGCTTATTTTTGTGCTCGACAATACAACAAGGAACGCCGCCTTGAGGAAGAGTACTCCGCTCGTTCCAACATTTCTCTTTCTCTCGTGCCGTTTAAGGACTTGCTGGAAAATATGAGGTATCAAGACACCGATCATCAAAAATTCGTGATGAAATCAATTGAAATGATTTTCAGTTCGCCCACGGCGAGCGCCTTTGGCGATGCCTCAAATGCTCGCCGAAAGCAGAAGGATTTTGTTCTCGATAAGGATTCGATGTCAGTATTGCGGGAACTGCTAAAGACCGTACAGGAGGCCAAAAAAGCGATCAATTAGCGTACCCCTTCAACGCCTCCCGCGCCACTTCCGCGATCTCCGCATCGCCGCCTTTGGCCCACGCTTCGAGGTAGGACTTGGCATTGGAGTCTTTGGTCTGGTGCAACAGTGCAATGGCCCGGATGCGTTCGGCCTTGGGCGCATCGTCATCCATGGCGCGTTCGAGTACAGCGGCCTTGGCCTCCGCATCGTCAATAAACGCCAGCGCGTCGATGGCCTTGAAACGGTATTCCTCGTCGCTGTCAGCGATAGCTTTCAAATCGGCGATGTATTCCCGCGCAGGATATTGGCGCGCCATATCGAGAGCTTCCATGGTAACCGCTTGTCGCTCGGATGACATGCCGGTGCGGATGACGTCACGCTGTTGATGCGGGATATTTTTCTTCGTCGCCAATTTCAGAGAGAGCTGCAATGCGCGGACACGTACCGAGTCATCAAGGTCGGTGATCAGAGCTTGGCGAAGCAGTCCGTGATCCGCGCGCGCCCATTCCTGCGTCGCCACCCACTCGAGCTTCTTGATGCGATCCGCCGGCGACATCATGCCGCGATACTCGACTGCGGCCGCCTGCTCTAGCGCCGTCCAGCCGCTTTCGTTTGAACCCCCTCCGGCGGGATTCTGTTCGGTTCCCGTCGAGTCATCCATAAGGAAGAAATAAGCCGCGATACCGCCCGCTATCAGCGTCAATGGTAGCAACACCTTGAATATCATGGAGTTAGACATTCCTCACACTTTAGTGGCGGTCGAGCGGAAATGAAAGGGCGCAGGAAGAACGGCGAGTCCAAACGTCAAATATCGATAAAACATCACCTGTAGGCTCATTATTGACATACCTACATTTTGGATCACTTCCGACTCGATGGCGTTTCTACGCAAAACATTCACATAAAACTTTATGTGACTATTGTTGACTTGATACCTCAGCACGGCAGAATCCGCTCATTCAGTGGTATGGGGTAAGACGGGGTTGGGTAAACACGATCTTTCCTCCACATCTTTCGTTTGTACTGCCAGCACGGAGATTCACATGCGTGTTCGCGCTTGGGTTGCGTTTTGCTTTGTTGTGATGATGGTCGCGCCAGCGATGTGGGCGGTGACGATCACGTGGAACGGGAACGGCGACGGCTCGGACTGGCACGACCCGGGAAACTGGGACTTAGTCCAGGTTCCGACAAGCGCGGACGACGTCATCGTAGCCGACACGGGTGGACTCGATCCTCTCGTTTCAACGGATGCCGCGTTCGCAAAATCAATCACCATTCAGGACGCTGCTACACTCACGATAGCGTTCGCTGGTTGCCAGGTAGAAGACGACATCACCGTGGAGTATCTGGGGATACTCTACATGGACGGAACGATAACGGGCGACTCTGAACTACTCGCCGACAACCTGATTGTCGAGGGTGCCTATAGCGTCGGCGGCTCTTCTCTGCCTTATCCCACCCTACAACTCGCATCAAAATTAACTGTTGTATCCGGGGGATTCCTGGTCGCCAATGGGCTGAATTTTTCCAGCGCGGACAACGCGATCCCTTACGCTATCGAGATTCACGACAACGTCGACGTGCTGCTGTTCGATTACGTGAACATTATCAACGCTTCCTCGACGACAGCAGTGATTTTGCTCGACAATGTCCTTTCCGATCCGGGCATATTCACTGAGTTCGCTATATCGGGTTCATCCCCTGCGAACATTGATGCGACGAACTATGCCGGGGCAGGGATAACCGTCACGCCGAATCTGCTTGGCACAGGGACGCTGTATGGGGAATCCCTCGATATCGATCCGAGCGGCCTTGTTGACTGGATAAACCTGCCGACCTCTACAACTTGGCTCGGCACAACGAACACAACTTGGAGCGTAGCGAGTAACTGGAGTGACGGAGTGCCCACGGGCGGCGTAGATGCGATAATTCAAACTGCGACCAACCAGCCGACAATTACTTCTGCGGCGGCCTGTAAATCCCTAATCATCGATCCATCTGCGACGTTAACTATTTCAGGATCGCAGGAGTTGACCGTTCGCGGCAACTGGACGAATAACGGGACGTTCACCGCGAATTCCAGCCGGGTCGTTTTCACGGACGCAGCATCCGCGACCGTTGGTGGCTCATCCACCACGACTTTCTGGAATCTGCGAATATCGGAGCCGGGCACCATCGAAAACAGCGGTGTGCGATGGAAGGCATCGAATGATTTCGAAGTTCTAACAGGCACCGTCACAATCAACAATGTCACCGGCAATGACCTCGAAGTTTCCGGAAGATTGCTGGCTGGCGGCGCGACATCCTTTGAACTGAAGTCAGGGACAGCGGCGCTGGTCAATACGCCGACTCAGTCAGCCGTGATCGGCAATCTTTTATCGAACGGTAGCGGCTCCAGCCGCCCGCAGATTAATGGTCCGTTCAAGCAATTGACGCTGAATGGCACGACAGACATTGATGGATGCATGATCGATCTTTCTGGGGCTACGATGATCAGCTACGGGTTGATCGTCAACAACACCGTCACTCAGTTCGATAACGTATCGGTGCTCAATGCTCCGTCTTCGATAACGACGGCCGCAATGCGTCTCACCGGATCGAACTTTCCATCAACGTTCAACGATTTCGAGATTTCCGGCAGCGCGCCTGCGAACATCGATGCCAACCTCGTCCCTGCGAGCGTCTTCGTGTTTGTCGACGCGGCGACTGGGGGTGGCGGATCGCTTTTCGGCGAAACACTCGACATTGACAATAACGAGGTGTTGGCATGGGAGGGCGACACGACCCTTGCCCAATGGACGGGGACGGCCGGCACCAATTGGTTCAACTCCGCCAACTGGAGCAACAGTTCAGTTCCTACGACATCGAATAACGCCATCATCTCTGATGTTTCGGGAGGAAGCGGAAACTTTCCGGTCATCGATTCAAGTCAGGGAAGCAACGCCAATGCAAAGAAGCTTATGATCCGGCCTAGCGCGTCGCTGACCACGGCCGGTACTCCGATTCTTACACTCCATAACAGCTTGATTAACGACGGTGTCTTTTTAGATGCTGCGGGGACGGTCAGATTCGAAGGTTCAACGTCGGGAAGCGTGGGTGGGTCTTCTGCGCCAGCTTTTCATCACGTCGTTGTCAACAAGTCCGGTTCCGTTTCCATAGGGAATTCAGGCGTTGCATGGGATATCGGCGGGAACCTCTCTGTTGACGGTGGTGTGTTCGAGGTTAATGAGGTCGCAGGAAGTCCCAACTGTCAGATCGATGGGAATCTCACAGTCGCTGCTTCCCAAGTCTTCGTCAATATGGCAAGCGAGCAGTCCATCATCGGAGGATCGGTTCAGAATGATGGAGATATTTCCGGAGGAACAACGACGGCTGGAACCTTCACGAATAACGGCGACGTCAGTAATTTCTTCAGCGGCGTAACAAACGTCGCATCTGATTTTACGAATAACGGAACAATCAATGGGACGTTGACCCTTTCCGGCACGGGGACGCAATCCGTGGTACTCAACGCTCCAGTGGGGCTTGTCGGCTTTGTCGTTGACGGCGTCTCACCTCAAACCGTTGCCGTAACAGGCGCTAACTCCCTCGATACGACTACCTTCTCGGCGGCTACTCCGGGCAACGTCACATTCAACGGAGATGCCATCGATGTTGGTATCATGACTATCGAAAACGGGTGCAGCTTGACACTCGCAGCCAATAGCTCGCTGGGTGTGCTGGATATTATTTTCATCAATGGGGTGTTCGTTAATGGGACTTTGAGAACGGCCGTTGGTTCGGGAACGGTTCGCCCGATCTTTTCGGGGCCAGGCGCAGTGATTTCTTTCGACAATGGGAGTACGGCGGATATCGACGGGCTGGTTGTCGACGGGGCCGGCACTGATCCTTATAGCATTGAGTTTCTCAATGGCGCTACGATAGCCAAGTTCGATAATGTTTCGATCATCAATACGGCAGCGGCCTCGGCAGGAATCTATCTTGGAAATGTCTCCGCGCCGGCGAGCTTCGGGGCGTTCGAAATCAGCGGCACGACACCAAAGAATATCGACGCTACGGGTTTCACCGGCTCTGCCATCAACATCACTCAGGGACCCAACAGCGGGGGTAATCGCTGGGGCGCGAGCTTTGAGATCGATCCCGGCAGCAAGCTCAACTGGGTAACGTCGGGTATCAATGTGCGCGAGGACGATGAATTCGGTGATCCCGTGGTGAATGGGGCGGCACCCACTGGAAATCGGGCGTTTGGCAATCAGCCCGTGACCGCTGGCGTGACCGCCGATTCGACTATTTTTGTGAAAAACATCGGTGGAACTACGCTCTCAATGTCGATTCCGGTGTGGGATTCCGGCGATAGCTCTGAATTCATCCTCGATACCAGCGGGTTCCTGACAAGCCTGAGCCCGGGCCAATCGACGACATTTACCGTCGCGTTCGATCCGAACAGTCCGGGTCCGAAACTGGCCACCATCAGTTTCACGCATAATGCCGCGAATGAAACTTCGCCCTTCGAGTTCGATGTGGGCGGTACAGGCACAGGCCCGATACCTGTAACGACAGATATCACTGCGGACGAAACCTGGAATTTCTTCGGCAGCCCGTATCAACTCAACCCCACACCCGGCCAGAACATCACGGTGCGGAATGGCGCAACGTTGACCATCGATTCCAGCGCGGGACCGGTGGTGATCGAATGGCTCGATGATGGCAATTGTGATTTTGATTTCTGTATCGGCGATGGCGCGAGCCAGCCGGGAACGTTAGTGATCAACGCCGTCAACCCCATCACGTTCAAGATATGTCCCAGCGGAAATGTCCGCGTGCGGAACAACGGCCAGATTACTTTTACGAGTTCTGCGAGCACGACGAGTTTTATCCCGATGGAAACGTCGCCCAATGATCTCTGGGGCGCGCTGATCTTCGAGGCTGGTCAGACGCAGCAATCCGATCTCCAGAATTGCGCGTTCACGCGCGGCGGCTTCGACACGCGTGAAGCGGCTCTTGTCATTGAAGACTCCGAGAACTTCACGCCGATATTGAAAAACCTTACGTTCACTTCGCCCAACCTCGCCGGCATCAAGGTGTTGGGCAAGGGCTTGAACACCTTCCGCGAGGAAGCCATCAGCGGCGCAATTACGGTCACGGGGGGAACGTATAGCCTTATCGTGGACAACGCCACGTCCACCGTCCCTATTCGCTTCCCGTCCATCACGGGTCAAACCAATCCGCCCGCGCTGATGCGCGGCACCTGCTCTGTGGGCCAGAGCGGTGGCGGTGCTGCGCCATGGGCATTCGCCGATGCGTGGGTGTTCAATTGTGCCGCAGCTTCCAAAGTTCAGATCGTCCACGGCTATGTAAGCGGGAATGAATCCCAGCGCCCGACCTTCAAGTCCGTGGATACGACACCAACCAATTCCGACTGGGTTGGCTTTGAGGAAAGCACAACCGTTCACAACAACATCTTCGGCGACCTCGGAACTGTGGCCTTCCTCGACATCCGCGACGCTGCCATCGGCGTCAACGTGAGCAAGGGCAGCTTGATCCCGCAGGCAGGGAAGGAAACACTGCGCCGTTTCCCCGGCATCACCGCCAAGCATTGCAATATCGGTATGCGCGTGGAAACTACGGCCAGTGCCGCCAATGTCTATGGCTACAACACGCGCATCGAGGAATGTCAGTTCGGTGCGCCCAACACCGCCGACACTTGCGCCTTCGGCGTGCGCGTGGTTCATGGCCGCGTAGAGATACGCGATTCAAAAGTCCTTGGCGCTACTGCTGCGGGCGTGCAAAACGGCCAGCCTGCTTCTGCCGATTCCTATACCGATCTCACCATCCGCGAGTGCCGCATTACCACCAACGCTGGAACCCATGGCGTGAGGTTGACCGGCAACGCAGCCGATGCCGATGTACTCATCGAGCGCACGGAGATCGAAGGCTTCAACTATGGTGTACGTGTGGAGCAGGCCAGCACTTGGAATGTCCATCGCACGCTGACGGTCAGGGATTGCTTTGTCAATGCGACCGGGTTGACGGCCATCCCCATCGATCCCGAAATCCACCAGTTCCCGCTGCCGTTACAAGGCGGTGGCAGCGCGCCATCCGGTGGCACCGTCACGCCTTCTGGCGGCGGTGCAACGTCCAGTGGCGGTACGGTATCGAGCCAGACCAGCGAGGCGCTCGTTATCGCAATCCGTGGTCTCGGCGATCCCTTCTACTTCTCCTTCGTTCCCGGCGGCGTGACGGCGGGACTTGATGTGGTCATCGAAGACTGCACCGTCATGCAAGGCGATGCGGGCATTCGGGGCGTTGATTTGAAAAACAATTGCTCCGTCACAGTGAAACGCACCATCTTCAAGAATAGCAACAATGGTTTCCGCGCCATCAATAGCGCCGCAGCCAACTGTCCTTACTACTTTGAAGAGTGCGAGTTCCTGAGCCACAAGAAGGAAGGCGCGCTCGACGAGCGCAATGTCGCCGGTGCGTTCCCAACCTATTACCGTTGCTCCTTCGTGGGCAACACGCTCTACGGAGTAAAGGACAACGCCGCTCCGAGTTCCTTGGCTTCTAACTGTTACTGGGGTGCGGCCAACGGCCCAGATGACGACGCGGGCGTGATCAACGGTAGTGGCGACAAGGTGAGCTTGAACGTCACCGTAACGCCTTTCCTCGATTCGCCATTCATCGGCACTCTCACGGGTGCCAGCCCAGCCAGCGCATCGGAGTTCGATGTGCAGGAGACTGCCACCGTCGACGCCGATAATCTCCATGTCATCGACCAGACCCCGTTCTTCACGTGGGTCTTCGGCAGTGACTTCGAGGGGGATGTGCAGAGCGCATACCACATTCAGGTCGATAACAACTCTGATTTCTCCTCGACTCTGTGGAACACTACAAAAGTCGTGAGCACAGCCACATCGGTCGAGTACGCCGGCGGCGCGCTCACGGATGGCACGGTCTATTACGCCCGCATCCGCCTCTGGAACCAGCACGCCGTCTGGGGGCCGTGGAAGGAATTGACGTTCAGGATGAACACGAAGCCGGTAGCGGTCGGCAACACGAACCGCTTCCCGCAAGACACCGTTACGATCTCGGACGTTTCACCAGAGTATATATGGACGTGCCCGACCGACGCTCAG
>JABWBM010000111.1 GCA_013360495.1 Planctomycetaceae bacterium
GTCAAGGTCAAGAAGCAACGCGGCGCCGTAATGAACCGCCTCGGTCAGGGCAAGCGCAACGCCGATGTGGCCCAATTCACGCGCCAGCTTTCCACACTGCTTTCGGCGGGCATTCCGCTCACGCAATCCTTAACCGCCCTTGTCGAGCAGACCGGCGACAAGCGCATGCAGACGGTGATCCGCGACGTTCGCGAAAAGGTCAGCCAGGGCGGCGACTTCGGCGAGGTGTTAGGCGACCATCCGCTCTATTTCTCGCCGCTCTTTCGCAGCATGATTAAGGCCGGTCAAGCATCGGGCGAGCTGGCAGAGGTGCTCGACCGGCTGGGCTCGTTTTTGCAGAAGCAGGCGCGCCTGCGCGGAAAAATTCTCGCGGCCATGACCTACCCAGTGATTTTGCTCATCATGTCGCTTCTCGTCGTTACGTTTTTGATGATTTTCGTCATCCCCGATATCACCAATCTTCTCAAGGAACAGGGCGCCACCCTTCCTCTGCCGACACTGATCGTAACGGAAGCGTCGGATATTCTGGTCGGATACTGGTACATCTTCCTCTCGGCATTCCTTGCGGCGTTGTTGTTTTTCCGAGCATGGACTGCGACCGAAACGGGAGCCTATAGCTGGGACCGCTTCAAACTTCGCGTTCCGCTGATCGGGGCGGTGACGACCCGGGTAGCTGTCAGCCGCTTCGCTACGACCTTCGCGGTCTTGCTCCGCTCTGGTCTTCCCGCTCTCGAAAGTTTGAGAATTGTCAAGGACGTGGTTGCCAACAAAGTCCTTTCGAAAGTCATTGGCGAAGTCCACGATTCCATCATCGAGGGAACAGATATTTCTACGCCCATGAAAAAGTCCGGGGTGTTCCCGCCGGTGGTCGGATACATGGTTGCCGTGGGAGAACAGACAGGTGAGCTCGAAAACCTCTTGGAGCGCATTTCAGAAGCCTACGATGAAGAAGTCGATCTTGCCGTTCAGAAAATGACGGCAGCGATGGAGCCAATCATGATTTTATTTATGGCGGTGGTCGTCGGCGGCATTGTCGCCGCGGTGATGCTGCCGCTCATGCAAATGACACAAAACATGCGCTAAACGCGCAAGGCAAAGGAGCAGAAGGTATGAAACGGTCAACCACACGAAACACACGGCGCGGCTTCACATTGATGGAGTTGATGGTCGTGATTGTCATTATCGGCATTCTCGCCGGCGGAGCGGTCTTCATGTTCGGCGGGTACACGGTCGACGCGAGATACAGTAAAGCATCGACAGAAATATCGAAACTCCAGGAATTCATCGCGACTTACCGTCTCAAAAAGGGCCGGATTCCCCAGACTCTCGAGGAAGTAAAAGAATCTTCCGGCGAGAAGGGATTCCCCATGCAAGATCCCTGGGATCAACCGTGGATCTATGACCCGCGTGAAGACGGCTACCGTCTTGGATCGGACGGAGAACGCGTTGGCGACGAAACAGACGACATTTACTTCGACACCGATTATGGCCGAATTATCGATCGCCATAACGGCGATTCCCCTGACGGTAACACGGGACAGTAAGAAGCATGATCACGCGTCGTCACAGCAACGCTTTCACGCTCATCGAGCTTGTCGTTGTCGTCGCGTTGCTCATGATTTTTGCTGGGGTGGCGATCGGCATGACCGGCATAGGCGCTGCTCCGGATTACCAGGTACGGTCTACAAGCAGACAAGTGGCTGGGCTCATGGAAAAGGCCCGCGCGCAAGCGGCGATCACCGGCGGACTCGTCAGGCTCGTCTACGACATCGATCAGCAGGTGGTTTTTCTCAAAGTTCCCCGGTTGCTCGAAGAAGACGAGTCACCCGAAGATTTCGAAGACGATGAGCTTTTGGAAAAAGTGGGCAGCGTCAGCTTCGGCTATCCGGATGACATGGAGAGGTCGAGGGTATGGCTCGAATCCGTTCAAACCTATGACGGAATCGTCTATGACTCTGGCGAGGTCATTATCGACCTTCGCCCTTTCGGCACGTCGATCGGTCATGTTGTCCGGATTCGCAACCCGGAACCTCTGCCAGACGATCCAGAAATCATGAGTGTCGAGCTCAATCCTCTCACAGGGATAGCGGCGGTTCACGAATTCGAAAAGAACGTCGCCGAACCGGTCAAGGATTTCAATTGAGGTAAACCTATGCTTCGTGGCCGCGCCACCAGATTATATCGCGTTCGGGGCATGATGCTGCTCGAACTCGTGATCGCCATGGCAATCGTCGCCGCGGTGCTCGTGCAGATGAGCGGCGAGGTTAGCCAGTGCACGGCAAAGCTGAGCCATTCGCAATTCGCGCTCGAAGGCCGTTGGATGGCCCATGTGATGATGAATTCACTGGTGACGCAGGAGTTGCCCGCCTACGACGGCGATGGCGGCGCGATCATCGAGAAGAAAGGCACGCTCAAGGAGTTTTTGGAACAGGTTCTCGAGGTCGATTCGGAAGCGTATTCCGAGGCTCAGTGGGAGGCCTATGAGGGTTGGGAATACACGTACACCAAGACCATCATGTTGATCAGTGAAATCGCGAAGAACGATTACATCCTGCCCACAGACGATGGCAACGAGCCATACTTTGCGGATGAGAATGAGGTCAATACCAATCCGGAAACATTCGGTGAGGCAACGGACGAGATTCCGACCATGGACGAAAGTCTGGAAACACCGCACGCTCGTATCGTTCGTATCAAGCTGGTTCTCGAAGTCCCCGTCAAACTCAAGCCCGACCGGCAAGAGGGCGATTACAGCGAAGAAGAACAAGAGAGCGGTATCACCGAAGCCACAGACCCCGACCGCTTTGTCCTCGTCACGTTCATTGACTATGAGGATTTCAAAGGCGATGCCGAAAACAAAGACCCTTACGTTCCAAAGAGCGGCGGTGGATCAGGAGGAGGCGGTTCTGGTGGAGGAGGATCGGGCGGAGGTGGCTCTGGAGGTGGAGGGTCAGGGGGTGGTTCCGGCGGCGGGAGCGGAAACTGATGACGCGCAAAACCATCAGAAGAGGCTTTACGCTCATTGAGATCGTCATCGGCATGGCCGTCTTGGTATTGGTCATGGCCGCAGTTCACTCCTTCATTTATCGAACCGCGCTGGGATTACGCGATGTCACCCGCTGGGCGCGGCAGGGCCGCGAAGGTCCGGCGATCATGGCTGAAATCGAGCGCGATCTGGGGAACGTCTATATCGATGGCCGCATGACCGAGATGTTCTCCGCAGTCGAAGACGGCGGGACGGAAATGCGCTTCGTCACCAGCCGCAACTCCCATCTTTTTATCAACGGCGTGCAGTCCGACCTGACGGAGGTCGGCTACCGCATCGAAGCCAACAAGAACGACGACGACGGCACCGTCGATCTCTTTACGCTCTATCGCCGGGAAGAATTTTTGATGGACAAGGAGCCGCTGGAAGGCGGCCTGTGGATCCCCATGGCGGACAATATCGTCTCCTTCGAGATGCTGTTCTTCGAATTGCCCGAAGAAGACGACCCGACGACGGGCGACGCGCTCGAGCTGCCGAAACTCACGTTCAGCACTGGTCTTGGCTCGGGCATCGACGAGGAGAACGCCAAGGAATGGGCGGCGGAAGACCGCTTCCTGCCCTTTGCCGTGAAAATCGTCATGAAGATCGACATCCGCGAGAAAATCGAGCGCGGCCGCAAAGACAAGGAGGCCGAAGGCATCCAGACCTTCACCAGCCTCGTGCGCTTGCCGCCCTTTCCGCGCAATCTCGAAGAAGTCGACGAAGACGAGTTGCAGATCAGCCTCAATATTGGAAGCAGCAGTGGCGGCGGCGACAATAATAATGGTGGCGGATCAGGCGGCGGGTCTGGCGGGGGAAGCGGTGGAGGATCCGGCGGCGGCGATTCCGGTGGAGGATCAGGTGGCGGGTCTGGCGGCGGAGGCTCCGGTGGCGGCCACGGGAATTGAGCGGCAACACACTATGTCATTCCCGCGAAGGCGGGAATCCAGTACGATAATTGCAGGCATCTTGTAGCGTCCCGCGCCCTCGCGGGACGTCTTGTCTCTTGATTGGCTCGCCCCTGCCGGAGGGCGCAGGGAGCTACAAAATGTAGTCCTGCGATGCGCTTTTACGCCGATAAGACATCTCTCACCCTCACCAGCCCGAGCGTCGACGCAACGATCGCCATAGGCGACGCCATCGGCCGCCACGCGACGAAAGGTCTCGTGGTCGCGCTGTGCGGCTCCCTTGGCATGGGGAAAACGCACCTCACCAAGGGTATCGCGCGCGGCCTTGGTGTCGCCGGATGGCAGCGCGTCCATTCGCCGACGTTCACCCTACTCACCATCCACCGCGACGGGCGTCTCCCGCTCTACCACATGGATTTCTACCGCCTCGAATCGGCGTCGCAGATGCCGCCGGAGATGATTGAGGCGATCGAATCCGGCGAGGGTGTATGCGTGATCGAGTGGGCCGACCGTTTCGCGCGCGGGATTCCCGAGAATGCTGCGCGCCTTAATGTTTTGATCGAAGATTCGGGCGGCGACAACCGGCGCCTGGCGCTTTCCGGCGCGGGATATGACACTGCCGCGCTGTTCGCGACGTTGCGCGCGAAATGAGGCTTTGAGCCTATCCGGAAACCCACTCGCGGGCCATGTCGGACGGCGGCCGTCGCGCTGCTGTGTCGCTCGACCGGCATTCCGAACTGGCCTTGCTCTGGGTTCCCGAATAGGCTCTTATCAAACGCCAATCGCCGTGCCATATTCCCAGCCATTACAACGGTTTGGAGGGTTTTCCATGCTTCGCGGTTTGATGTGGTTCAACTTGCTCGCGTTGTTCTTCGTACTGGCGGCGTGTTCGATATCTGCCCCGGTCGCCGAGAAAATTCCCCACGACGTTACGCTCTGCAACGACAAGCGCATAGATGAGTACTACTGGATGCGCGAGCGCGACAACCCGAAGGTGATCGCGCATCTCGAAGCTGAGAACGCCTACACCAAAGCCATGATCGCGCACACCGACAAGCTGCGCGAGGAAATGTTCCAGGAGATGAAAGCCCGCGTGAAAGAAACCGACCTGTCCGTGCCGGTCTTCCACGGCGGCTACTACTATTATCAACGCGACGAAGCGGGTAAACAATACAAGGTCAACTGCCGCAAAAAAGGCAGCCTCGACGCGCCTGAGGAAATCCTGCTCGACCAGAACAAACTCGCCGAGGGGCATGAGTATTTCTCCCTCGGCATGTTCGTCGTCAGCCCCGATCACCAGCTCGCGGCGTACAGCGTCGACATGAAAGGCGACGAGCGCTATACGCTCTCGGTCAAGGAGTTCGCCAGCGGCAAAGTCTACGACGACACGATCGAGAACGCCGGCGACCTCGTTTGGGCCAACGACAACCGCACGTTCTACTACTCTCTTGTCGACGACGTGTTCCGCCCTTACAAGGTTTTCCGTCATCGTCTTGGCAAAACCGAAGACGAACTGATCCACCATGAAACCGACGAGCGCTTTTGGCTCTCCCTGAAGAAAACCCGCAGCCAACGCTTCGTTCTCTTGGGCGCTGGGACATTCACTTCGTCCGAATGTCACATCATCGACGCCAACGATCCTGAGGCCAAGGCGCGGTGTTTCCTGCCGCGCGAGGAAAACCACGAGTACGAGATCGAGCACCACGGAGATCACCTCTATATCCGCACCAACCTGGGCGCGATAAATTTCAAGTTGATGCGCGCGCCGCTCGGCAATTGGCCGAAAGAACGCTGGGAGACCGTGCTCCCCCACCGCGATGACGCGCTGCTCGAAAGCGTGGACTTCTTCGAAAAATACATGGTGATCCACGAGCGCGCGAACGCGAATCAGATCATGCGCGTCCGGGAGATCGCGAGCGGCAAAGATCACGCCGTTCAGTTTCCCGAAAACGTGTTCTCGTACAGCGTCGCCAAAAATCCGGAATTCGGGAGCACAACCTTCCGCGTCAATTACACCTCGCTCGTGACGCCGGATTCGGTGTTCGATTACGACATCGTCAACCGCAAGCTCGAGCTCAAAAAAGAGCAGGAGATCGTCGGCGGCTACGACCGCGCCAAATACACAACCGAGCGCATCCTCGGCAAAGCATGGGATGGCGCCGAAGTCCCGATCTCGCTTGTCTATCGCAAGGATCGGTTCAAAAAAGACGGAGGGAATCCCTGTATTCTTGACGGTTACGGCTCCTATGGCTATGCGAACGATCCCAGCTTTTCAAACGCGCGCTTGAGCCTACTCGATCGCGGCTATGTCTACGCGCTCGCCCACACTCGCGGCGGCTCCGACATGGGGCGGCAGTGGTATGAAGACGGCAAGATGATGCGAAAGCGTAACACCTTCACCGATTTCATCGCCTGCGCCGAGAAGCTGATTGCCGATAAGTACACCACAAACAAAAAACTCGGCATCTGGAGCGGCAGCGCCGGCGGTCTGTTGATCGGCTTTTGCGTCAACGAACGGCCGGAGCTTTTCGGCGCCGCGGTGGCGGCTGTACCTTTCGTCGATGTGCTGACAACGATGGCTGATGAGACCATTCCGCTTACGGCCGCCGAGTGGGATCAATGGGGCAACCCAAACAAGCAGGAGCATTACTGGTATATGAAGAGTTATTCGCCCTACGACAATGTGAAGAAGCAGGCTTACCCGCCCATGCTCGTGACGGCCGGCTTGAACGATCCGCGCGTGATGTATTGGGAGCCTGCCAAATGGGTGGCAAGAATGCGTGCGATGAAGACCGACGACAACGTGCTGCTCTTTCACGTCAATATGGGGGCCGGACATTTTGGACAGAGCGGCCGTTACGGGGAGTTGATGGAGCGGGCACTCCGGTTCACATTTTTCGTAGACCACCTCGGCACGCGATAAGCACAACATGCTTGCCGGGCATGTGGTTCTTTCATGTACCGCTGAATTCGCTTCGAACAGGCGCGATCGATCTGCCCGAGATGTGGTGTTGCCCTAACGCGAGATACTGCAACCGCTCATTTTCCATCCTCGTCCGAGTTCGGCTTTCTCGTTCTCCCCTATGCTATCTGTCCTAAGAGTAATAGACACTGTATGATGTTCCGGATATAGCACGCCCCGGTAGCTCAGTTGGATAGAGCGGCGGTTTCCTAAACCGCAGGTCGGAGGTTCAAGCCCTCTCCGGGGTACCAGCTAAAAGGTCAATAGATTAGCCTATTTCAAGGCACATCCCCTTTCCTGACTGCAATTGCAAAAATCGCCGGTACACGATTCAGTACACGATATTCGTCGATTCACTCTCGATCGCCATTACCAGACATACGGAACGGAGTAAAAGTTCAGCCCTCATGTACTCAACAAATCCGCCCCATCCGGCCCCGACGTATATGCCGAGGCCGGACAGTGCTATCGACGCGAGGTTTTCGCGCCCTCATATTCCCTTCAGCTCCGGCAACCCCGGCATATGCGGCTCGAGTACCGGCAGATTTTCGGTCACAGTGGCGAGGGGGTGAGAATGTCGAGCGCGACGCCGCAAAGTCATCTTGGTAATACCATCTCTAAACATCGGTGACGATCGATGCGTGTCACCTGGCGGGAACGCGACGTTTATCCAGCCGGACTCTCAATGCATTCATCATACGTACTATGGTTCAGTGGAGGCGTATCCGTTCAGGGGCGCATCCTTTGATCTCACAACGAGGAGTCTTTGGATGAACAAGGTCGCAATATCCGTGGCTGTATTGGGCGGTCTGTGGGCGCTCGGCGCCGCAGGAGAGTCCGCCTTTCCCTACGATAATGGCATTGTTGCCCAAAAAGCGGACGCGAAAAAAAGTCCGCCGCCGAAAGAGGGTGAAAAGAAGTCAGGGTTCAAAGCGCTGCAAGCGCAACATCTTGAGAAATACGTCAAAGAGCTTCAAACATATATAAACGCCAACGCGAAGGCTGACGATATCGATCAGGCCATCTTTGAACTCATTGAGGCCGCGGCCAAAATTGAAAGCTACTCGGCAGCCGATGGCGCGATCGCCGCGTTCCGGAAGAATCATGCATCCCATGAAAAGCTCGATGACATCAATCTCGCGTATGCCCGACTTGCCGTAAAATCTAACGACATTAAGAAGATCGAGGCGGCGCTTGAAGCCTTGTCAGGGCATAAAGACATCCACGAAGTTACCCGGCTCTATCTCATGCTCGCGGTGGTCCATGCAGTTAATATGGATATCGTGAGCGCCAAGGCGGTACAGGATTCAATAGCGAAACTTTACCCTGCCGGAAATATTCAAGCCGCACAGGCAGTAGCAAATATGAAACGACAGCTTGATGAAGTAGGCGCTTTCTATGGCGATATTTCGGCAACGGATATCGATGGAAAAGCTATCGATACGAAGGATCTGCGTGGAAAGGTCGTCCTTTTCAAGTATTGGGCGACTTGGTGAGGGCCATGCGTGTTCGAACACCCAGACGTCCGTGCGACGTTTAACAAGTATCACGATAAGGGTTTCGAAATTGTCGCGGTGAGCCGTGACCGGAGCAAGGAGGAATTGAGGAAGTATCTCGGTGAGAATGCATCTCCATGGATACAGATTCACGATGAAGACAACAGCATCTGCAAGGCGCACAACGTCGTTGGATTTCCGACAATGATTCTCGTGGACGAACTCGGGCGCGTCGTCTGTGTCAACGCACGAGGCGAGATACTCGATACGTATCTCCACGCCATGCTCGGCGCGGGTGAGGACGCCAAGAAGGCTCGGCTTGCTCGTGGACCGCAACCGGAAGCATCATCAGACGAGAAAGACGAACCCAAGCCGGCGAAGGCTCCCGGAAAAAACAACCCGAAGAAGAGCGGCGGAAAAAGCAAGCCATAGCTCGCCGTAGCGTTCTTGGAGCGTAGGCACGTAAGTGCGGCGTCATTGACGATGCAATTTATGCTGACGGCGCGTCGCTCTCGAAGACGGCGTACCCTTGGTTGGCGTGCTTTTCGAGGAATGCGTTCGCCTGATCTGGCAAATCGCCATGCTCGCGCGCGAGTTTTCCGGCATCATGAAGAAGCAGGACGTTTTTCATGTGCCGCCCGATGAGCATCATCGGTAACGTCACGCGCTTGGGACACTCCTTCCGGATGGCCTCGACGTTTTTGAGTTGGGTGTTCGCCTGGGCATACGCTTCACAAGCGATAGCAATTTGACAAGCGCCGACGGGCACAGAAAGTCTGTGCATGGAGTTTTTGTCGGCGCTTCGTTGGCGGACGACATCCTCGGTGAGAAAATCGTCAATCGCTTCCTTCTTCCCTTCGAGCCCGTCGAGAAGTTTTTCACTGTACAAGTCCCAATATTTGACCCGCGTCTCCGGCACTTCTGCCAGCGTCTTTCCCAGTTTCTTGCGCGCCGCACCAAGCAACTTCACGTCATGACGAAAGCAAGCGTGCATAATCATGTCACCCGCGTCATAGCCACGAAGCGACGGATTCGGTCCCTTTGCGCCTCCATCGATACGCTCTTCGAGAGACACCACGCCGGCGGCTGTCAAAATGCTCATCAACGCCACCCTCGAGTTGCCCTTGTGCGCTTTTGACATGTGACGATAAGCGCGCATCAAGACCGTCAAAGCATTATCGATATTACCGAGATGGCATGTCGTGAGTTCGTACGTGAACCGGGTATGCCAGAGCAGGCTGCGCTTGTCCGGGTCCTCGACTCCCTCCAGGGTCCCGATGACTGTGGAAAGGACGCCGCGGGCTTCTTGAACACGCCCGATGCTTGTGAGTTCTATCGCATAGTTGCTCGCAACGGAAACGAGATCAATGAGCTTTTCCTCGCCCTTGAGAATCGTAAGCCAGAAAACTTTTCGCGATGCGTCGAGTGCTTTGTCTATTTCCCGGATATTCCCATAGTAAATTCCGGCTAGGGCATTGTATTGCAGGTGCAAGTCATCGTCGTCGCATATCCGCGCGACTTGCTCCAGCACGCGATGCACCCCTTCCGCGTTACTGTAGTCCATGGCGTTGACAGCCGTCTCATATTGGCCAAGTAACGCCCGGAATACCGGGATAAATTCCTTGTTGAGTTTGTCGCGCAGGGCATGGAGCGCGTCGAGCGCGTCGCTCAGCCGGCGCAGTTCCTTGAGGTGGCTTTTTCCGGCAAGCTCGCCCATGCGCATCTTCATCACAGCCTGCATCGAATTCACAAGCCCAAGCAAATTGTCGACCTTGTCCGACATGTCGATCGCCTTGTCCGCGACCCTCGGAGAGCCCTCGCCGGTAAACAGCCATGTCGGATTGATATCGAAGGCTTTGATCAGCGCTGCACAGAAATCGGCGGGCATCTTGCGTCCGCTGAAGTAGCGATTGACGTTGTTGCGGATCGTGCCGGTGCGGCGGGCGATTTCCGCCTGAGGAACGTCGCCGAGCACCTGAGTCAGGCGTTCGCGCAACTCTTTGTTGAAGTCCTCATCTGTCCTCGGTTCCACAAAACTCCTCATTCTGGTTGCAACGATTCCCGTATGCGGGCGGGCAGCGATTGTAGCAGGAGAGATGCCCAAAAGGATGCGGTCTTCTCGCGCGGCGCAATGGTCTGAACAAGAGGGAAACGCCATATAGGCGATTATTCGGCGTAATGGAGGCGTTTTGCGCTCGTCACCGTACGGGGACGAGCGTGGGTCGTTTCCGCCCGGTGACGCGGCCTGTCAGCCGCGATTGTTGTCAAGCTTTCGGTGGCGTACCTTTGGAGTTGTGTGAGTGTTCCCATCAACTGCAGGGAGAGATACATGGCTGCCGGAAAAACAATGAAGCTGTTGCTCGCTCTCGCGCTCGGACTTGGCGCAGGCATGGCGGCGTTTGCGGCTGCCGGTCGCGTCAATGCGGACAAAGCCGGATCATCGGCAGTGCCGTCTCAGGGCGGCGGGGCAGCGGGAGGGAATCAAAGCGGCGGTCCAGAAGATGACGATGTCCCGAACGGTACCGCTGTCGAGCCCGGTGTTACCGAAGAGCCGGAAGAGAACGACGAACGAGGGCGCGATCTGGAGGTGCCGGTAGTTCGAACGACAGCATCGGGCGACGAAAGTGAGTCGCCGGTGTTGTTTCGAAATTCAAACAGCAGCGGTGCCGACACGCCATCGGGCCGGCTACTCTTGCGGATGCCGGCGCGAGATGATTCTGGCAGTAACTCTACGCCGCCGTCTGAAGTGGGTGAGCCTCCACGCGAGCCGGATGACAATGGCGACTATCGGGACGAGGACGACCCGCCGACGTATTTCGGCGAGCCGCTCGGCGCAAACAATATATTCGTCATTGACGTCTCGGAATCCATGTTGTGCCGCGATGTTGGCGGCGGAGAGGATCCTGATGGCAATGTAATGACGTCGATGTCGCGCCTTGAGGCCGTGCAATATGAGACGGTCAGAATGCTGCGTTGCCTCAGCGAAAGTAACTGGTTCGACTTCGTGCTGCAAGCCGGCGCCGAGCCCTGGGTGTACGGCCCGAATTGGTCCGGGAACATTTCGCCTATTACCGATACGTGGCGCGGCGAGCTCGTTCAGGCCACCCCGGCCAATGTTCAGGCGGCGACGGATTTCATTCTCTCCATCGTTCCGTGGGGAGGGACGCCGATCTATCAGGCGTTGCAGCGGGGGTGCC
>JABWBM010000112.1 GCA_013360495.1 Planctomycetaceae bacterium
CCTATGGTCCGAAAATTCTTCTCTATTCGATGGAGATTCGCATAGAGCAATTCAAGGAAATTGAGGGGCGTTACCCGGAGAGCATGGATGAATATTGGTCGAAGGATATGGCCAAAATCTCACTCGATGATGATGGTGGAATATTTAAGCAAATGGATCTTTCGGGGTTCGAGGAATTCATCGATTATGCGGTGACGAATGAGACCAACAGGCCCTATCGGCTTTTTTGCAGGAATCTCAATCCCTTTGATGCCGCCAAGGGTGGCAAACAATGGGAGCATCAGTATGGCATCAATCCGATTCCCGAAATCAGGCAATATCTCGAGCAGCAATGGTTTGTGGATCATGAAGAAGTCGAATTGATTTGCGAGCGCATTCAATGGCATTTCGACAGCTTGAAGGGAAGACCCTTCGACTCGCGACCGCCACAAACCGCGCCATCAGCGGCTACGCCAGGGGCGCAATAAAGAATATCTACGGGAATTGCATTCTCAAGTCGGTGATCCACGTACGCAGTTTCTCGCCGGATTCCTTGCGCGCGATCTTCCCGCTGCTGGACTTGATCAACCAGCCGTGGGGGACGCACCACACTTGACGAATGCGGAAATCTGTCTCGCGCGCGACGGCCGCCTTCAACGCATCGACAATGGCTTGATGTTGCTCGCGAGGGGTGTGAGTCTCTACGACTAGGTGAATATCCTGTGTCCCGATCTCGTCGTTCTCCACGCCGAGGCAGCAAACACGTCCGGGAATCACGCCCTCAATGCCGTTGGCGAGCATCTCCATTTCCGTCGGGTCGACGTTGCGGCCGCCGCAGATGATCAGGTCTTTGACACGGCCGATGACGAAGAGCTCGCCATCGAGTGTGAACCCAAGGTCGCCGGTATGGTACCAGCCGTCGCGGATGGCCTGCGCGGTGGCTTCTTCATTCCCGTGGTAGCGGGAGAGAGCGAGTGAGCCGCGAAGCGCGATTTCGCCGACGGAGTTATCGCCCAAAGGTTTACCGTTGTCCCGATGAACGATACGGACTTCGGTTCCCTTGACGACGCGGCCACTGGAGACAAAGGTTTTCGACGACGACCCCGGTTTCGCGGGACGAACCACGCCCTGTTGTTCGAGGGCTGTTCGATCGGCATTGAAGGTCAAAGGGCAGCGCTTCGATTGTGACACGGCAAAGACGTTTTCGGCCATGGCGTAGCTGGCGGAGAGGCTTTCCTTGCGCACGCCAAGGGGCGAAAAACGGTTAATGAAGGCATCAAAGCTTGACTGCAGCACCGGCTCGGAGCAGTTGACCCATGCGCGGACACTGGAGAGGTCGATACCGGCCAGTTGAGATTCAGGGATGTTTTTCGCCATATAGGCAAAGGCGAAGTTCGGCATCCAGGTGAGCGTCGCCTTGAAGCGCGTAATCTCTTCCAAAAAACGACCCGGTTTGAGCGACCAGTCGAAGTTGCTCATATGGGAAGCCGGAATATCCCAAAGCAGGCCGCACCACAGGCAGGCCACCATGCCCATATCGTGGTAGAGCGGGAGCCACGATGCGATGCGGTCGTCGGATTGCACGCCAAGAGCGTCGCGGTAAGCATCGGCGTGGGCGCAGATCTTGAGGTGCGAAATTTCCACGGCCTTTGGAATACCGGATGTTCCTGAGGAGTGTTGCATGAATGCAAGATCGTCAGGCTCGACGTCGCGCGCGAGCCAGGACGTGGGATCTTCCGTGGAACCACTCGCCGGCGTAAGCGCACGAAAGCCGGGATGTGCGCGGGCCAAATGCTCGGCGAAGAAATCACCCAGCGATTCGTCGATGACGCAGGCGCGCAGATCCTTTGCGCCGATCATGCCCAGCAGCTTTCGCAAGAAGACGTCATGACTCATCTTGCGGTTGGGCGGCGCAAGCACACAAGGAACAGCGCCGAGCAGAATCGCACCGAGAAAATCCCGGATCAGTTCGATGCCCATGGGTCGCATCACCGGCAGGATGTCGCCGCGCTTCACCCCGGAATCCGCGAGCTGTTTCGCGCTTGAAGCCGCCTCGCCCAGAAGCCGCGCCCAGCTTCGCTCATGCGGCGCCATGTTCTTATCCACATAGCGCAGAATCATGCGATCTGGACCGGCATCGAGCGTGGCACGAAAACGGGCGAGGACGTGGTATATCGCTTCGTTCATGGCGCCTGACCGGTCGTGTGTTGGCGAATGAAGTCAACCGTCGGTTTTGGGCTCAGTTGAAAGCGCCAAAAGCCGTTGATCGACGGGAACACCAAGGGCTGATCTGGCAAGAGATCCGGCTCGCGGGGAGCCTCGCGACGGATGCGCAAGAAGTCTCCGGCAAAGGCATGCACCACTGCTTCAAAGTCTTTTATAAAGATATGTTCGGTTCCAAGAATGAGTTTGTCGTCAACATCGGCCTGCGTGATCGCGCGAACCTTGCCGGTAGCGCCGCGCTGGCGGAAGAAGTCGAACAACGCCTCTTTCCCTTGCGGCGGGAAGATCGCGTCGTCGCACCCCTGCAGGCAGAACATGCGTAAGCCTTTGAATTTCTCCGGCGTCGCGTGCGCAGGTTCGCTGGTGTTGCGAATCACAACCTCATCCACGAGCGAAGGGAGAATCCCGACATCGAAGCTCCGGAATCCCACCGGGCTGCGTCGCGAAACGCCGAGTTGGAGATGGTGTTCTTTGATGAGCCCTGAAAAAAAACGGTTATCCACACCAAGGGCGTGCGAAAACGGGTCGAGCATGATGGCCGCGAACGATTCAGTATTGTGGGCGCCGCAGACCGCGCCGCCAAAGTCAAGGTATCCGCTGAACGTGGCGGGCGCGAGTTTCAGACACATGGCGGCCGCCTGCGCCCCTGCCGAACGCGAGATCAGGATGCAGCGCTGCCGGTCGAGAGGCAGCCCAGCCTCTACCACACGGCTCATCGTCCATTGGAGTCCCTGCAACACGTCAAGCGCCTGAAATCCACCCCAGTCCCAAAACTCTTGGGGAAAGAGCAGAGACGCTTGCTCCGCGGCGACGCGATTTTCGAAAAAGTAAAACTGCGGCGACGGCATCGCGAGGCGATGAGGTTTTTCGGCAGTGCCCATCCCCTTGCAGGAGGGGCCGATGGCTTGGCCGAGAAAGTGAAACTGTTTGAGGACGTAGTCCGTATCTCGCGCCATACATTCGGTGCCGATAAAGTTGACGCCGATGACGAGAGCGTTGTAGCGGTTGGCGAGATTCTTGCGCAGAACTTTCCACGAGATGTCGTTTTGCCGCCCGCCGACGCCATGGAGGAGAACGAAGATGCCGGTATCTTTGTTGATCCCCGTGTCAGGCCCCTTGACGAACACGCGGATGGTGCGCGCATCATAGACGAAATTGGCGCCCTGACATTTCAGGTCGGCGGCTTCCTCGTCGATGAATAACTTTGGATTAATCACGGCACACCCAATTCACCAGGAGTTCGACGGTGTCGAGGTCGTTTTCCACGATCGTCGTCGGTTCCAATACTTTTCCCCTTTCTTTCGTAAGAAAGCTCGCGATCTCGGCAATTCCGAGCGAGTCGATCATGCCGCTGTAAAAAAGCGACTTGTTGGGGGACACGGCGTTTCCGGAGTTGAAGCGTCCTGCGATGAACTCACATAAACGTGGAGCCAAATGTTCGCCTTTGATTCCCATAGTCGGCGCATTATGACATCGCGCGTGAGCAGCACAAACCAGCGAAAACGGCTGTTTCGAGCATCAATGCTCAAAGCGCGCGAAGTCCTGCCAATATGAAGGATACGATTTTGAAACACAGCCGGGGTTGTTGATGGCGATGCCCGATACTTTGAGTCCGGCAAGCGCGAGTACCATAGCCATGCGGTGGTCGTCATAGGTGTCAAGGCTACAGCCCTTAAGATTGTCCGAACCTTCAATTTCCAGCCAGTCGTCGCCATGGCGAACCTTGGCCCCAAGGCGGGCCAACTCCATCGCCAGCGCCGCCACCCGGTCGCTCTCTTTATGACGAAGCGTCGCAAGGCCATCGATGCGGGAGACGCCATCGGCGAAGAGAGCAACGACTGCGAGAGTTGGCGCCGCGTCCGGCATATCTTTCATATCGAATGCGCCGGCGCGTAGACGCGACACCTGCCGGGCATCGATGCCAAGGCCGTCGTGACTGTCGACCACTCTACATCCCATGGCTTCGAGTACCGTGGCGAAACGGCAATCGCCTTGTGGGCTGTCGAGTCCCAAGCCGGGGATAACGCAACGGCTACGGGTTATGGCGGCGGCTGCCCAGAGATAGGTGGCGCCACTGGCATCAGGGGGGATCTGAAAGCGCTCAATGCCAAAGGTCTTGGCGGGCTTCGCGCTGATGAGGTTTTTATCAATGGCGGGAGTTGGCGCGTGAAACGCACGGAGCACGTCGATCGTAATCGCGACATATGGCGCACTTGCAAGATCACCGTCGAGCTGGATGACCAACTCGCCGGGAAGCGTGGGCGCGAGCAGCAACAACGCGCTCAAGAATTGACTCGATCCGCCGGCGTCGAGGGTGATACGAGCGCCGCGCAGCTTTGTTCCGGCGATACGAAGAGGCAGATGTCCGGGCTTGCCCACATCCTCGATCGATGCGCCCATTTGACGCAAAGCTACGATCAGCGGGGCCATCGGACGCCGGCGCAGTTGTTCGTCGGCGTCAAGCAGCCACCTCCCCGGGGTATTGGCAAGGAGCGGAAGCAGGAATCGAGCGGTGGTTCCACCGGTTCCGGCGTTCAAGCGCGTTTCCTTTATCGTGGCTTGGGGAGAACCGGAAAGCGTTGTGGCGCCGTCGTGCTGCCTTATGGAGTACCCCATCGTTTCAAGCGCCTCAAGCAGGTGGCGCGTGTCGTCGCTGGGAGAAAGATTGTGGAACGTGCAGGTTCGCCTGCTATAGACGGCGAGGATGAGCGCGCGGTTGGCGTAACTTTTGCTTCCTGGCGGAACAAGCCGCAGGTCGCGGGGATGTTGATTCGGAACAATATCGCGGGCGTCCGGCACGGGCACTACCTCGCGTAGCCGGAATAATCGCGCTCAAACCCGTAGAATAGAATACGCCATTCGCTGCCGATTTTTCCGATCACGAATTGCATAGCTTGTGGAGGAACTGATGAATCATCGCCGCCAAGCTTCTCGCGAATTCCTTTGGCCCACTCGGTGGAGGGGTCGTATTTGACACTTGCGTTGACGACGATGCGAGTGTTGCCGGAGCTTGGCCGTTTGTCCGGAACAACGGCGAGATCGTACGTGAATTTTGTAGCGCCTTTGGATGCGGCGTCCTTATGAAATTGAAGCCATCCTTCTTCTGTTTGAATAGAAGGGGGCTGTCGTGGCCAGAACGAATCGTCATACATCTTTCGCGCATCAAGAAAGCGCGCCGACTGAATCGCGGTGTAGTAGTCGCGCACGACCTGCAGCGCTTGTGCTTCATGTTCAACCCGGTTGCCGGTACACGAAGCGACAAGACCGCAAGAGAGTACCACGAAGCATTTAAGAATATGTGTCATTTCTTAAATCGTCCTTTTTCGAGCGCCTGACCGAGTCCAGCAGATTGATTTTTGCTCCGGCTATCCATGGACACAAGTGGCCAAGTTGCGAGTTGTGTCTGACGGTGCTTGCACTCGTAAAAACGGTAGTTGCGAAATCCAGCCGAAGACTTCTCTTTTTCGGCCCCATTTGGCGCTCTATGGTATGATATGATTTCTCCGGCTTTGAGTCCCGCGCCAATTCGTGGCGGTGGCCGAAGGGAAGAGAAATTTCCGAACGGTATATGGCATGGCGCGTTTTTTCCTTACCCTTCAATACGATGGCACCAACTCTTACGGCTGGCAGCGGCAAAACAACGCCCATACCACGATTCAAGCAGCCATCGAAAAGGCCATTGCTGATCTTGTTGGCGCTCCGGTATCAGTGGTGGGGGCGTCTCGCACGGATGCAGGCGTTCATGCGCGCAGGACTGCCGCCCATGTGGATATTGAAACCCGTCTGCGTGGCGAAGAGTTGCGCCGCGCTATCGACGTGCGTCTGCCGTCGGACGTGTCGTTGATAGCGCTGGAAGAAGTCGCTGCGGATTTTCATTGCCGCCATCGAGCTTTAGGAAAGTGCTATGCTTACCGGGTTCATAACGCGCGGCACCGCAGCCCGCTTGCTGAACGTAACGCATGGTTTTGCCCGAGAGAATTGGATGTTGCCGCCATGCGCGACGCCGCGAAGCCGCTGGTGGGGGAGCATGATTTCAGCGCGTTTGCTACGTTGCTCTCCGACTATCCGAACAAGCTTACCTCGCAGCCCGACCCCGAGCGCCCGGATAAACCCGAGGGCAATGTGCGCACGCTCCATGCAATAGAAATCCTCCAACGCGGCCATCTTCTGACATTTCTTGTTTTTGGCGATGGCTTCCTCCGTGGTATGGTGAGGGGTGTCGTTGGGACGTTGATCGACGCCGGACTCGGGAAATTGACCCAGACTGACGTCGAAAAAATCCTCGTTTCCCGCGACCGGAGGGAGGCCGGGGCGAACCTCCCCGCTAACGGGCTGACGCTCGAAGCGGTGTTCTATGACCGGGCGGAGATGGAACGCTGGCTGGCCCGGGCAAGCGAGGCTGCGAAGGATGAACGCATGTCGCTGCCCGGCAGCGTTTCGTCGCCACTGGAACTACTCGGATGAAAGCGATCTTGTCAGATATTCACGCCAATATCGCCGCGATCGACGCGGTGATGAAGGATATTCGCAGCCACGGTATTAGCGACGAGAACATCATCTGCCTTGGCGACATCGTGGGTTACGGCCCCGATCCGGTAGAGTGTGTCGACATTGCGATGAATTTTCGCACCAATCTCATGGGCAATCACGACGAGGCGGTGGTATTCGAACCGATGGGGTTCAATATCCGCGCGTTGACCGCCATACGCTGGACGAAACACAAGCTCGAGCCAGGCCTGCTCAGCTTTGCCAACAAAAAGCGCATACAGTTTTTGAAGGACTTGAAAATCACGCACCGCGAAGAGGGGGTGATGTTTGTCCATGGATCACCCCGCCAGCCGACGACCGAATACATCCTGCGCGGCGACGTCGAAGACGCAAATCTCGGACGTAACGAGAACAAAATGAAGGAGATTTGTGCGAAGTTCGACTCGGTTCTCTGTGTCGCGCATACGCATATTCCCTGTGTGATAGAGCAAATTCCAGATAGCGCTGCGCCAACGGGCTTTCGCTACATCTATAAGAGCGACAAAGACCTCAACTATGAGTTTTGCCCTGAGCCGGGCAAGAAGTACATCCTCAATGACGGCGCGGTGGGACAGCCTCGCGACGGGGACCCGCGTGCGTGTTATGTGCTGTGGGACGGCGACACATACCGCTGGGTGCGTTTGGAATACGACTTCCGCAAGACCATGGACAAGATTTACAAGATCAAGGAACTCGACGACTACAATGCCGACCGGCTTGAGATCGGCGCGTAAAGAATATTCACCGCAAAGAACGCGGAGAAGGAATTTTAGCCGCGGATGAACGCGAATGAACGCGGATATAGAGGACGGTGAAAACACGAAATGGGGAAACCACGAAACGGACAAGATAATGCTGAAGTTACGTCATCAGGGCTTCTTTCGTGCTTTCATTACTTTCGAAAAATCGTGATGAAATTTCTTAACCGCGTTTATTTGTGTTCATCTGTGGCTAAATTCTCGATCTTTTCTCTGCGCTTCTGCGGAGAAAAAGTCTAAGAGAGTCTATGTCGCAGCTCACAGAACAAGAGCCGGGATTATTACGCGAATCGAGCGTGGATTACCGCGACCCGGAGAAGGGCCGCGCGGTACGTACGATGTTCGCGGGCATCGCGCACTGCTATGACCGCCTCAATCACATTCTCTCGTTCAACCGGGACAAGGCCTGGCGGCGCATTGCTGTGAAAATGACGACGGTTCCTGCCGGCGCGCGCATCCTTGACGTGTGTTGTGGTACCGGCGATATGGCACTCGCCTATTATGCCGGCGGCATCAAAAGTGGAGGTCAGCCCGCAACGATTTCCGGCGCGGACTTCACGCCCGAGATGCTCGCTATTGCTCGTCCCAAGAGCGAACGGGTTCGCGCGGGTATTGCGTGGCTCGCAGCCGACACACTCCAATTGCCGTTCCCGTCAAACCATTTCGACGTGTGTTCGGTCGCGTTCGGGATCCGCAACGTTCAGGACGTGAGTGCTGGCATAGCTGAGATGACGCGTGTGCTCAAACCAGGCGGACAGGTAGTGATTCTCGAATTCACGCAACCCAAGGGACGGCTGATGCAGCGTCTGTGCCGCTGGTATCTGACGCGGATGCTGCCGCGCATCGGGCATGTGCTGTCACGATCGAAAGAAAAGGCCTACAGCTATTTGCCCGATAGCATCGCGCTCTTTCCCGGGCCCGATGAATTGAAAGCGATCATGGAAGCGCGCGGCTTAAAGGACGTGCGCTTCCGCCTGCTTACCTTCGGGCTGGTCTCGGTTCACATCGGGACAAAACGATCTTGATTGGGCAAACTACCCGTCGCGTTCCTACCCTCACGATTTCGCTTCGACGCGACAGAACTCGCGGAACATCGCTTCGAGCACGCCTGCTACACCTTGGGCGTTGCGCACTTCGATATCCGAGCGGTGCATCATCGTCACCGGCTTGCCATCCTTAAAGAGCACGATGCAGGGCGAGCTTGGCGGCGCAGGCACGCGGGCGCGTACGGCGTCGACCGCTTCCTTATGGACGCCGGCAAACGCCGTCAACCACCTGTCGGGCTGAGCCTCGAGTGCTTCTTTCGCCATCAAATATCCGGGGCGCGCAGCGCCAGCGGCGCAGCCGCACACGGAGTTGATCAGGACGACGGCGGTGCCTTTTGCATTGTCCAATTCGCGAGCCACGTCGGCAGCCGTAACAAGTTCGGTTACGCCGGACTCTACGAGTTCAAGACGCATGGGCTTGGTCATTTCTTCGGGGTACATGAAGTCTCCTGCGATACGATCGAATAGTGTTCTTCTTGAGGCTATGCTAGTATTTCGGACTGGAATACTCCAGTTCCTTCATAGAGTCGTTGCGAATTCTGGAGGCCTCCGTAGGCTTAAACCCGATGGCACGATCATCGCCTGTTTCTCAAGGAATGTTTTGCCTCTCGCTCGACACTGAGCTTGCGTGGGGAGTACGCAACGAGCCGTACTTTACCGATTATCGCAGGCGTTTTGTCCATGCGCGTGATGTGATCGACCGGCTCTGTACGCTTTTCGATCGCTATCGCGTACCCGCCACATGGGCTGTCGTCGGTCATCTGATGCTTTCAAGCGCTGAAACCCGCCCACCCATGAGCACGTTGCAGCTTCCGCGTCCCGAAAATGTCGATCCCGGCGGCTGGTTCCGCGATACCCCGTGTGGCGGCGTCACTGAGGCGCCCGACTGGTTCGGCGCGGACCTGATCGAGCGTATCCTGATGTGCCGCACGAAGCAGGAGCTCGCGAGCCACTCGTTCACGCATCTCGCCTTCGATGAACGACGCACGCCGGTCGAGGCGATTGTCAACGAACTCCGCGCGGCGCGGGCTGCGGCGCACAATTTCGGCATCGTGCCGAAGAGTTTTATTTTCCCTTACAATATTGAAGGTTACCACTACGTTCTTAAGAACGCGGGATACCTGTGCTATCGAGGTTCCCCGCGCCAGTGGTATGACCGTTATCCGGCGCAGGCGAAGCGCATGGGGCGCTGGCTCGATCAATTGCTCGCGGTCCCGCCGCCGGCGGCTTCGTGTGAGCGCCATCCGAGCGGCTTGATCAATGTTCCGGCGACGATGTTCCTGATGCCCTTCGATGGGTCACGCGGATTGATCCCGTCGCGCTCGCGGCTCGCCAAGGCGCGAGCGGGTATTCGGGATGCGTGCGAACATGGCGGGCTGATGCACCTCTGGGCGCACCCACATAATTTCTATCTCCATCCCGAGCGCATGCTTGGCGTGCTGGAGACGATACTGCAACTGGTCGTGGAAGAGCGCGACGCGAAACGCATAGAAGCTTTGGGCATGGCCGATGTGGCGCTTCGGCTGATGGGGGATGGGGCTTTGGGTGAAGCGCAGCATGCTGCACCGCAAGCGATAGGCGGGATGGCATGAGCAAGCGGGTGGTGCTGCTCTTCGGCGTCGAACATGCGGCGTTTGCGCGGCGGTGCGCTCAAGGCGCGAACGTCGTTGGCGTCGTATTCGAGCGCCGCTCATTGCAAGTTCGGATGAACATGCTGACGACCCGTTTGCGCCGCCTCGGGACGTGGACGGTGCTGGGTCAACTCGGCCATCGGGTGTATCGCAGATTGCTACGCGGATGTATCCGCGGCAGCGAAGAAACGGGAAAAGGGACTTTTCCAGAAGCCCTGATGGTAGGAGATATCAACGGCGACGAGGTCGTTGCCTTTCTTCGCAAACATCAGCCCGACGCTGTCGCGGTCTATGGAACTTCGCTCCTTCGCAAACCGCTTCTGGAAGCGTTGCCAAAGGACAACTACAACATTCACACCGGCCTGACGCAGTATTATCGCGGTGTGTGCTCGTCGTTTTGGGCGCTCTACGAAGACCACCCCGAGCGTCTCGGCGTGACCATTCATCGCTTGAGTCCCGGCATCGACACGGGGGAAATCGTCCTGATGGCGCAGCCGCCGGGCAATATGGTGTAAGCCCACGTGGCGCATAAAAATATCGTATTCCAGCGTGGTACGCCCAAAAATTTCTGATAGTGTACCCCGCCCGAAGCGCCGCGCTAAATCCATCTGCCAGAGTCTATCTTGTGCATGAGCATAACCAATACCAAAAAAAGCATCCATGTCGCTTGCAGCAACGATGTGCGGGATGCCATACTCATTGCGGTGTATGGTCATAACGTCGGAAATCCCATCAACGCTATATTCTTCATTAGGTGTTGTGGCGCTCCGTGTGGCGATATAAAACGAAAAAAATCCAAGTGATAGAGCTAACGCCACGATCACCAGAGTAATACCGACGGAAAAACGGGTGAAAGGGCTGATGCGTAGTGATCTCATAATATAACGTCAAATTTTGGGCTTACCTGCAAAAAAATCTGTGATTAAACCCAACAAATTAAGGAGAATAGTCGAGACAAAGTACATCCATTAGAGATTTTTTATGGGAGACTGGCGAATAAATAAGCTGAAAGCCTCACAAAACCTGATTTCTTGTTTGTTCATCTGCACAAGAGATTGTATGTTTAAAACCGTAGAGTGTATAAAAACAATGTGTGGTTGGGGAAACATGTCGGAAAAAAAACAAAAACAAAAACGCTCCGTGGGGCGTTTATATAAAAAAAGCGCACCGCTACGCCGCCAGGAAATCCGCCATCCGCGGAAAACAAGCGATACCTCTCGTTCTTCCATTCATACCGTAACGGCTGCCGAAGCGATGAACATCCTGCATTCTTACCCGCTGGGGCTTGGCAGCGCGGAAGCTGCACGACGACTTGTGGAGTTTGGAAATAATACCATTGAACATATTCAACGAG
>JABWBM010000113.1 GCA_013360495.1 Planctomycetaceae bacterium
CAAGGCTTTCGTTGACGGCCAGATCAGACGCCAGCGCACCACTTTGTATGTGATCGTCTCAACGGTAGCCCTCTTTGTAGTCTCAATGATCGTAATGGCCGCCCTCGGCTGGTGGGCCGGGTCGTTCTTCGATTTTTGGGGTGATGAGCTGCCCGAGCTAAAGGATCAGGCCACCGCCGATGTTACTCACAGTATTGTCATCCTCGCTGCCTATCCCGGCGGCCACCCGACGGCCATCCCCGGCGCCGAATTACCGGAAGACAAGCGCTGGCTTCCAAGGGTTGTCACGTCCATCGGCTCCGACCTGACCGACCGGAACCGCGCGCTGGAGTCGGAGTCGAACCGGGCGGCCGACCTGATGCTGCCGCGTTGCCGCTTCCCGCTTGAAGTTGGCGGAATGTCGACGATTCTCACCGGAAGCGGCGCGCGTCATGTGATCGTCGTTGAATTTACGCCGGGTGGTGGGGGATGGCGGGTTCTTGGCGCGCGTTTCGATCCCGGCGATAAGGCGTATTCCACCCCTGTCGAACGTCAATGGCCCGCGAACGACGCGGCGCGCACGCTCACCCGCGACATCGCAGCCGTGGCCCAAATACTGAGCGGCTACCGTATTCATACCGATAAGGTCTTTGACGTTTCCGACGATATCGCGATGCGATACGCCGCGTTCATGGAATCGCTTCGAAACAAGAACGTCATGGTCATGGACGAGCAGTTGGCGGAACTTCAGAAAGACGCCCCGGATTTCGAGCTTCCGCTCTACTATCGCTGGCAGGCGTATATCGATACTTCACAGCGCGATCTCATCAATGAAGTTTTCCGGGTTGTCGACGACTACCGGAAAAGGGGCGGGAATCATCCGCGTATCCTGAACCTGTATGCGCGCGCTGCCGCCATGAGCCGCAGTAATATGGAAGAGGGATACACAATCGCCAAACAACTCGTCGATCAGGACCGTCTCAACATGGCGGCGTATAATCAACTCCGCGAGCTTGAACCTGAATACTTGCGCTCCATTGGCCAAAAAGCCCCGACAACCGAGGTTCGCGACCGAGAGAGCGTGCGTCTCTATCCTCGCGACGGCCGCTATCACATCGCGCTCGCCAGCAACCTCATGCTCAGTCTTTACGGCGGTGACGAGGCGGTGCGCGTCGCGCAGGAGGGCGCCGACCTTTGTCCATGGTCGAACACCGCGCTGTATCAGGTGGGCCGCGCCATGCTGCAGCAAGCGATGGGGCATAGCCGCGACTGGCCGAAGGAACAACTCGCGCGGCAGTTTCACAACGCCGCAATCGTGATCGAGCGCGCCTGGCTCGCCAACCCGAACATCACGGACTACGTGCTCGAGCATTGGCTTCAAGCGCTGACCCATGAATACAAAGTATTGCCTGAGAGCAAGGCCGACGCGGGTACGGCTTTTCAACTCGCGCTCATTCTGTCGGATCTGATTTCGGCGCGGGGGGCGTCGAAGGTTCTGGAGTTGTACGACGAAAGGCAACGTGCCGTTTTGACCGCCGATCTGGAGTCCTTGCTCGCCGCGAACCAACTGGCCCGAGACGCCGACTTGCTTTTGCTTTCCGGCATTTCGCTCCGGCACATGCAGTATCAAGCATCGAGTACGGATGAAGAGAAAGCCCGTTCACGCCAGTTTTTGGCCGACGTCTTGAAACGTTACTACGTTGAACTCGGGGGCCGTTGCTCCGAGGCTGTTGCCCTTTACAATGAATTTGCCAAGGGCAAGTAGAGTTGTCCTAAATTGTTTCCGTACACCTTTGAATCTTCCACGCCGAGCTATTCCAGCGAATCATCAACCCATAGAATTTATAGATTATATGGAATATTCGTATTGGTGAATCGATGTCGGATTTCTTACAATCCCGTTGCGTGACTTTCGCCACACTGTTAAACCTCGCTCTGGGGGATTGAAATGCCTGAATTGGTGGCCGTTGACAAGCTTCCGTTAAACACACCTCTGCCTCGCGCCATTTTCGCTGTCAATGGCGAGATTCTTGCATCGGGCGGTATCCGCTGGACCGACGAGCGTTTGCAGGCTGCCAAAGCGTGCGGTGTGAGCGGTGTGTTTATGGCGAACGGCGGAGAGACCGATGGCGAGTGCCGCAACCGCCTCGCTTACGAGATCCGTGAGCTCGCGACGATCGACAAGGCTTATGTTCTCGCCGAGCCGGTGCATGACGACGGCGGCCGCTTGTTGATTCAGCAGGGCAAACCGGTATCCCCCGATCACACGAGCACGCTGATCCGTCAGGGCGTTAAGACCGTCACGCTGCGCAGGGATTTTGACGCAAAGCTCGTTCTCGCCTACGCGAAGCTCAAGCGCATTTTGCAGGACATCGCCACGCGCGAAAGTCAGGTCGCCATTGGCAAGGAATTCTCCAAAGTTGAGGTGCATCCCGACCGCCTCGTCGTTGCCGACACCAAGGTGAATTACAAGGTTTTCAGCGCGATCGAGGAGAACGAGTCGAGCCGTCCCATTGCCACCGACCCGGCCACGCGCGCGAAGATCGAGCCCCCGCGCCTCGACCGGCCCGAGAGCGATGACGACCGCGAGCGCGTGCTCGGCGCGCGCCGCCAATTGCTCAAGGAAGCGGTCGATGTGTTTGACGCGGCCAAGCAGAACGCGCCCATCGACGGCAAGAAACTCGGCAAGCTGATCCGCGACGTGGTCGAGCGCATCGTTTCTGACCGCTTCCATCGCCTGCACATCATCGCGCCGGACGAGGAGAAGCATTACATCCCATCGCACGGGCTCTCGACGCTGATCCTCGCCATCAATATCGGCGGGCGCATGAACTATGCCATGCACGAACTGTACGAGTTGGGCTATGCCGCGCTGCTGCATCAGATCGGGATGCTGAAGGTGCCTTTCGATGTACGCGAGAAACGCGATCCGCTTACTCCCGGCGAACGCAAGACGATCGAGACGTACCCTGCCTATAGCCTTGAGATGTGCGAGCTGATCCGCGGACTGCCGCGCACCACTCCGATCGTCATGTACCAGGTGTGCGAGCGCATGGACGGGTCGGGCTATCCGCGCAAACTGTTCGCGAAGTCGATTCATCCCTTCGCGAAGATCGTGATGGTTGCCGCGAGCTACGATGCGCTCATGCGCGAGCGTCCATACCGCCCGGGAAAGCACCCCTACAAAGCGATGGAAGAAGTGCTCAAGCAGGTACATACCAAGCGCTTCGACGCCATGCCGGTGAAGGCACTGCTCGAGACCTTGGCGCTCTTCCCGATCGCGTCGGGCGTGCAACTTTCCGACGGGCGCTATGGCCGCGTGCTCGACTCGGCGGGAACGCTCTACACGCGCCCAGTGATCCAGATCGAACTTGATGCCGAGCGTAAGCCGCTGCGCGATACCGAAATTGTCGATTTACAAAAGGACAATCACAAGACGACGCAGATCGTCCGCGCGGTCGCTCCGCCATTCGACCTCGACGCCGACGGCAAACCTATCGGTGACGGCGCCCCGGCCGCGCCAAGCGACAGCCGCAAGACGGCGATTATGACGGCGAGTTAACCGGAAAGTCCCATTATAGTGGATGATATGCCGGGCGCAGCATAGGCTGCCGGCAGGGTGCGTTATGACGTCTGCCTCACCATTGCCTGACGCCGTCGTCGTTGTGATCGAGCGCGACGATGGTCGCATTCTTTTCGTTCAGCGCCCGGCACATGACAGCTATCCCGGCTACTGGAATCCGGTCACCGGCGCGTGCGAGGAAAGCGACGGCAAGCGTTTTCCCGCGACATGCATCCGCGAGGCGCGTGAGGAAGTCGGGCTGGAGATCGAGGTGCTCGGCAAAATCTGGCAATCCGAGACTATCGGCAAGCACTATACCATGCACTGGTTCCTCGCCCGTCCCGTAGGCGCGGTCAACATCACGCCCGATCCCGCCGAGGTGAGCGGCTACCGCTGGCTTGCTGTAAGCGACATCGCCACGCTGGAGCCGGCATTCGCGGACACTCGCCGCTTTTTTGCCGAGGTATGGCCGAAGGTGTATGTTCAAGTCATAAGGCGGGACAAACATGCTTGAGCGCGCGCATGTGTTCTATTCGGGCGTCGTCCAGGGCGTCTATTTCCGCGGCACCGCGCAGGAGATCGCGCGTCGTTATTCCGTGTCGGGCTGGGTGCGGAATTTGCCGGATGGACGGGTGGAGATGGTGGCGGAAGGCGAGCCGGGCGACATTCAATCGTTGCTTGAAGGCATCCGCGAGGCCAAGCGCCGCAACATCACCGAGGAGGATATCCGCCGCGAGGACGCGACGGGCGAATTCGGCGGCTTCTCGATCGTCGCGGAGTAATACCAACTCCAAAAGAGAAATCGGATCCTATCGTCATTCCGGCGAAAGCCGGAATTCATCTTAACTCTTTGTCTTTTCATGGGTTCTGGATGCCGACTTTCGTCGGCATGACGATTGTAAAACCGTATTCTTTCTTAGGATCGGTATAAGAGACTTCACCGCTGAGATCATGAGGGAAGAAAAGAAAATTGAGCCGCGGATGAACGCAAATGAACGCGGACAAAGAGAACTATGAAAACACGAAATGGAGAAACCACGAAAAAGACAGAATCATGCAGAAGTTGCATCGTCATGGCTCCTTTCGTGCCTTCATTCTTTCAAATTTTCGTGATGGTCTTTCTTATCCGCGTTTATTTGCGTTCATCTGCGGCTCAATATCTTTAAATCTTCGTGCTCTGCGGTGGAGACTTTACGGCTTCTTTTCGCCGTCTTTACGCTCGCGGATCGAGTGCGTCATGATGCGCATCCCGGCGTAGATCGCGGCTGCAGCGAGCGCGATCAGGATCGCTTCCGCCATCCAGCTCAACACGAACCCGGCGATCACGACCCCGCCGACCAGCACGAGCGAAATACCGATCATGAACTTGCCGTCAAACATGGGCATCCACCAGTTTGATGATGAATACGGTAATGAACGCCGCGCCCGCGAGAAGCGCAAGCAGATAGCAGAGCCTCGACACCATGCGCCGCGTGTAATTCGGGTCGTCGGCGACGATGAATTCGCCACTCATCAGCAGGTTTTTGATGGTGTCGGCGAGTGTGCGCCGCTTGGGATGCTTGTCGGTTCCCGCGCGCACGACTTTGGTGCGGGTGCTGACGGGGCCGTCCTGCTTTGGCTCCTTCGGCGCGTGCAATTCGCTCAGATCGACGTCGTCCATGGTTCCCCGTATCAATGATAGGCTGGTTTGTTCGAGCGTAAAGCGTCCAAATCATCGCGGAGGACTACCTTTCCATGTATACTCTCCCGTCCGGAAAACGGCATCGCTACCGGCACGTTGAATGTAGGGACGACATGACAGATCAGACTATCGAGTTGTTATTCGGAAAGATCGCCGTTTCCTGCGGATTCATCACCGAGGAGCAGCTTCAAAGCGGCCTTGTGGAGCAGCGCAACATCACGCGCGACGGGCTTGAAAGCCCGGTGCCGCACCTTGGCCGGATCATGGTGCGCATGGAATTGTTGACGGAAGAGGAGTTGATGACGGTGCTCGCGATCCAGCGCGAGAACCGCGCCCGCGCCGAGATGAGCCCTGCCGTGCGCAAGCTCGGCATGACGCTTGGCGAGCTCGCCGTGCAGCGCGGGCTTTGCACCGATGACCAGGTGCACGAAGCGATCGAGGAACAGGCGAAACTCGAACGCTTCAACCTGTTTTTCCGCCTCGGCGAAGTGCTGGTCAGCAAGGGTTTCATGACGGTCGATCAGGTGCATAACCTGCTTCGCTCGCAAAATATATCGATCCTCGGCTGTTCGAACTGCTTCTCGAAGTTCAATGTGCTCGGGTACAAAACGGGTATGGGCATCGATTGCCCCAAGTGTAGCGGCGCGAAGCTCGAGGCGATCGAGGCCGTGACCTCGATCAAGGTCGATGCCGAACTGGATGAAACCGGAAAGCCCCGGCAGGGACGCTAGGTGGCTCGCGCCACCTTTATTTGGGGGTTCTGATTGCCAAAGTTTTTTGACGCTTCCGTTGGTCGCGAGAGAATCCACCCCGAAAGACAACTGTCAACGACCGCTAGGCCCGATCATTGCCAACCATGACGACGCTACGGGTAGGACAAGGCTTCGACATTCACCGCCTGGTGGAGGGGCGGCCCTGCGTGATCGGCGGCGTGACTATTCCATTTAACAAGGGGTGTGATGGTCACTCCGACGCCGATCCTCTGCTTCATGCGATCGTCGACGCCTTGCTTGGCGCCGCCGGGATGGGTGACATCGGCGAGCACTTTCCTGATACCGACCCGCGCTACAAAAATGCCGATAGCCGCGAGTTGGTGCGCCACACGGTCAAGCTGCTCTCGAACGCGCGTTGGACGGTGGTGAACATCGACGCGACGGTGATGGCGGAAGCGCCGAAACTCTCGCCTCACAAAAAAGCGATGCAAGAGTCGATCGCGAAATGCGCCGGGATTCCCGTGCGATGCGTCAATGTTAAAGCGAAGACCATGGAGGGCATGGACGCGGTTGGCCGGGGCGACGCGATCGCCGTGCATTGCTGTATCCTGATCGAAGGCACGTCCGGAGCCTTGTCGGTTTCTTCCTAAATTCGGGGTTGCGAGTGGGGCGTGTTCCGGCGAAACTCCACGTCGGACAAAGGGGATTCCGCCACACCCAGGACGAGGGGGCCGCCATGAAAAGCCGCTTTCAACGAATCATTTTCCCGACCGATTTCTCGCCGACTGCTGACGCCGCATTGAAAACGGCCGCCGCGTTCGCCGCGAAGCACCGGGCCGAGTTGCATATCATCCACGTGGTGGACGTGTCAGCCTATATGTACGCGGGCTATCCTTACGCCGACCTTACCGCGGAAATGATGCGGAGCGCCGCCAAACGTTTACAGCATCTAAAACTTCCCGCGGCAGCGAAAAAGATCATGACGGTTCCGGTCCTCCTGCAAGGGGATATCGGAAGCGAGATCACCGCATACGCCGCCAAGATCAAAGCCGATCTGATCGTGATGGCAAGCCACGCGAGAAAGAGCGTCGCCCGTTTCTTCCTCGGCTCCGTCGCTGACCGGCTTCTTCACTCTGCGCGTTGTCCGGTGCTCGTCATGCGCGCGCCGGCAAGCCCGAAGTTCAAAGCGGAGAAAGGGTTCAAGCGTATTGCCGTTCCGACGGATTTCTCCACCACGGCGGATGTGGGCCTTGGCCGGGCTATGGAACTTGCCCGCGAATATAAGGCGGAGGTGCATATCGTCCACGCTGTCGAACGGGACGTGCTCGGCATCCTGCCGCCGAAAATGCAGAAGGAAGCGAACCGTCAGGCGGAAAAGCTGACCAAGGACAAACTCGCGGAGCTTGCCTCGTGGGACAAGTCGAATCTCAAGATCAAAACCGCGGTATTGGACGGCGAACCCGCCGACGCCATGGCCGCATATGTCCAGAAGGCGAAGTGCGACCTCGTGGTGATCGGCAGTCACGGGCGCGGCGAGATCTCACGGCTGATCCTTGGCAGTGTAGCGGACCGGTTGTTGCGCCTGGTGGAATGCCCGGTATTCGTGGAGCGCGCGCGGTCGTGATTCGAAGAGCCATCGGCTCGCTCAAGCGTTTCAATTGCCGATCTGCAGAATATCTAATGAAGGGAAAACGCCCCGCGAGGGCGCGGGGCGCTACGCCGTTGATTGTCGAATGGGCGCAATGTAAGTGTCGCCAAAATGCGCCATAACCTGTTGAGAAGATTCCACTTCCAAGATTGAGGGAGTGTCGTTAGAGTGTCGCGCCAGAGATTGGCCATACGGGGCATTACGTTTTGGCGAATCTCCTGTGAGCGAGGCACACGGCTTCCTCACCTTATGCGGGCAACACGCCCAAATTGTTTGGAATGTTGGTGGGTCTCTGCCGGATAGTGCATCCGCGACAGAGCATGGATTCGCCGGGAGCCGGCGCCATGGGAAGAAGCATTGGGAGCCACAGCGTGTTGATCAGAAACCGGTGGGGAGTGTCAGTATTCCTTCATCTGGCCGTAGTATGTGCCATTCTCGCGATTGGCCAGCCGGTCTGCGCCGCCGCGCCTGTTTCTGGCGCTGCCAACATCGAGCGCGGCGCGGAAATTTTCGGCAAGCACTGCATCGCTTGCCACAGCATCGGCGAAGGCGACCGGACCGGCCCGGACTTGGCGGGCCTCGATCAACGTCCGCACGATCGTGCATGGTATGTCAATTACGTTATGGATCCTGCTCCGCTGCGCGAAACCGACGAGTACGCGCGCGAGCTGTATGAAACCTACAATCCTCAGGGTGGCGAGGGCATGAAGCCCTTCGCAACGGTTTTGAGCGCCGAGGAAGTTGGCGCCGCGCTTGATTATGTATACGCGAGCGGAAGTGATGCTGCCACCAAGAACGCCGCGAACCCCTTGCTTGTGGCGACTCCGGAAAGCGCACCCGCTCCGGCGTCCGGCGCCGAAGAGAAGTTCCCGATTGGAATCGTGGTGTTGCTCGTCTGCCTCGGCGGCGCGTTGTTCTTTGCAGCCGGAATGAGCAAGGGCAAGCTCCCCAAGGGGCCGGGGACGGTGATGGCTGTCTACCTCGCGTGTATGGCTCCGGTAGGGCTGTTTGTGGATTTCGGCGCGATGCGCTTCCCTGGAAATCACCAAGGGTATGCGCCTGAGCAGCCGATTCCCTTCTCACATGAACTGCACGCCGGCGGATTGAATATCCCCTGCCAGTATTGCCATTCGGGCGTGATGGAAAGCCGCCACGCTTCGATCCCGTCGATCAGCACGTGCATGAACTGCCACCAGCAGCTCGTGAAAGGTGTGCAGAACAGCACGACCGCGAAGAACATCGCGAAGGTCGTGCAGTATTACGATGACGGCCAGCCGATCCGCTGGGTTCGCGTCCATCGCCTGCCCGACTTCGTGCGCTTCAATCACTCGGCTCATACGACCAAGGGGATTGACTGCACCGAATGTCACGGCGACGTGGCGACCATGGCGGTGCTTCGTCATGACAAGGAACACTCCATGGGATTCTGCCTCGACTGCCACCGGCAGAAGAACGCGGAAAGCCAGAAGCCGGATTCGGGCAAAGATTTCCGCGCGCCAACCGATTCGTGCGGCGCGTGTCACCACTAGGGTTCAACCAGCGGCGGGAAATGTCGACGATGATAGATAAGGGTAGCACCAACCTTGATGCCTCGACGCTCGCGACGGACGACGTTCCGGCGCACATCGCCGAGGAGATGAAGCGCACGGAATTCTCGCGCCGCGAGTTCTTGAAGCTCAGCGGTCTTGGCGCCATGGCCGCCATCGTGGCGAGCTGCCGCGCGCCGGTCGAGCATGTGGTTCCGCGCTTCGAAGCGTCGAAAGTGACGAAGCCCGGCTTGACGTATAACTACGCCTCCACCTGCAATTGCTGCAGCGCCGGTTGCGGCGTCCTGATGAAGGTGCGCGACGGCCGGCCCATCAAGGCCGAGGGCAACCCCGATCACCCGCTGTCCAACGGCGGCCTGTGCGGCAAGGGGCAGGCAAGCCTGATGGCTCTCTATGACCCGGACCGCCTGCGCGGGCCTCTCGCCAGCGGCAAGGGTTTCAAGTCAGCCTTCGAAGATATTAAGGAAGGCGACAAGACAAAAACGGTTCCGGTTTCGACCTGGCAGCAGTTCGACCGCATGGTGATGCCAGCGTTGAAGGCTGCGCCCGCCGGTTCCGTCCGCCTCATGAGCGGCACCATCAACAGCCCGACGACACTCTCGGTGATCGCGCAGTTTTTGAGCGCGTTCCCGGGCAGCAAGCATGTGATGTACGACGCCGTATCCAACGACGCCATTGCGAAAGCGCACGGCGTATCGCACGGAACGGAAGTCATCCCGCACTATGATTTTACTAAGGCCGACGTGATCGTCAGCTTTGGCGCGGATTTCCTCGGCACATGGATTTCGCCGGTGGAATTTTCGAATGCATGGGCCTCGCGCCGCAGACTGACAAACGGCGAGACGACCATGAGCCGTCACGTTCAGTTCGAAGCGGCGATGTCCATGACCGGCAGCAACGCTGACGCGCGCTGGCGTCTAGCCGATTCCGAGCGTGGCGCTGCGCTCGTCAAACTCGCCCAAGCCATCGCGAAGATCAAAGGCAGCCCCGACCCCTTCGATGCGCCCGCGAAACTCTCGCTCGAACAAAGAAAAATTGAGAGTGCGGCGAAAGAGCTTTGGGGCGCCCGCGGCAAGTCGCTCGTCGTCTGCGGTTCCAACGACGTGAACCACCAACTCGTGGTGAACCTGATCAACGACATGCTTGGCAACTACGCCGCCGGCGCGACGATCAACCTCGCGGCCCCGTCGCAGCAGAAGCTTGGCCGCAACGATGGTGTCGATGCCCTGCTCGCCGATATGAAGGCGGGCAAGGTTGGCGCGCTGATCGTCTACGGCGCGAACCCGGTCTACGACCTGCCGAACGCCGCGGAGTTCTCCGACGCGCTCAAGAAGGTCGCGACGCGCGTCGCCATTGCCGACCGCGTGGATGAGACGGCCGCCGAATGCAATTTCGTCGCGCCCGATCACCACTGGCTCGAATCGTGGAACGACTACGAACCGGTGAAGGGCCTGTTCTCGCTCTCGCAGCCCACAGTGATGCCGCTGCATGACACGCGTGCCGGGCAGGAAAGCTTGCTGGTATGGGCTGGGCAATCGCTCCCCGCCGGCGGCTACCGCGAAATCGTCAAGGCGAACTGGACGGCCAATATTCTCGGTGGCGCGTCGTGGGAAAAAGCGCTCTCAACCGGTGTGTTTACGAAGACTGCCGCCGCCGCAGTTCCGCAGGAGTTCCCGCTCAAGGCGGGCAGCGTGAGCAGGGAAGTCGGCAAGTCCGCCTCCGAGGTTCAACAGAGCGGTACGGATTTCGAGGTTGTGGTGTATGAAAGCGTCGGCCTTGGCGACGGGCGCCACGCCAACAACCCCTGGCTCCATGAGATGCCCGACCCGGTGTCGAAGGTGACATGGGACAACTATGCTTCGCTTTCGCCCAAGGACTTCGACGGCATGGGCCTCAAGAACGCGGGCGATATGGTGTCGGTGACCGTTGAGGTCAACGGACAAAAACTCACACACGAACTTCCCGCCTTCCGTCAACCCGGACAGGCTGAAAAGACCGTTGCCATCGCGCTTGGCTATGGGCGCAGCCGCGCCGGACGTATGGCTGCGGCCTATGCGTCGCAGACGACAGTGTTCGGCCCCGTGTCGCTGAAACTTAATCCGGGAAGGCACCACCGGGACGAGATGCCGGCGGCCATCGGCAAAAACGCGTATCCCTTCATCGCCAGGAGTGGCGTGATGTTCGCCGCGGTTGCTTCGCTCAATAAGACGTCGAAGCTGGCGCTCTCGCAGATTTATGATTCCGAGCGCGACGGCCAC
>JABWBM010000114.1 GCA_013360495.1 Planctomycetaceae bacterium
AGCGACGCGCGCATGATCGAGTTTCAGGTGCGCGACGAGATCGCCAAGGGTGGCGACACCCTGGAGTTCGCGTTCCTCGCCGTTCACCGTCAACCTCATGGTTGGCGCAGTATAACGGAACGTGCCACGCTTTACAGGGCATTGCCAGAGCGCCGCAACGCTGCAACAATGGGGTTCTTCGGGCGATGTCCTTCGGAGCAACCATGGGCCGGTTCAATATTCGCGTCGACAAGCCGTATTTTGACTTCGCGGCGGCGCATTTCTCGCTCTTTTCCGACCGCACGCGCGAACCGCTGCATGGTCACAACTATCGCTGTTATGTCGAAATCGAAGGCGGGCTCAACGCCGATTCGATGGTGCTCAACTACGTTCACATCAAGCCGCTGACCAAGCGCATCTGCGACGAGGTCAACCACAAGGTGCTGCTGCCGCTCAACGCGCGGGATTTGAAAGTGGTTGTTGACGGCAATCAGGTATTGGCCGAGCACGTAGATGGCTCGCGCTTCTCATTCCCGAAGCAGGATTGTGTGCTGCTCGACGTCCCGAACACCTCGACGGAAATGATCTCCGTCCATGTCGCGCGGCGCATCGCGACAGAACTTCGCAAGGGCGGCCACGCGGAGGGGCTTACCCAATTGCGCGTCGGCATCGAGGAAGCCCCAGGCCAGATGAGCTGGTACGAAAGCGCGTTCGGCGAACTGTAGCGCCGTAGGGGGCAATCTTTGGTAGCGTCGCGCCCTTGGCGCAATACGGCGCCAATAAGGGCGTAGTGCCGCGGATTATCGTGGCGGACCTACGAGCGGTAGATACCGAGATTGACGACGCCACAATAATTAGTGGCGATACGGAAAAGGCGAGGCTTAATCGTATTGCATTGCGCCTGCACGAGAATGACAAGATAAAGACGAGGTTCTTGGTCATAGCGTTTTGGGGTATTCAGAAGAGATTGCGGAATGTATATGTAGGGCCGAAAGTGCGCCGGGCGGCACGGTCGCCGTCGAATTGAGGAATGAAACTGAGACATTTTGACGCTCCCGTTGGTCGCGAGCGTTGACTGATGCAAAGGACTGGATCATGGCTACACCGAAGAAAAGAACCAGCCGCGGCCGCCAGGGCCGCCGTCGCGCGCACGATTTCCTTGACGCGCCTCAGGTTGTCGAGTGCTCTGTGTCGGGCCTTCCGAAGCTTCCCCATCGTATCTGCGAGGAAAGCGGATATTATGGCAAGCGCAAGAAGGTCTTCGACGTGAAGGAACGTCTGTAAGAGCGAGAGCTTGCGAACGTCATTCCCGCGAAAGCGGGAATCCATCATCATCGTCGGTCTGGATCCCCGCCTGCGCGGGGATGACGGAGTGGCGGGCCTGAGCTCGTCGCGAGAAGGACGCGCGGACGGAGCAACGCGGGATGCGCATCGCTGTTGATGTGATGGGAAGCGACCTCGGCCCGGCCGTGGTGACGCGCGGGGCGCTCAAAGCCCTCGAAGGATTCCCACCAGACGTCTCGATGTTCTTCGTCGGCAATGCCTCCGACATCGAACCCGTTGTCAAAGCAAGCCCGTTGCAATCGCGCTGCTCGATCATCCCGACGACGCAGGTTGTCGGCATGGGCGAGCATCCGGTCGAAGCGCTCAAGTCCAAACCCGATAGCTCCATCGTCAAGGCCGTCGGTCTCGTGAAGGAAGGCAAGGCGGACGCCATCGTCTCCGCCGGTTCCACCGGCGCTCAAGTAGCCGCGAGCACGCTCATGCTCGGCCTGCTTCCCGGCGTGCGGCGCGCTGGCCTTGTCGCGCTGATCCCGTCGCTCAAGGGGCGTTTCGCGCTTATCGACGTGGGCGCCAACGTCAGCTGCAAGCCTCTCCACCTTTACCAGTACGGTGTGATGGCCTCGCTTTTCATGGGCGCGCTGCTCGATATTCCCGAGCCGAAGGTTGGGCTGCTTTCCATCGGCGAAGAGCGCAGCAAGGGTTCGGCGTTGATCAAAGACGCCTACGCCGCCCTCGAAGCTTCGAGCCTGAATTTCAAGGGAAACTGCGAAGGTCACGAGATTTTCCACGGCGGCATTGACGTCGTCGTGTGTGACGGCTTCGTCGGCAACGTAGTGCTCAAGGTCGCCGAAGGCATGGCAGAGATCATGTTCGCGAGCCTGAAAGAGGCCGCCACACAAACGGGTATCATCAAGGAGCCGGGCTTCCAGAAAGCGGCAGGCGCGCTCAAGCAACGCTTCGACTGGAAAGAAGCAGGAGGAGCGCAACTGCTCGGCGTCGGCGGGATCAGCGTCATCGCCCATGGCCGCAGCGACGAGGCTGCGACTGCCGGCGCGATCCGCATCGCCCACAAGATCGTCGCGGCGGATCTGAACCGCAAGATTGTCAGCGCGCTCGAAAAGACACCGATGCACATCTCGGAGTGAGAGCCGATCCGGAAATCCTGTTCTACTGCGGCCGGCTGCGCATGACCACTGACTGCGTCCTCGGTTCAAAACGTCCTCAACGGCCCTATGGGTGCTTCGCACCATTCGCTTCGCTCATCCTCCGGGCGTTTTGAACCTGCGTCCTTGTCAGTGTCATGCTCGCTTGGCCTCGCGACGAACAGTGTTTCCGGATAGGCTCTAAATTGTTAGGCTCTGCGCGGGTTATGGATTCTCCCGCGGCCTGACAACGATGAGCGACACCAAGACACATGTGGGTTTTCTCGGCGTCGGTTCCTACGCGCCCGAACGCATCGTCACCAACGATGACTTCGCGAAGACGCTCGACACCTCCGACGAGTGGATCTTTAGCCGCACCGGCATCCGCGAACGGCGTTTCGCCCGCGACGACGAGTTCACCTCCGACATGGGGGCGGCTGCAGCGCGGAAAGCGCTCGCCGACGCGGGCCTGACGGTCAATGACGTCGACTACGTGCTCGTAGGAACCGCCACGCCCGACAACATGTTCCCGAGCACCGCGGGATGGGTCACAAAACTGCTCGGCATCACAGACGTGGGCGCGCTCGACGTCTCCACGGCGTGTACAGGTTTCATCTACGTCTGCGAAATCGCATCGGCGCTGATCGAATCCGGCAAGTACGAACGCATCCTGTGCATCGGCGCCGACAAGCTCTCCACCATCGCCAATATGAAGGATCGCGCCACCTGCGTGCTCTTCGGCGATGCCGCCGGAGCGGCCGTCATTGGCAAGGGCGGGCACCGCATCGTCAACTCGCGCTGCACCTGCGACTTCAACTACGAGGCACTCTATCTGCCCGCAGGCGGCGCACGTATGCCGGTGAATCACGAAGTCATCGAGCGCGGCGACCAATACATCCATATGAACGGGCGCGAGGTCTACCGCTTCGTCGTGGACAAGTTTGTCGAATTGACGAAGGAGTGCCTTGAGCGGGCGAAGCTCAAGCCCGCCGACATCGCGCTCTATATTCCCCATCAGGCCAATCGCGTGATGCTCGAATTCGCGGTGCAGAAAGCCGGAATCTCCACCGATAAACTGTTCTTGAATATCGACCGTTACGGCAACACCTCGAGCGCCAGTATTCCGGTCGCCCTGGATGAAGCGCGCCAGCAAGGGCGGATCAGGCCCGGCGATAACGTCCTTCTGATGGGCTTCGGCGGCGGCCTTTCGTCGGGCTACATGCTGCTGCAGTGGTAGCGGCTGTGTACAAGAATGGTTTTTGTAGCGCCATGCGCCCTCGCATGGCGTCCCATTTTTTGATGCGTCCGTCACGCGGGGGCGCGTGACGCTACCAGTAAATCGATCGAAGAAATCCCTCTATTCAAACAACGCTTTGTGCAGCGTAGCGACAGCTTTCGGCGTGTCGCGATCGTCGATCACCATTGAGAAATTGATGCTATCTGCGCCGTAACTCACCATGTCGATGTTGATGCCGGCGCCACTTAACGCTGCCAGCACCTTGGCGCCGATGCCGCGCGTGCCGCTCAGGTTCGGCCCCACGACGCACAGAATCGTCTTGTCGGTGTAAACCACGACCTTGCCGAATTGTTCGAGCTCCTTGATTGCGCCATTGAGTTTGTCGATGTTTTTGCCGTTGGTGGTCATCGAAACGCTGACTTCCGACGTGGCGATCATGTCGACGTCCACGCCGTTGCGTCCGATCACATCGAACACCTTGGCAAGAAAGCCGACTTGGCCAAGCATCTGCGTCGAGGTGATCGACACCACTGCCTGCTTGTCGTCATACGCGATGCTGGTGAGCGCCTCGCGCCCGTCGCTCGTGTCGCGCACGATCACGGTGCCGGGGTGTTCGGGACGGTTGGTGTTGAGCACGCGCACGGGGATGTTGCGCTTGACCGCCGGATAGATCGACGACGGGTGCAATACGCGGCTACCATAATTGGCAAGTTCGGCAGCTTCGGCGAAGGTCATCTCCGGGATGCTGCGCACGCCCGCGATCACGCGCGGGTCGGCGGTCATCACGCCGTCGGTGTCGGTCCAGATTTCGATTTCGTCGGAGCCGAGCGCAGCACCCACCAGCGTGCCGGTGAAGTCGCTGCCGTTGCGGCCCACGGTGGTGATCTCACCCGCCTCGTTCTTGCCGACGAAGCCGGTGATGATGGGAACCGTGTCCTTCGGCACGAGCTTGTTGACCGCATCGCGCATCGCCGTTTCGTAGCCGGGCAGGGGAAGCGCGGCGCCGAAGTTCGAGTCCGTGATGAAGCCAAGATCCCAGATATCCCACGCACTCGACTTTATGCCCTTGCGCGTGAAGTAGTCGGCGATGGCGCGCACCGCCATGCGCTCGCCAAAACTTGCCATGGCGTCAAGGGCGCGGAGATTTGCTTCCTTAAGTAAGGCGATGCCGCGCACCAGCACGCGAATCTCGTCATAGAAGGGGGCCAGCAGCGCGTCCGGGCAACCAAGCTCGTGGGCAACCGCTTGCTGTTTCTTGATGGCTTGTTCGCCGGCATTCGTGTCACCCGAAGCAGCAGCATGGGCGGCAGCAATCAGGGCGTTGGTCATGCCCTTGTGGGCGGAGCTGACGACGACGGGCTTGCGCCCGAGGCGCGTGCGCACGATGGCGAGCACCTTGTCGATTTGTTCCTTGTCTGCGACGGACGACCCGCCGAATTTCATCACGACCATTGGTCTTCTCTTCGTAGCGTCACGCGCCCCCGCGTGACGGGCAAATCAGACGCCATGCGAGGGCGCATGGAGCTACATTTCTACTCGCAAGGGGCGCGATTGTAAGCCGGGCGGTACGAGGCGCAAGGCGCAACTTAGGGTGGTATGATGTTTTCGCCATGAACGCCGCCGAATCAGGCTACGACCTTACCGCTGACATCGCGCGCGCGTGCCGCATCCTCGTCTCAAACATTCCCGGCCTCAACCACATCGATTGCGAACGCGTTTTCTTTGGCGTCTCCATCGTTCGCCGCCAGCGCGGCCGCCACGGCATCCACGCCGCCTGCCATCCCCTGCGTTTCGAAGGCGGCGAGCGCCGAAAGATCAGTCAGGGCCGATGCTGGGAACTGCCGCAAGTGAATGTGCGCGGCGTCGAGATGCTCTACTCCGTTCACTTCTATGTGCCACGTTTTCTGAACCTCGAGCGTGACGACAAAATCGAAACCATCGTTCACGAACTCTTCCATATCTCGCCAGACTTCAACGGCGACCTTCGCCGCTTGGGCCGTGGCCGCCACGCCTTCCACGGCCCGTCGCTCGCGCACTACCGGAAATTGATCACGCCGCTGGTGAAGGAAGCACGAGACCTACTCGACGTTGATGACTTTCCTTTTGTTCGCCTCAATCACAGCAAGCTCGAGCGGCGTTTCGGGCGCATCTACGGCTCGCGGGTTCGCAATCTCCAGCCGCGCCTCGTGCGCGAAGACGAGCCCGTTGAAGCGTAGGCTCATTTTCGCCCGCGAATCAATACCAAATCGCATATGACGTTTTGTTAAATATCCTTGAGGGAACCATCGTTTCAGGCGATAATCCGCCCAATAACATCGATATTTTGTATCCAAAATGTGGTGAGTCGGTCTACGCAGGTATCGCCGTCGAAAGTGTTCAGCGAAATTGTTGAAAGCGAGCGGGCGATGGGCACTGCAACATCATCGCGAACATTGACCGAGGCCGTCCCTCGAAACCACCTTGGGCGCATGCTGTTGACAGTCGTCCTTGCGGTCATCCCGGTGTTCGCGCTTTGCTTGTTCGCCTGGAGCGAGTCGTCTGAATCGTTGGAAATTCTGATTCGCTCGAACAATTACGCGGCTGCCGATAGCGCCGCCAGCGATCTCGAATCGAAAATGTCACAACGCATGATTGTCGCTCAAACCTTCGCATCGCTTCCCGCAGTCGTGAATGACGTCATGCGAAACGACAAAGAGGCCGCGCGTGAACGTCTGCGCACTCTCGTGAGCAACGACCCGAGAATCAACCGCGCCTTCATTGCCGATGCGAAAGGGACGATGTGGAGCGATTTTCCTTTCGCGCCGGAGTCCCAAGGCGTCAATTTCTCCGGCCGCGATTGGTACAAGGGCGTCTCGGCTTCGTGGCAACCCTACGTTTCGCGTGTGTACCGGCGCCACGCCGCTCCGGCGCCTCTGCTGATCGCCGTAGCCGCTCCGGTCAAGAGCCCCGCAGGCGACGTGATCGGCATTCTTGTGTATCAGATCCTGCTCGAAGCGTTGAGCGACCAGTTCAAGGATATTAACGTCGGGAGCAACGGGTTCGTCATGGTCCTCGACTATGCCGGAACCGTCGCGGCCCATCCGCGCATCGACCCACAATCAAAGATGCACGAATCTTTTCTGAGCGAGGACGCGGTCAAGCGCGTCGGCGACAGCGAACGAGCCACGCTCGAGTATCGCGATCCGATTCTGGCCGAGACAATGCTCGCGACGTTCCAGAAAGTTTCAATCGCCGGACACGATTGGATAATCATCGCGCAACAACCGGTCGCGCATGCCTACGCCCCCCTTCATGCGCTGCGCTGGCAGATTCTGATCGCGGGGATATTGCTCGCGGGTTGCGCCGGAACGCTCGCCGTCGTGTTGGAACACGGACGCCACCGGACCCGGGCGCTGAACCGGGATCTGGCAACGATCAACGTCAGGCTGCGCAATGAAATGGCCCAGCGCGAGCAGGCCCAAGAGGCGTTGCAGCGATCCAAGGAAGAACTGGAGCGGCGCGTCGAAGAGCGAACCAACCAACTGCGCTCGAAGGAGGAACAACTCCTTCAGGCCCAAAAGATGGAAGCTGTCGGGCGGCTCGCCGGCGGTGTCGCCCACGACTTCAACAATCTGCTCACCGCGATCATGGGCTTCAGCGAACTTTCATTGACGGACAAAACTCTGCCGGGTCATGTCCGCCAATATATCGAACAAGTGAAAGTTGCGGGAACGCGCGCCACCGACCTGACCAGGCAATTGCTAGCGTTCAGCCGTAAGCAGGTCTTGCAGCCGGTCACCGCCGACCTCAACGCGATTCTTCGCAGCACGGACAAATTGCTGCAACGCCTGATCCGGGAGGATATCGATCTCGTGTTCGTATTGGCCGGTGAATTGGATCCCGTCTACGTGGATCCCGGCCAGATGGGGCTTGTGCTCGTGAATCTTGTTGTCAACGCCCGGGACGCCATGCCTCGGGGCGGAAAAATCGTGATCGAAACCGCCAATTGCCTGCTCGACGCGAAGTACGCCGCCGATCACTCCGAAGTAACGCCGGGCGAGTACGTCATGCTCGCGGTGAGCGACACCGGGACCGGCATGGACAAGGACACGCTCTCGAAAATATTCGAACCGTTTTTTACGACGAAGGAGGTCGGCAAGGGAACGGGACTTGGACTGGCGATGATCCACGGCATTGTCAAGCAGAGTGGCGGGCACATCTGGGCCTACAGCGAACCGGGGAAAGGCTCGACCTTTAAAGTGTACCTGCCCCGTTCTCTTTCAGAGGAACCGCGTCAAAACGCTCCTGAAGTCCTGCCCGCTCCCATGCGCGGGAACGAAACGATTCTCCTCGTGGAAGACGAGGCTCTTGTGCGCGACTTCGCGACGCTTGCCCTCACCTCTCAGGGGTACACGGTGCTCGCCGCGTCTTCGGCGGAAATGGCGCTGGAGCTGGCGCACGACTATGGGCCGCTGGTGCGCCTGATGGTGACGGACGTGGTCATGCCTGGTATGAGCGGCACGGAGTTGGCGCGCAAACTGACCGCGAGATTCCCCGGATTGCGGGTGCTCTTCATGTCAGGCTATACGGAAAACGCCATCGTTCATCATGGCGTCCTTGCCAATGGCATCAACTTTCTGCAAAAACCTCTTTCTGCCACGGCGCTTTGCGCCAAGGTGCGACAAGTGCTCGATGGAGCGAACGAGCAACCGAAAGAATAATCGATCGCCTGGGGTGCGTTATGAGCGAAGAAATAAAGTCGGTTTTGATCGTGGATGACGATTCGCAGCTTCGTCTGCTGCTCGCGACAGCGTTTCAGCGCGAGGGATGGCACGTGGTCGAGGCGCCCGACGCCCATTACGCGCTCACGCTCACCGTGCGCGGCGATTGCGATTTCGATGTCATCCTTGTCGATGTGAACATGCCGGGTATGAACGGCGTCGAATTCGTCCGTATTCTCAAAACACTGAAGGAACAGCAAAACACGATTATCGCCGTGATGACCGGATCGGCGTCTAACGAACAGGAAAAGCTGGCGCGCGACCTCAAGCCCACTTTCATGTACCGCAAACCCTTCAATGTCTTGGACCTGATGGACGAGATCTGCCGGCATATGAAATGATTTTGAGTCGCGAATGAACGCAAATGAACGCGGATAAGATTTTTCACGCAAAGGCGCCAAGACGCAAAGAACAAGAGAAGACATCCACAGATGGCGCAGATGAATTTTCTCTTCATCTTTCCATCATTGTCTTTATCCGCGTTCATTTGCGTTCATCCGCGGCTAAAATTCTTTATTCGTCCTCCGCGTCTCTGCGGTGAATCATCTTGGCTCTTGCCCTGGCAGCCATGAAAAGCAAGGATGCGCGCCATGCTTGACATTAAGCGCATCCGTGAGAAGCCCGACGAAGTACGCGAGGGCATCAGCGCCAAGGGCGGCGACGGCACGCTCGTGGAGCGCGCCATCGAGCTTGATAAACGCCTGCGCGAGCTCAAGACCCAAACCGAGAACTTGCGCGCCGAGCAAAAAAAGAAATCCGGCGATTTTGGCCGCCTAAAGAAAGAGGGCGGCGACATCGCCAAACTCCAGAACGAACTCAACGACCTTAAGGCGAAGCTCGCCGTCGGCGATGACGACCTGACGCGCACGGAGAAGGATCTGCAGGCAGTCCTCGACGACATGCCGAATGTGCCGCACAAGGACGTACCGCGCGGCACCAGCGCTGAGCAAAACGTCGTGGTCAAAAGCTGGGGCGACATCCCGAAGATCGCGAACCCTAAACCCCACTGGGAGATCGGCAAAGCTTTTGGCTTCGAGCAGGAACGCGCTTCGCGCATGTCGGGCGCCGGCTTTCAATTGTTTTTGGGTCCGCTCGCCAAGCTCGAACGCGCGCTGATTCAGTATTTCCTGCACGAACACACGGAGAAGAACGGCTACACGGAAGCATACTGTCCTTTCCTCGTAAGGCCCCACGCACTTTATGGCACCGGACAGCTTCCCAAGTTTCAGGTCGAACTCTTCCACGCAGAGCGCGACGACCTCTACCTTATTCCCACGGCAGAGACGCCGCTCACCAATATTCACGCCGACGAGATTCTGGCCGAGAGCGACCTGCCCAAGCGCTACTGCGGCTACACTCCCTGCTTCCGGCGCGAGAAGGGCGCAGCCGGCGCCGACACGCGCGGCATGGTGCGCGGCCATCAGTTCACCAAGGTGGAGATGATGGAGTTCCAGCACCCGGCGAAGTCCTATGAAGCGCACGAGACGCTCACGCGCAATGCCGAGAAGCTGCTCGAAGGGCTGGAGCTTCCCTACAAGCGCGTGCTGATCTGCACCGGCGATTCAAGCGCCGCCAACGCCAAGCAATATGACCTCGAAGTCTACGCCGTCGGCGTGGCGCGCTGGCTCGAGGTCAGCTCCTGCTCGAACTTCGAGGACTTCCAGGCGCGGCGCTGCAAGATCCGCTACAAGGATTCGGTCACCGGCAAGAACGAATTCGTCCATACATTGAACGGTTCGGGATTGGCCACGTCGCGCATCATCCCGGCACTGCTCGAAAACAACCTACAACCCGACGGCTCTGTGCGCCTGCCCAAGGCGCTGCACGCCTACTATGGCAAAGCCACGCTGTAGCCCTCACTGAAGAAAAAATTTTTCACCGCAGAGGCGCAGAGAACGCGGAGAAGACGAAAATTTTACCACGGGGAGCACGGGGGAAATCGGGGAGCTGCTTTCATTGGAGTTCTTTATTGCAGTTCTTCTTCCCCGTGAATCCCCGTGTCCCCCGTGGTAAAGAAATCCTCTGCGGCCTCCGTGTTCATCCGTCTCCCGGTTACGCTCTCAAATCAGAAAAGCGGCGGCGTAAGGCGGCCATGCTTAGGGCGAAGAGCAGAAGGCTTACCACGATCTGACCCTTGATTGCGCTTGATGTTGCGCTGGGCGCCAAAGTGCATCCGGCGGCGGCGCCCGCAAGGTTGGGCATGGCGTTCGGCGCGGGCGACAAAGACTTTCCATTATCCTGCTCCGGACTATCAGTGCTGGATGAGACCTGGAGCGTTACAATGGCGCTGGTGGACGATACCCCGTCATTGACAATCAGCTTGAGCGGATAGGCGCCTTCGACGCCTTGTTCAGGCGCACCGACGATTTCGCCATCGACCAAACGGAGACCGGCGGGCAGGCCTTGAATGATCCATGTGTAACTGCCCGTTCCGCCCAAGGCCGCGAGTCTGATGGGCGGCATGGCTTCGCCCGCGCTCAGCGTAGGCAGGATCGCCGTCGTCACGGTCAGAGCACCGGAAAACTCTCCATTCACGACGAGCGCTAGACGCGTGGTTACCGGAACGCTCTCGCCCAGAGGCGCCACATCTGTCAACTCGACGGTGACGGCGTGCACGCCCTCTGTTCCCGCAGCCGGAACGCCGGAAATGACGCCATCGGCATCGACACTCAAGCCTTCTGGAAGATTCGATACCGTCCAGATAAGGTCGCCGGCCCCATCTCCTTGTAATGCAAATCGATAGTCCTCACCCACCCGCGCGTTGGGCAGCGCGTCCGTGAACAATGCGACATCATAGACGTCGATGGTGAATGTCGCTTCGTCCTCTGTCGGCGGGCTGGGGGTCCAGAAGTCGCCAGTCCAGGAGTCCACGGCTC
>JABWBM010000115.1 GCA_013360495.1 Planctomycetaceae bacterium
GAGCGTCGGCTGCAGATCCTGCAGGAGTCGCTGGGCTTCGTCGCGGGCTATGGCATCAAGTGCTACCTGATCTGCCAGGACCTCAATCAGCTCAAGAGTCGCGAGACCGGCTACGGTCCGGACGAGACCATCACCTCCAACTGCTACGACTTCCTTATGTCAGCGGTGTGTACGTATTGGAAATGACTATCGAAGGAACATATCTGGTTTCTTTGAGATCGCCTGAAACGCGTGCTGAAAGTGTGCAAAGTATCGACATATATGACGGAGCGAGCGTGACTGTCCAACAGCCGGAATGAACGACGCGCAGAAACATGAATCTCATTGGCGCGACGACCGCTCATCGGGTGACGTTCAAGGTTTGGCACTTGGGGCCGTTCCGGTGCATAACGGCGCACCACCAAGGAAAATCTACACCAAACCACGCATGATCACGGAGCGGCTTTTTGAGACGAAGGCTCTTGCGTGTGGGAAATTGCCAACCGGCGACGCCAGCGATTGCCACAACCATTCCGGCGGCATGATACCGAACAGCACGTCATGACAGACTTGGCGGAAAACAGCAATGCCTTGCGAATACTTGCCTCGACTTTACGGTGGCAGAGCCATCATTCTCTGTCACCCACACGCGACAGGCATGGGCATGTTCCCAAAAGACGACACGATGCGATGTTGAACGCCTTCGGGCAGGTGGGCGTGGTGTACATTCTACTTCATGACAAAACGCATCATCCCCATTTTTGTGCTCTTGTTCTTGCTAGCCCTCACCAAGTCTGAGGCTCAGCCACCCCAACATCACAGCAATGACCATAATGAATGGCTCGAACTCCAGCAGTCCGTTCAGAACGTGACAACCGCATGCCGTCCGGCCGTGGTCGGCGTACGTGGGCCGATGGGGAATGGGTCCGGGACGTTGATCTCGCCCGATGGTTGGATAGCGACAGCGGGGCACGTTGTCGGTAACCGGGCGGGGGCTGCTGTCGAGGTGATCCTTGCCGACGGACGAACGATTCGCGGTAAAACGTGCGGCTTTCACATGGCGATGGATTACGGTTTGATCAAAATCGATGCGCCACAAGGAGAAAAACTGCCACATGCGGCTTTTGGAAAATCGGATTCACTTCTGCCCGGTCAGTGGATTGTTGTCATGGCGCATCCGCTCAAGACGGAAGCCAGCCGCGGTGCGGTCGTGCGCCTTGGCCGGGTGTGTATGCCGAAGGACCTGCGCGGCATGGTCAAGCTTGACGCTCCCTTGATCGCCGGCGACTCAGGCGGGGCGATCTTCGATCTTGAAGGAAAACTCGTCGCGATCAATCAAGCCATCGACAGCACAAGCGCAAACGTCAACTACGGGACACCGATCGATCATTTCTGTTCGTCGCTTGATGGAATGAAAAAGAACGAGGCGCTCGGGCTGTCCCCAATGTTCGGTTCCGGCGGAAATGATTTTTCCGGCTTGAACCCCGGTCAGGTACGTACATTCCTGCAGGCAATGATCAGCCTCCACCTCGGGACACCCGGCAAGGGGGCGGAAGGTATTCGAACGCTTGCCGCCAATGAAGGCGCAACAACCGATACGATGTACCTTGCGGCGTGCATCTTCGCGCAGTGGTCAAAGGAGTTCGAGGGCGAAGAACAAGAAGCGAAGCAGGGGCAGGCCGTTGAATATCTGCACAAATCCATCGAAGCGGGGTGGCGATCACTCGACATCATGGAGCTGGATAGTGCATTGGAGCCTTTGCGGGCGCGCCCCGATTACGAAGCCATTCTTCAATGCCTTCAGGGCTTCGGGCGTATGGAGGCCATCGGATTGGCGGTATCCGCCGGGACGTCCGGTATTTCCGTCGATGCTGTCACCGTGGGATCTGCAGCCGCCGATGCCGGCTTTGAGGTTGGCGATGTCATCGTCACGATGAACAAGAAAACCATTACGGATCTTTCCCGTCTCGCCACAGAATTCCAAAAAGCAAACCTTTCGAATCCAAATACATTTGAAGTCAATCGTTCCAACAAGAATACGACGATCGTCCTCAAGGCGCAGACTGGAATTAACGATGCACGATCGTCTGTGAACCCGGCAAGTCTCCTAAAGAACAGCGCCGCGAATCTTGCGTCATGGACAACCCAGGGTGCAACAATAGGCCAAGCTGCCGTTGAAGTCACTCAAGGCGGAAACGTCATTGCGTGGGGAAGCGCTGTACGCCGCGATGGATACGTGGTGACAAAGTTGAGCGAGATCGATCCGGACCAGAAGATCGAACTGCGCGATTCCGCTGGAAAGATCGTCGAGGCGAGCGTCGCGGCAAGCGACGAAGAGCTGGATATCGCATTGCTCAAGACGACCCGATCGTTCGACGTAGTCGTTGAGTTCTCGGATCAATGCGCATACCCCAACGTCGGCTGTCTTCTAATTTCCGCGAATGTCGAGAATGGATCGCCACTTTCGATAGGCGTTTCAAGCCTGATCGGATACAGCAGTGACGCGCCGCACGAGAGACCCTGGATCGGCGTCGACGGAATCGCCAATGAAGACGGCGGTCTTCGAGTAACGCTCGTCGTCCCTGAATCGCCCGCGCACGACGCGGGTATCAAGGACGAAGACATCATTCGCGCGATCGACAGTGTCCCTGTCAACAACCTTACGGAAATAGCGGAAGTCTTAAATCGCTATGACGCCGGTTCTGTAGTAACGCTTGAAGGACTGCGCGCCGGACAGGCACTGAAAGCCAAAGTAACGCTTGAGCCTTCAGGCCAGCAAAATAGCGAAGTGTCACGCGGTGGCCCAAGTCCCCAAGTGATTCAAATGAAAGGGCCGGTGAGCAAGCGCGTGTCCGGCATGGGACCGGTCATCCAGCATGATGGCCTCGTGTTGCCACATCAGTGCGGCGGCCCGTTAATCAATATCCACGGGAACGTCGTTGGACTCAATATCGCTCGCGCCGACCGGACGCGGACGTACGCATTGCCGGCAAAGCGCGTGCGCGCGGCCTTGGAAGGCCTGTTCGAGCAGATCAAGTAGTCTTGGATACAGAAAATAGAGTTCAGGAATGGTTTTACTGGAGAAATCGTATGCGTGCAAAGACAACGATGTTGGTGATGCTTCTAGGGATATTCGTCGTAGCTGCCTGTTCAACTACAACCACGGGTCATGCGAGCCACGCTCAAGGCCACACTGCGGGCGATGGAAGCATTTCCGTGCAAGTTCTGATGGAAAACGGGAATCCTTTTCCTAACGGTCTGATAACCGCGTCGGTTTGCGACGGAGAAAATGCCAAACAGCCGGGTCACCGGGCCAGGACGAATGATGAGGGAATTGCTGTTTTCGAGAATCTTTCGTCGAATCGTGAATACGAAATAACGATGTGGCAAGGGTCGAACCCTTTCGTACCAGATCTTCGGTATCTTTATGATGTCTCCCTACCCGTTCTCAAAGTTCCCGTCGGGGCTGGGGCGAGGGCAAACGTCACCCTGACAGTTCCCAACGGCCCATGGGTTACCGGAACCTTGACGGTGAAAGGCGCTCCTTTCGCCAATGCAAAGTTCGTGGTGATGTCGATGAAAAATGGCATCACTGAATTGTTCGCGACAGAAGGAGAAACGGACGGACTTGGGCGGTTTTATTTCTATCACATTCCGGATCGTCAATACGCGATTTATGCGGAACACGTCGACGAAGGCCAAGGCGCGTTTCATGTGGTTAAAAAGTACGATGCGCCAATCATCGGCGTCAATACTCTCGCAACGCTCGTGCTTGCCGAAAGTCACCAGTTCAAGGTCAGCGTCAGTCTCGATAACGCCCCCCTTGGAAACCGGATTGTTTCAGTCGAAACGCGTAAAGACGGGAAGCTGTCCGGCATGGAGTCATTGGAAATCTTGAAAGGTGGAAGCGGCGTCATGACGTGGTTTGGAAATAGGGTGCTCGATCCCGAAACACAAACCAAAGTCTTCGTCGAACTTCCCGGCGGAAAGATGCGAGAGGTGGATGTGACAAAGGAAATGCATCAGAAGAAAGACGTCGCCATCGACTTAAGTTCCGCTGAATTCGGAAAACTCACGATTCAGCGCCCGACGAACATCGCGACCATTTCGAACATGTACGTCCATTGGCAGTATGTACTTGAGGCGGGCGAGAAATGGCAAGGGAACTCAATTTTTGAAACCTATCCGCGCAAGCTTCCTGACGGCGACAAGCCAATGATGTTGGCCCCGGGTAATTACCGTGTCCAATTATTTGAAGATACTTACCCGAATGGAAGAATTTCTCCCATCTATACCGTGGAGATTACACAGGGAGAGACCGCAGTGCTTTCGCCGATTTTCACTACCGCTGCATGGGTCGAAGTTGATGTTGAGCACGCAACTCGAGGCGACGAGATCATTGTCGAGCAGACCGATGGCGCGACAATGAAAGCCCACGTCATTTCCAGCGATCTCATGCAGAAAGGTTGGGATCCTTATTTCGACACGCTCCGTCAGCGTGGCTGTAGTTTTTACGCCCCCACAAGGCGCTTTCCTGTTCATCCCGAATCGGTGAAATGTCTAAAGCATCGCGCTTACAGCTGGGCTGCTGACCCCGACGATTGGGAAAAAAACTCCACGCTCGATGGCGGAACGCGAGAGTTGAGAGGTATTCGCGCCGGGGAGCTTCGGGCGGTCAGGTTCGAGGGAGTACAGCCCTGATCACTGAGGGAACGCGCCCTGCATCGCTCATCAAGATTTCGTATGGCCCAAAGTATTACGACTTACACATGCGATTGATTTTCCGGAAAGGTTAACGAAAGGTGTTTATGAAAGTGCTCAAAGAAACATGGATGCGTGAAGTGTCTGGCGGCAAGGGATTGACGCTCGAGGACATCGCCAATCAGGGGTTTTCCTACAAAAATGTGCCCCTTCCAATGCCGCACGGCTATGTGACCAGGCGTTCGGTATAAGGCGGCAACGCGCCATTCTGCGCCACTGGTCCAGCAGCACGAAAGTCTCGTGCTGCTGGATTGCTGCTTTTCCGGACGTTCGGATATCAGCGCCTTACACCGCGAACGCCTACTCCGACCGAACCAGATCCTTGAAGCTCCACGGTAAAACTTTTCCCCGCGCGATCCACGGTCAAAACACGCGGTTCGTGTTCGGCGACTCGCATGCGCGCCTCGTATAACGCCGCGTAACTGGTGAGAGGTTCGCCGTTGAGGGTCAGCAACAAGTCGCCGACCTCGATGCCGGCAGCTGCCGCCTGCGACCCCTCGGTCACGCTGGTGACTTCGAGGCAGTTGGCGGGACGCAGAGAAATACTCATTGCATGCCGTCCGCTGATGACATCCAATTCAATAGGATCGCCGTTCGTCCGGTTATCGTTTGCAAAGGGAGTAAATCTATACCGACCGGGACGCGGTAGCTCAATGTCTCCGATGCAATTGCCTTGGCTACAATACGCATACCCCATATATCGCTCAGAGTCCAAAGTTGATGGATCGGTGGATTCGATCTGGCACCAGCCGGGGACAATCTTTCCTGTTTCGTCGACGATGCTGACCGAAAGCATGCAGCCGGGGTCGATACGGATATCGTACGTATGTTTCCCCGATGTTAATGTGAGTGACGCCTCAAATCGCACCCAACGCCGCTGGCCATCAATGCCGCTGATCACGCGAACGATTTTTTGACCCGGGAGTATCGGACCAAGAGAAAACCAGCCTTGGGAGTTGGTTAAGTATTTTTCTTGAGCGGTCCTGTATGTTTTGTAATCGGTGTCGTCCGGATCGAACACTCCGACGTGGAGCATTGGACTCGTTGGCAGCGGCCCGCCATCGCTCATCGTCACAACACCACTGAGCCAGCACGCGCCTTGAAGCTCGAAGGAGAGCGTATTCGGTCCCGAAACCAGCGTCGCCTCTTGCGTGGCCATGGCGTAGCCGTCGGCATTGACGGACACCTTGTATTTCCCGGGTGGAATGCCGGCGTAGCGAAAGCGGCCCGGAGCCGCTTCCAGCCGGTTCGGCATAACGAGCAAAAAAGGCGCCGGGTTGTCCGGTTCGCCGATCAACTGTGCCGAAACGGTCGGGTTTAGGGGCGGCAAGATTCCATTTTGGGGCGTGGAGATGTTGACGATCACGTCGGCGCCAATGTCGATGGCAATGTCACGGTTTGTCCGTCCGGCCTCGAGCGTGACTGTCTCGTCCTTGGTCATGTGTCCCACGGTGACACCGAGCCGGTATGTTCCGGGCTTGATCGAGTCGATCATGTAGCGTCCAAGGGAGTCGGTTGTCGCATAATACCTGGCGTTTTGCTGAACAGGACGACTTGGGCCACTACGAAGCTCGCTGAGCGACATCCCGACCGAGGCCGCCCCGCCATTAGCGTCATACAACATGACGTTGATGCCCGGCAGTGGCTCTTCATTTGAAAGGGATGTCAGCGTTCCAGCAAGGCAGGCTGCTTCGGAAATCGGAATCTCAACTACCGAATCGCTTGTTCCAAAAACGTCAATCGTGACGTCGTTCACCTGATAGAAACCCGGCGCGACGACTCTCAATACAAAACTCCCGCTTCGGGGAAGGACCGCGACGAATGAACCATCGGGGTTCTCAAAGGATTCTGCCATCCAGATAGCAATCGGATCGGGTATGCCCCCGTCCAGCGCCTGAACCATGAATCGACTGGGGAGCTTTCCTGTTTCGTTCGTGAGTTGCCCCCTGACTTTGAACAACCCCGGCGTGATATATATGTCCTTCGTGTCGCCGGCGGCGACATTCTTGGCCGAGCCTGTACCGACGCCCTCTTCGCTCACCCACAAATCGTAGGAATGTTTCGCATCAAGGCCGGTGAAGCAAAATCGCCCGGCGGAGTCACTTACAATAACGCGAGTCTGGCGCTTCAGATCATTTGCCTGGGCTCCTCTCCGGTCTGCCAACGTTACCGGGTCGAAATCCCTCTCTATCTCAAAGTGACTCGACTCAAAATCACTACGTATCGCGTTGACCTTGATGCCGGATAATGCTCTCCCTTCAAAATCCAGGACGGCGCCCGAAATCGTAGCATCGCCGCTATCGTCAGGCTTTTCGGGAATACAGGTCATCGACCCGACATTCGATAGGTCGTTATTGCTGTTTCGAAGAGTTGGAGACAACGTTTTGTCTGCAAAGGCATTGTTAGTCTCGATTCGTGGCGAAGGGGGGTGAACGGATGCGGCGGAGCTTGCCACCTTTTCCTCGTGTGCTTCCGCCGCAACGGGCACCGATTCTCCATCGCGCGTGAGTCCATAGAGCACTCCCGCAACACCCGTCAAGATTCCAATGGCGGCAAGGAGTATGAGATAGAGATTGACGCGACCGCCGATTCGTGTGGACATTGCTCGCCTCCTTTCCCCGACAGCACCTGAGAAGCGCACCTAAGGAATACGTGATGGTGTCGTGCGAAAACCGCTGGCGCGACACGCGGCGTCACCGTCGGGCGACGGTTTGAAACCTGTTCCCGCAAGATGACGCGTAACGCGAAGAGCGCGACAGAAGTGCCCGCCAATCGCGTATCAGAAGGCGTACGTCTGGTTCTGGTTGCGTTCGATGGACATTGCCACAAAACATGGATGAAGGGACAACCGATGAAAATGATGATCGCGACATTGGCGGGAGGAGTGGTGTTTTCGTGCGTCTGCGCTGTGAGCAATCACGCACAAGACTCGTTTGCTTCGACCGGAAAAGAGGCGTCAACCCACGCGGGAGGGCAACAGGTAACCGGCGGTGTCCCGGCGCGCCTCATGCGCTTTCCTGCGGTTTCGGAGCGCCAAATTGCGTTCGTCTACGGCGGCGATATCTGGATCGCGCCGAAAACTGGCGGCACCGCGCACCGGTTGACGACGGCCAAGGGAGACGAAATGCTCCCCAGATTTTCTCCGAATGGCAAAGAACTCGCGTTCTCCGCGAATTATGACGGGAATATGGATGTCTATACGCTCCCCTGTGAGGGCGGCGAGGTCAAGCGCCTTACGTATCATCCGGGAACGGACGCGACCGTCGGCTGGCACCCCGGCGGCGAGCGAGTCCTCTTTTATTCGAACCGCGCCATGACCTTCGGTTACGGGGATCAGCTTTTCATGGTTCCGCGTTCGGGTGGAAACCCGGAGCGGTTGCCCATGCCCTATGCCGACTTCGCTTCATGGTCTCCTGACGCGAGCAAGATTGCTTACGTACCCATGAGCAGGGATTTCCGCAATTGGAAACGTTACCGTGGCGGCCAAACTCCGGACATCTGGCTCTATGATCTCAAGGAAGACGCCTATCAACAGCTCAGTGACGTTCATGCCAACCACGGGCAGCCGATGTGGCATGGCGACAGCCTCTACTTCATTTCCGACCGCGATGAAAACAAACGCTCGAACATCTGGCGTCATGATTTCGCGACCGGAGCAACCCGTCAGGTTACTTTTTTCAAAGATTTTGACGTGAACTTCCCATCGCTCGGACCGGCGGAAATCGTCTTCGAAGCTGGGGGAACGCTCTACCTGCTCAATTTGGAACGTGAGGAACTCGATAGTGTCAATATCACGATTGTGACGGATGAGGCCGCGCTTCGCCCGCGCAAGATGTCGACTGCCGCCTTGGTATCCAGTATGTCCCTCGCTCCCGGAGCGAAGCAAGCCCTTCTCGAAGCCCGTGGGGATATTCATACGGTTTCCGTGGAACACGGATACTCGCATAACCTCACCCAAACCTCCGGTGTCGCAGAGCGATATCCCTCATGCAGTCCGGACGGAAAGAGTGTTGCCTACTGGAGCGATGCCAGCGGAGAATACGAGCTGATGCTCCGCTCGCTCGACAATGGTGAGGCACGCCAATTGACAACCCTAGGCGCCGGATTCCGCTATCAGCCGCAATGGTCTCCGGACGGCAAGCTGTTAGTCTTTGTCGAAGGCACGGGCGCGCTTCAGCTTTACAACCTCGATACCGGCGAGTTGCGTCAAGTCGACCAACTTTCATCCTGTGGCCACGGCGAACTCGAAGGAATGAAGGTAACTTGGACTTCCGATTCAAGCTGGTTCGCATACGCGCGCGACGTCGACAACCGCCACTTCGCAGTCTTCCTCTACGACGTGAAGAACGGAATATCGCATCAAGTCACCTCCGGTTTCTATTCGTGTGCAAGCCCGGTCTTCGATCCTGAGAACAAATATCTCCTGTACCTGTCCGACCGGAACTATGAACGTGTGTATAGTTCCTTCGAAAACGCCTGGGTTTACACCAATACCACCAAGATTATCCTGACTCCATTGAGCGCTTCGACCCCGTCGCCATTCCTTCCCGAAAATGACCTTCCCATGCCGGAAAAGCCGGATGCTCCACCCAAAGACGAGAATGCCGAGCCAAAGGAAGACGCCGACAAACGTGGTGGACTCTGGGGGCTTTCGTGGCTCTTCCTCTCGCAAGATTCACAAGAACAACCCAAGGCGGCGCCAATCAAGAGCGTATCGATCGATCTTGAAGGCTTCGAATCGCGAGGGATTGTCCTGCCGCTGGCTGGGGGAAGCTATCACTCGCTTTCCTGGTCGGGAGAATCGATTCTTTATATCAAGCCGCCGCGTTCCGGAGCGCTGCCTTCGGAGGCGTCGTCCCTGTGCATGTTCGATCTCAAAGAGAAGAAGGAGCACGTCGTCTTCAGCCCGGTGTCCTCATACGACGTCGATGTGAAATCACGCACGATTCTTGCGGCAATACGCTCGCCAATGAGCCCGGCAAGGTACGTTACACTTCCTCTTCAGCCCGGTGCGATGGTCAAGAACGACATCAGCCCCGACACCATCAGCGCGGTCATCGACCCGCGAAGCGAATGGAAGCAGATTCTCCGCGACGCTTGGCGGATCGAGCGGGACGGGTTCTACGACCCCAATATGCACGGTGTCGATTGGCAGGCGATGTATGACAAATATTCCGCATTGCTCGAGCACGCCGCGTCACGAAGTGACGTGAACTACCTGCTCGGCGAACTGCTCGGCGAATTGAATGCGTCGCATACCTACCGTGGATATGGGGATGTGGAGCAGCCGCTGTCTGTTGGCGTCGGAATGCTCGGATGCGACTATACCCTTGAGAATGGGGCATACAGGATCACCAACATCATCCGGCCCGCCGGCTGGGAGCTTGAGCATCGCTCTCCGCTTGTCGAGCCGGGCGTGAACGTGAAAGAAGGCGACTATCTACTTGAGGTGAATGGCGTCGCGGTTGATTCAGAACGCGAAGTTTACGCGGCCTTTCAGGGACTTGCGGGCAAGGTGGCCTGCTTGACAGTCAACGATAAGCCTGATGCTGAAGGCGCGCGCCGGGTTTTGGTCCGGTTGCTTCCAAGCGAGAATTACTTGCGCTATCTTTCGGGCGTCGAAGCCAAGCGACAATTGGTGGAGAAGCTCTCCAACAGCCGCATCGGCTATATACACACCTCCAACACGTCCAACGGCGGTCAGGTATCGCTCTTCAGTAACTATCACGCCCAGTGGAACAAAGAAGCGCTTCTCATTGACGACCGTTTCAACGGCGGCGGCGAGGTGAACGATCTCATGAGCAATCTCCTCGATAGAAAGCTTGTACATCGTTGGGCAGTCCGAAACGGTAAGGATTGGACGTATCCGTCGATCGTCCACGATGGCCCGAAGGCGATGTTGATCAATGATCGTGCCGGTTCTGGCGGCGACGCCTTCCCTTGCTATTTCAGAATCTCGGGACTCGGGCCTCTGATCGGAACAACAACGTGGGGCGGACTGATCGGTATCAACAGTGCGCCGCGTTTGATCGATGGCGGTTTCGTGTCTGTCCCAAACTTTGCGTTCTACACCAAGGACGGACGTTGGGACGTGGAGAACATCGGTGTACACCCAGATATTGAAGTGATCGACGACCCCAACCTGTGCAAGGACGGAGGCGATCCGCAACTCGAACGTGGCGTCTCATATTTGCTCGACGAGCTGTCGAAGCTTAAAGAGGCTCCTGCGTGTCGCCCAAAATACGAGGACAGGTCTAAATGAACTCCAACTCATGGGCATTATCAGCAATAAGGCTTCTATAAACTTGCTTATAGCCTAATAGACTTTTGTCACTAAATGATCGGTGACGGCGGAAATGGCCGTCACCGATTGGTGCATTATGTAGAAAAGTGTGTTTTCATGTTCGATTTCGGCATGGTATTATTGGGCACTAACAAGGACGGCTCA
>JABWBM010000002.1 GCA_013360495.1 Planctomycetaceae bacterium
TCGACGCTGCTGTCGATCAAGACCGGCGCCTGTCCCGAGGACTGCAAGTACTGTTCGCAGTCCGGGCATCACGACACAGGACTGGAAAAGGAAAAGTTGCTGGCGATCGAGAAGGTCGTCGCCGAGGCGAAAGCAGCGAAGGCCGGCGGCTCCTCGGGGGCGGCGTGACGTCGGAAACCGTCTTTTGCGGCTTCGCGCTCTTTGTGCTCGTCGGAGCGCTCCTGGTGCTCTGGCACGTCACGCACGACGACGACGAGAGTAGCGAATAAAGGCGCGGAACAAACCAACCAACAACGAAAGACCAACGCTATGACAGAAGCTCATCAACAGGAAGCACGCTCTTCCATCTGCATCGTCGGATGTTCGCCGATGCTCGACACCATCAGCCTCGAGCATTCAATCCTCAACGGCTGCAATCACATCATGGCCGTCAACGGTGCGGGAGCCTGGCTCCTCGACCGCAACATAGCCCCGGACAGCTTCGGCTTGTTCGAGGCTGGCAGCGTCGATCACTTCGGCGACGTGGCGCTCGAACTCTCGCTCCAGCACGAGGCGAAACTCTGGTTTTCTCCCGATGCGTTCCGGCGCGCCACGCGCACCGGACACGTGCTCGCCGGCATCACGCTCGGCGACGTCGCCGGGAAAGTCGGCCCGCCGTGGCTCTATGAAGCGCACGACATCAATCACGGTGCGCCGCGCTACAGCATGGGGAGTGGCATGTACGCCGCGTGCGTGGCGGCTGCCAACTACGACTATGGCGACATTCATTTGATCGGCATGGAGGGGCGCGACCCCGAACGCATGTACGCGCAAGGCATCGAGGGGAACTCGCGCGGCATGAGCGACGAGCAAATCATCGGCGAGAACCGCGAGGCGGCGCGCACGCTGCTCTGGCTATGCCTGAAATATCCGGCGCGCTCGTTCATCGTGCACGGCGATTGCAAGCTCCCCTTGCCGTGGGGCGAGCCGGACAAGCCCGCGAACCTTCACCGCGCGGACGTTGCGGCGAAAAGCGTTTTCACGGAAGGGGGCGCGCCGTGATTCATCGTGTAGCGGACGACGACGACCACACAACAGAGAACCCCGCCGGGGATCGCCAAGCCCCGGCGGGCATGACGGCCTGCGCTCAGTGCGTTTATTGGGCCAAGATCGACGGACGCGCGCTCGGCGGCTGTAGGCGTGGATTTCCGCGCACCATCGCGCCGATGCAGGACGCCCTCAAGACCGTCACCTTCCACGGCGGCATATGGCCGATCACCGGCGCGAGCGACTGGTGCGGCGACGGGAGGGGTACGCCATGAGTACGCTCAACACAGCCACAAAAACAGGCGCGACGTTCACATGCTCCAAGTGCCAGAGCAAGCAGCACAAGGAGTTTTGCTCCGGGCGCGACGACATCCCGCAATACTGGAACGCGCTCAAGCTCTCGCTGCCGCGCGGAGCCAGGCGCACGGTTTTTCTCTGCCCGTCATGCAACCTTGACGCGGCGCGCATCCTCGCGCGCTGGTGCGGACTCGCGCTCGACGGCCAGCGCTACACGGCGGATCGGGGGAACGAATGACCCGTCATCGAATGTTGAGTATGCATCAACTCTACATGCTCGCAGAGATTCACGCTGGCACGGTGCGCTACATCTCGGACCTCCAAGAAGCTCTTGGCATCGCGTGCTACGCGGTGGCGCACGCGCGTTTCCAAACGCTCGCCATGCGCCGCCTCGCAGCGCGCGGGCCGGATCGAACCATACGCATCACCGACGAGGGGAGGCGGGCTTTCAGGCGCGACAAATGGAGGCTTGCTCCATGAGCCGCCAAAACCTTACCGCTGCGCGCATCACCGCCGGAGAACTCGCCGAAAAGGCCGCCCTCGACATCCTCGGCATCGCCGAGCCTGCTTACGAGATCAAGGCCGTGCGCAAGCAAACCTACTACGCCGTGATCCCCGTGGATCAGCTGATCGAGTCGGCGGCTCAAGGCAAGGACTATTGTTTCGTGGTCTACTCGCGGCCCCGCAACCGTTGCGGCTCATGCCGCAAACCGGAAAAGCGCCGCAGCAAGACTACCATCGTCGAGGCCTTTGACGGGCCGCTGTATTTCCTGATCGTCGAGGCTGTGGACATCGTAGCGCTCGCCAAGGCGGGCCGCGCGAGCTTGAAAACGTCGGGCGACGCCGGGGACTACTGGAAAATTCATATCAATGAACTTTCGGCGCGCTCGCGCATGGCGTCACTGTACGCGAACGGAGAGCGCATCGAGCACCATCAAGACGAAGGTTTTGAACTCAAGGCGGACGTTGTGCCGTTTTGAAGAGTCCGGAGTACGGAGTCAAAGAAAGCAACCCAAAGGAGGCACCCATGGCTCAAGGCGAGTTTACGAAAGAAGAAGCGCAAACGACGCGGGAAGCCGTCGAAGAAATGTTCGACGCCATCCCCAAGACGAAAAGAATCAACTTCATTGGCCATTTGAACGACATTCTCCTTTTCCTCACGGCGGCGAAGAACGCCGCACCATCAGAGAACGAAAGAAAGAAATGAGCGACGTCGTTTCGATCTTGGTTTGTGGCGCGGTTTCGTTCGTCGTTTGTTACTTCATCGGAAGGGGGTTGAAGTGAATCGATCCAATAGTGTCTACATCTGGCGCGTGGCATTGAAGCTCGAAGTGGAGCAATTCGCGCAACTCATGGGCGCTGCGCCCACGACCGTGCGCCAGTGGGAGCGCCAGCCGGTTCCGAAGATGAACGAGCGGCACGCGCAGCTTTTCAATGCGCTCAAGGGAGCGGTGAAGCCCTCAGAGATCGCACAAGCGCACACGCTCGGCGACGTGTTCATCGAGCGCGGGCGGATCGCGTTCTGGAAGGAAGTCGCGCGCCTCTACGCCGTGCGCCTCGAACGCCGCGTGCTGGCGGCAGCGGGGCAGCCGATCGCGGCAAGCCTGGAAGAGTGCGAAGTCCGGAGTGCGGAGTCCGGAGTCCAGGAGAAAGCGGGGGCGGCATGAGAGAAAAGCTCGCGACCATCGAACAAATACGCGCGTGGTCGAATAAAGTTTTAGACCGCGCGACAGAACTCCGTGACGCCGGGAAAGAAGTCGAAGCCTACGCGTTTTTGAAAAACGTTCACACGCAGCCGATAAAATACGACTGCGATTGCAACGTTTGTGAGTTTTTACGGAGGAACCCCAAGCCATGACCTCGTTTCACCAGCAACGAAAGTCTCAAGAGCAGCTTCATGAGGTCACGCGGGCGCAAGCTATGGCACGCAACCAGAGGCGCGCGCCATTCGAGGAAATCTCGAAGCTCGCGCGCGAGGCACGGCGCGAGGTGGCCGACGTGGCCAATATTTTCAACTGCCCCTATAAACACGGCAAGGTGAAGGGCGCGGCCCTCACGCTGGATTGCCTGGTTTCGATTTGTGAAAAACATCTTTCGGAAATTCAATAACTATGCTCTCTGACGCCACGCGCGAGAAGATTCTCGCGGAAAACCTCACGCGCTCCGGCCTCCAAGCGGCCTTTGTGATCGCCACAAGCCCCGCCATGAGCAGGGGAATGGTGATCCGCTACCTCAAGGCCCAAGGCGTGCCTGAATCGAGCGCATACACGGGCGTAATCGCTTTGGAGAAATCCGGCCTCGTGGAAACCTACGGCCTCGGCTACTTGCGGTTCAAAGGAGAATCGAACCAAGTGCCGGCGCAGCAACCGGGCGACCTCACGCCTGTGAAAAATAAATCCCACCCCCCTCGCGACCAAAAAAATTTTGCCCACGCCGAGAGGGAAAAGCTGTCTCATTTCAACCCCGCTGACTCACCGCCGCGAAAAATTCCACACACAGAGAGCGAAAGCCTCACGCCGGTGAAGGAGTGTGACGCGGATTTAAGAGGATTTGGAAAAAATCCTCCATCCTCCCAACCTTTTGATTCATCTGGACGGACGGACGGATATTTTTCTCGCGAGGATCAAGACGCGCTTCGCGCACTCACCAAAAACTACCTCGGCGGCAGCATCACGGACAGCGACCTCGACCGGATATTCTTCAAGTGTGGGAGTGTCCTTTACCTCGCGCATACCTTGATCGAACTCGGCAAGGCGTACAAGGTGAAAAAACCCTTGCGCGCCGACAGCGTGTTCGTTGACGCCATCCTGCAACCCGCGAAATACAACATTTCTAAGCCGACTGGAGAGCAGGCGCGCCAAGCGGCATTCATTCTCGACGCGCAGAAAAAACGCAACGCCGAGGCGAAACTCCTCAACTCGCCACAAGCGAAAGCGGTGATTCAGCAAGCCAAAGAGAACGAGGAAGCCCGCCGCAACGAAGAGACATGGAACTACCTCACGCAAGAACTCTCTGGCGTGAGCGATGAAGAATTGCGCGCCTGGGGCAAGCGCCGCGCGGAAGCGATGGGCGGCGACTACGGCCCATTCAGCATCCCGGAGAATATCAACCAATGGATCGCGGCTGCGCGCGACTGGAAGCAACTCAAACACGCGCCAATCGCGCTCAAAGCCCTCCAAGCCTTCTACCGTCAGCGTTTACAGGAGTTATCGAATGCGAAAGTGTAGTGTCAGCGCGTTCGGGAAGGTCTCGCCGAACAAGTGCGGCGGCAACGTCCACGTGGAGAAAATCGTCCACGTTTCGGGCGTGATTGTGCGGCATTTGAAGTGCTGCAAGTGTGGCGCGCGCTCGAAATCCGTCGAAGCGCCAGCCACCGCCGAAAAAATATAGAGTCTACCGGTAGACTCTGCCCTCTCGACTCCACACCGCAGACTCCGGACTATTGAGCGCGTGAAACGCGCATCAGAGCCAGACGACTGCCCGGATATCGACATCGACCTCCCCGATGGGGCGGACGTCGATATCGAAGACGATGAAGCGGGGGAGGACGCCACCCCACCGGCGAGCCATGACCTGGCAAACACCGCCCTTCCCCGCTGTCTTCAACGCCTCGCGCAACTCGTCGACGAGGACGCGGCGCTCACGGAACTCCAAACTATCAACGTCGCCAACGACCGCGCGCGAATTTACGCCCTCGATGCGCGCGGCGCGGAGATCGACCGCACCGGCGAGATCGACCCCACGTTCGGGAAATGTCTCGCCACATTCGCCGAGCACACCTTCCCGCGCGCATTCGGTTATCGCGTCGAGTTTTTGCGCGAAGGAAAGAAACCCTTGCGCGTTTCGTTCATGCCTTCCGGCGTATCCGGCGGCCCAAGCATCGGCGGCGCTCACGCCCGCGAAACTCCGGCGGCACCCGCAACGGCTCCGGCCTACGCGCCGGTGAGCGCCGCTCCCGGACTCTCTCCCACGGCGGAGATGATTCTCGCGCAGATCGCGCAGGCGCAGCAGCAAACGAACCAGCTGATCGCGCAGATGATGCAGCGCAGGGAAGAATCGCCCTTAGAGAAGATCGGCCAGAACGTCTTGAGCGCCGCCGTGGCGAACCTTGAGCGGCAACTCTCCACCATCAACGAGCCGCGCAACGTGAGCGGCAAGGCGCCGTCGTTACTGGAAATCACCGACGCCGCCATGAGCCGCATCGAAGAGGGCCATGCCGTGCTGGAGCGCGTCAACGGCGCGTTCGGCGGCGGCAACGATTCCGGCTCCCTGCTCGACACCGTCGGGGAGATTTCCCAGGCCGTCAGTATGTTCAAGAACTTCGGCAACGTGAGCGCGGAGCCGTCGCAGGCGGAAACCGCAGCCCTCGCCAAAGTGGTGCAGGGGGTTGCGTGATGCTCGACGCCCCGCAAATCAAGTCGGCTCTCCTTTCCATCGTGGACGTGGTGCGTAACGCTCCACGCGGCGAGCGGGCCGAGCGCACCGCGGCCCGCATCGTCGAAAAAATCGGCACCGTGGCCGCCCGGCACATCGTCGAGCGCTTGACGCCCCTCGAAATCGTGAACGCGGCGCTCGCGGCCATGCGCGAGGCTGGCCAGCGCGCGACGTGGCTGGGGTTGCGGACGTATCTCGCCAACGCGGGGAATATGCAGCTTGTGTGCAACCGCGTGACGGGCATCGCCCTCCAGATTCGCGCGCAACTGGCGCGGGAGGTGGCGGCATGAGGTACGACCGCTCGTTCAATCTTTGCGGCGTCAAGACCAAGGCGCAAATCACGCCCGACGTGCTGCGGGAATACTCCAACGCGCGGGCAGCGTCGCGGGATACGGCGGCGCAGATGGTCGGAGCCTTGCGCGCAAGGATCAAGCGCAATCCGACCCTCGACGAAATCTATGCCGCGCTCAAGCGGCTCACCTATCGCAACGACCCGCAATGCGTTGACCGCGCGCAATCTTTGGAAACCAGCCTCTCGCGCCAAAAGGGCGAGGGCGTTTTCGGCGATTGCGGCGCGTTCGCCGTGGCGCTCTCCGCCCTCGCGGAAGCGGCGGGCCACGGGCCGGGCGAATGGGTTTTGCTCGGCGATGAGAGCGACCCGGCGCAACATATCGTGAACAAATTCGGCCAGCGCCTGATCGACTGCACGCCCGGCGGCTCGGCCAACTACCGGCCCCGCCTGCCTCGCCAGATCGGCGTGGATGTTCAAAGCGGCCAAGCTCGCACGTTCCAGCAAGGGCAAGTGGCGGGACGTATCGCCGGCGGCGACATGCGGAATCCTTCGCTCATTCTCACCCGACTCCCATCTCCCGCCACTCCCTACGGCGTCGGCTGCGCGTGCCAGAAAAAGCCCGTCACTGGAATAGGGTATGCGCCCACGTCGTGGGGCATCGGCGGCGTCGCCGTGCAGTACGGCCCGAACGTCGAGTATTCGGCCTACCGCATCACCTTCGACGTGCCGCAGGCTCAGGCGGGGAAGGCGCTCGACGTGGTGAAATCCCTGATCAAGCCCGGCGAAACCATGTATGACAATGGGCTGGTCTACATCGCCAGCACGACAAAAAGCGGCAGGGAATATTTCACCGTCGAACTCGGCAAGCATTCCATCGCCGAGTCTCGCGCGAAAAGCGTGTACAACATCGTGCGCAGCGCGGCCAAACTCGACGAGCGCAACCTCGTCAAGAAGAAAACCCAAGAACTCGTCGCGTCGGAGAAAAAATCCCACGCGGCAGCTCAAGCCAAGATCGAAGCCAAAGTCGGCGGCAATGATCCCGTGATCGTGGTCGAATCCGCCAAGCTCGCCGACTTTCACAAGTGGTACGAGGCGACGGGCTACGACGTGCTGCCCCAGCGCGAATACCTTACGGGAACGAACGGCACGCTCTACGTGTTTTATCCCTACAAGGGGATGGACTCGGCGCGTGACGCGGCTTTCGCCAAGCTCGACACCCTCGGCATTCCTTACGCCTTCCTCACCAACGCCGAGCGCGACGAGGCCCTCGCCATGGCGAGCAAGCTCCACGCCGAGCAGGACGCGGCGCTGCGCGCCGAGGAGCGCAAACGCAACTGGGAAACCCACTGGCAACCGGCGGAGAATGGACTCTGGCGTCCCAAGCTCCCGGCGAAAAAGTCAACGCTCGGCAAACGCAACCGGGACGCCGTGGCGTGGCTGGTGAGTTTCGCCGAGGGCGACATCCTTTTCGGCGACTATCCGAATACGCCCAAGGGCAGGCCGGAGCGCGAGCACTTCCTCGCGCAGACGTGGCGGGACGCCGCGCTACGCGCCGACCCCACGGCCAAGATCGACGACTTGCAGCCGCGCGCCGCGTTCATCGGAGCCATATCGAGCGCGGCGACGGCGCACAAGATCGACCTCTGGGCGCTCTACGACTCCAAGCGCGAAAGCAAGCCCACCGGCATCGACGGATTCTTCAGTGATATCGTCAAGGGCGTAGGGAAGGTTTTCAAATCCATCGGCAAGGGCGTGGAAAGCGCCTTCAAAGCGGTGGGGGACTTTGGCCAGGACGTGATCGACGAGGTTGCGCGCGCGGGATCCCGCTTCTCGAAATTCGCCATCAATTCAATCGAGGATATCCAAAAGCTCGACGGCGCGCTCGGCCTTCCCATCGGCAGCATTTTGACGCTCGCGCCGCTTTCGAAAGCCGTCTTCCAGACGACCAAGGACGCTTTCGACCAAAACCTCAACCTCAAGAAATCCCTTGGCAACATCGGCGAGGGCTTGATCGACACTGTGCAGATCGCGGCCCCCGTGGCGCTCACCGTCGCGGGCGCGCTCGTGCCGGGCCTCGCTCCGCTGGCGGCCGTCGGCGCGAAATTCATTTCCGCGACGGATACGGACGTTTACGACGTGACGGGCTTAAAGAAGCCCACACTTGCGTTGCCGCCGGGGACTATCCCGAAACAACCTCAGTCATCCCCACAACTTCAAACATCCGGCGCATCGTCAGGCTCCGGCGGCGGCGGGGGAGCGATTGCGGCGCTCGTGTTCCTCGGTTTGGCTTTCGGGAGTTAAGCAATGGGAAAGAAAAAGAAAAAATACGGCAAGCGCAAGCTCTCGAAAAAGCAGCTGGCAGCGCTCCGTAAGGGCTGGGCCATCATGCGCGCCAAGCGCAGGGGCAAGAAGAAGAGCAAGAGCGCAGGGAAGCGCAAGGCGAAGCGGCCTCATGCGGCACGGAAGCCGCGCAGTTCCGCGCCCAAGGCGAAGAAAAGGCGGGGGTCAGGAAAGAAAAAGGCCAAGCGCGCCAAGGTTGCCGGATCGTTTTTCGTCCGGGAGCTGGTCACCAGCGCCGGGCGTTTCGGCGGCTTTCGCGCCAAGCGCGTCAAGCTCGGGCGCTCCTGGGCGGGCATCACCCGCGACTCCAAGAGCGACCGGCTCTATTCGATTGGCGGAAGCGGCGGCCTCAGGCCTGGGCGCTATAAAGTTTCATCCATGAACGGCAAGGATCGCTCCGGCTGGTTTGTGGAAGTCAGGAAAGGACAGGCGGCCCTTTACCGGGCCTAACAAAAGTCTTGCGCGCATGTTGCGCGTGACGTTGCGCCTCTCCCCGGAGAGGTATCGAGAATGAAGGCGCTCCGGGGGCGCTCCCGTAAAGGACAGGATCATGAAACGTATTGGCAAGAAGTCCGGAGGAAGGCGGCGCGGGAGCGGCAAGCTCACCATCACCGGCGGCGTCAAAGGCGTGTTCAGCTTTTTGCGTCAAAACTGGCTGGTTGGCGTCGTCGCCATCGGCACGGCGGCCATCGCTGCCGTCGTCTTCCCGAAAAAGGACGGCAAGACGAATTGGACGGCCGTAGCGCTCGCGGGAATCGTCCCGATTGTGGCGCAGCGCTTTTTGAAGCGCCAGATGAGCGGCAAGCAGGCCATCGCCGCATCGACCATCGCGCTCGGCATGCTCTACGTGTGGGACAGCGGCCTGCGCGCGGCCCTCATGGGCAACAAGGTGACGAGCACCATCATCGGCGGATCGGAGAAACTCGCCTACACCGTCAAGGGATACGTGCCGAACGGCGGAACGAGCAGCGCGCCGGCGAGTTATCCGAGCGGCGGGCAGAGCGAATCGTTCTTCGCGCCGACATACACCTCGGCCCCGTCGGCCCCGCAGCCCTCATCGGCTGATACTGCTCAGCAGTATGTGACCATCGCGCAGCAGGGCGTCTCTGTGCTCGGCGACTTGTTCGAGACCATCGGCATCGCCGGAAACCGTGGCGGCATCGGCATGACGCGCGCGCCGGGCAACCGGCTCGTGAGCGTGCGGAGCGCTGGCCTCGCGGCGTGAGCGAAGGCGTAAACCCAAACAACCAACCAACAACAACCAACGGAAAGAACAGAAAGAGAGTCAGCCATGAGTTTCATCAAGCAAGTGATCGACGACCTCAATACGCCGCAGTTCAACGGCGTGAGCTTCGCCGACTATCAACGCCAGGAGCGCGTGCGGAAATTCCTCACGCAAGCCATCGACGGACGCCCCAACCTGAACGAATCGCAGTTCGCGGGCATCAGCGACGTTCACCGCATGCGCCTTCGCTCCGGCAAGGACGCCTTCCAGATGGATGCGTCATCGACGTGGAAAACCGGCGAGAGTCTCAAGTTTTCGCTCAATACCCGCGACGACGGCGCGCACACCAGCACCAAGGAACAGCTGACGGTCCCCATTCTGATCCACGCTGTCGGCTTCTCGCACAACGACGCGCTCAACCCCGCGGATCGCGCGCTCATCACGAACTACGCCAAGCTCAAAGTGTATATGGATAACTCTCCATATAAACCCGACATCTTCGACCTCGTGGGCGGGTTCTTCTCCTGGAGCAGCCAGCCAAGCCAGAAGCTGATCGACGGCTACACGGCCGGAACCACCAGCGGCACCAGCGTGGAATCGGTGTTGCGCCGCGCGCCCGGCATCGAGGGCTTGCTCTACTTCCTCGACAAGCCGCTCTTCGTCGGCCCCGGCGAGATCGGTCTCGCCGAGTGGCTCGTCGATTCGACGGACACGACGACCGGCACGATCTCGGTCAAGCCGGTCATCCTCTGCGATATCGGCGTGAAATAAACGAGCGCGGGGGCGCGCGGCACCGGTCTCGCGCCCCCGCTTTTCTCCCTTGTGTGACGAAACCAGAACGTAACCAGAACGAGCGAGGAACCTATGCTTTCAGGCGCGCGCAAATTCGGCGACCCGGTACGGCTCTTGTCCGACGCTATCACCTACGCGAGCAATGCCGCGTCGATCATCATCCGCACGCCGAAGGATGAACAGGTCTTGATCGTCGGCATGCTCTACACGGGCAGCCACGGGCTTCTCACGAAAGTCACGTCGTTCACCCACATGAACTACGACCGGATTTTGAAGTCCGGCACCGACTCGAAGGCCGTCATGCTTTCACACATGGCGAGCAGCGGCCAGCGCATCACCGTCACCGGAGCCGACGGCTGGCAGGGGGCCGGGCCTTTCATGGGCGACGGCCAATCCTTCCTGAATGTTCTGAACATGCACCTCGATCGCTACATGGATAGCGGCATCCACGACGACACGCGCGAGGCGGCGCTCGCCCGCGCCGTCGATTATTGCCGGGGACTCAAGGCCGACCTCGGCCTCGCCGGCATCGTGTGCGGCGGCGAGAACGGCGGCAACATCCAGATCGACGTGACGGATTTGTCGAGCGGTTCGGACGTTATCGAGAACGTCACGCTCTACGGCATTTCGCTCGGCAGCAGAACGAACGCCCCGCTCCATTGCATCGAGCACAACACGCCCTATTGGCTCGGCCAGACCGTGGCGCTCACGACCACGGCGGCCAATGTCAGCCGCGCCGACGATTTGGCGTGGCCAGCCAAGCAATCGGATATCGCCATGCACATCGCGCTCGGCGCGACCATCGTCAAGAGTGGCGCGCTCGACAATGCGAGTCTTGAGGACATCAAGGTGCGGCAGCCAGACGGCACGCCAGACCCCGCGCAGAACTACGGCGGCAGGGAGGCGCTCTCCATGCAGGCGGGCGGCAACGGCGCGCCATTGCCGCGCTATTTCCGCAAGCCCTACCGCAACGGCGACCTGATCGGACTCGACGCCTACGGAGCCGGGAGCGGCGCGAGCACGCTCTACACCACGCACGTCCTGCTCTCCAAGGTGTCCGAGATCGGCGACTGCCTGATTTAGTCCCGTGAGACTTCGCCAGCGAAAAGGATCGTTCCATGTCGCAGGAAACCGGATTGTTGAAAGCCCCCTTCCCCTCGGCGCTCACGGCGACGAACGCGCTCGGCGAAAAGAAATACACCGCCGTGGCGGGGAAGGAGTTGCGCCTCGAATTCACCATCGACCCCGACGATTCCTATGGCGCATACCTCTGGCTCTTGATCGAGGGCGACCCCAAACCCAGCAGCGTCAGCGAATTACAGGGCAGCGGCCAGCCGCTCATGCCGGGCAGCACCTTCCGGCGCACGCTTTGGGGGACGAAGAGCGGACCGAAAACGGCCGTGCTCTACTACACGCGCAAGGATGCGAGCAACGACGCGACCATCCGGCCGTCGGCCACCATTCACGAACTGCCACCGGGGGTTGATCCGAACGCATGAGCATCACGCACTCACCCAAGGGAACCACCAGCATCATCGGCCTGACCGACGTCGATGACGGCGCGTTCGCGGGCGATGCGGGCGACCTGGTGGCCGTGAACGCAGGCGAGACCGCCGTCGAGTTCATCGACGTCGGGAGCGGCCTCCAGAACGCATCGGGCGCGCTCTCGCTGACCAATACCGGCGTGAGCGCTGGGACGTACTTCGCATCGACCGTCACCGTCGACGCGAAGGGGCGTATTACGGCAGCCTCGAACGGCGATGTGGATTATTCCTTTACCGCGACCGGAGTCGCAGCCGACGACTTGACGGCCCTCAATCTGGCAATTTCTACTGTCGCGGCGAGTGCTGGGAATCGCAAGACGATACGCGTGCGCGGCAACTTCGCGTGCGGCACCACGGTCTGCACCGACCCCGACTACATCACGCTGATTTTTGACCGCATCGTGCTCACTGGCTCGCCCTCCACCGCGTGGTTCGAGGGCGTCGATTGCATCGTCCACTTCGAGGGGCTGGCGCTCAGCGGCGGCACGGTCGGCAGCCAAGGCATGTTCCACGTCGCCGAGGTGCATGGAACGATTGAGAGCACGTGGAGCGGCGACGTGTTCGGCAACGTGGCGAGCAGCCCGTCGATCACGAGCAACGTTATCAAGCTCCGCAATCTCTCGGCTAACGCCACATTCAATTTCGATTCGGCTGACTATAATGCCGCGCTGATCGAGATCAACGGCGTGGCGAAGGGCAATACGACTGCCGGGAACGGCAACGGCTCTTTCCGCGATTATTCCGGGAGCAAGTCGGGCGCAGCGCACACGCTTTCACTCAGCACCAGCGTCGTACAGCTCGCTCGCTGCCGTAATCTTACTGTCACTGGCGCCGACCTCGACGTCACGGCAGCAAGCGCCGGATCGGCTGGCGGCAGCTCGTTCTCTCACAACATTTCCGGCGACGGCGTGGCGCTGCGCGGCCCCTGTCATGGCGCTGGAACGACCTTCACCGTCTCAGGCGACAACGTCATCATCGACACCACGCAGGACGGCGACGGGGACACGACGCTTGTCATGTCGGGCATCAATCCCAAAGTGCGGACGTGCGGCGCGAACATCGTGTGCGCGACGAATACCTCGGTCAATGGCAAATTCCATCTTGAGGAAACGGCCACCGGAACGCCCGCAGCGCAGACGTGGACAATCGGCACGCGCAACGATTGGAATGTCAACAGCGGCATCAGCACCGTCAAGCGCACCCTGGCGACATCGAGCGGCTCCACGGTCAACCTCACGCTCCCCGGCGACGCTTCCGCCGACGCCGTGGAGATCGCGGCGACCTGCGACAACACCGTCTTCAATATCGTGTTGACGGCGTCAGGCTCCGGCGTGCAGATTATGGCAGGTGCGACGAACAACAAGATTTTCGTCGCGGGCGACACAGCGCCGACATTCGAGACCGCGCAAGCGAAGTACGAGAACTCGACGACCTGGCTCAACACGAGCACGGGGCAAGTCACGCACTACGGACAAGGGCCGGGCAAGATCGTCAAGCACGTCACGGCGGCGAACATCGTGGCGCTCGGAGCCGTAACGGCTGGCAACATTTCCATCGGCACGTTGCCGATCGGAGCGAAAGTCACGCGCGGCTACATTCTCAACCTGGGCAGCGCGGCCACGGGCGTCTCGACGCTCACCGCGCAGGCGGGCATCGCGGCCACGCCGAATCTGTACGTCACCGATAGCACCGTGTATGCGGCCAACGCCGTGAGCGAGACCCTCGGCACGGCGACCGTGGATCATCAGGCTACGGCCGCGGCCATCGTGCGCTTCTCGGCTGCGGAGAATCTCGACACGTTGACGGGCTTGGCCAACGGCATCGCCGTCGTGCTGGATTATCTGGAGTAGGGAATATGGCAGACGTGACACTCATCCCCGTGAACGCGCGCGACACGTTGCGCAAAAAGCTCGACGGTTATCACCTTGACCGCATCGGCCAGGGCGGAGCCGTGAGTGAGGAGCTCGCGCGTTCGACGCCGCTCACCGAAGTCGATCAAGGCGGCGCGAACCACTTTACGATTCATTGTATCCCCGGCGTGTTGTGCGCCGTGAAGCCGCGCAGTGCTGCGCTGCGCTCGATCGCATCGGGCGGATACCTGTATCGGGCCCACGGCAATGCCGCGCCGGACATTCAAGTGGGGGGAAGCTGGCAGGATTTGGTAGCCAACGGCTGGAGCGCGTAGCGGACGCCGTAGCGTCACGCGCCCCCCGCGTGACGTCATTCCGGCGCAAGCCGGAATCCAGGACTTTGAGAGAGACACCATGAGCACGCAATCGAACACCGACCGCATCGACAAGCTCGAGTTTCGCATGGAACACATGGAGGGCGTTATGAACAAGCAAACCGTCACACTGACCAACGTCGAAAAGATCGTCTCGCGCATGGACAACGACGCCAAGCACTGGCGCAGGGTATTCGGCTACCTCGCCACAGCCGCCACCATCGCGGCAGCCGTATTTTCGATGGTGGGTTGCGCCGCGACCGACGGCATGGGCGTCACTGTGCCGACTGTTGAGCTCGTCAGCGAGCGCGACATCGATGTCGATGGAGACGGCGAAGTGGACGAAACCGAGATCGTCGAGCGCGTCAAGCGCGAGATAAGCCCGGTCATCGTGTCCACCGCCGAGAACGTCGCGCGCGGCGTAGCGCCGGGACCTTGGGGCGAGATCGCTGCGGCAGGCGTCGGCTTGCTCGCTTCGATTCTCGGCACCGTCGAGATCAGGAAGCGCCGCAGAGCGAAGAAGCCTCAGTAACGGTGGGGGAGCTATGCATTACTCTCACATTTCCCGCACTCCGGACTCGCGCGCCCGAGGTATCAGGGTAGCGGCCCCCTCGCGCATCGCGCTCATATCGCGTCCTGCAGCGTCGAGATTGGGGCGTTTCGGCATCGGAGCGGAAAATACCGTGTCCTCCGATATTGAGTTGATGAAATCGTTTGCGCCGCTCTACGGCCCGCAACTCCAGAAGTTTGACGACGCGGTGAAGTACATGGAGTACCGGGCCGACCGGTATATCAACGTCATCATGGCCGACATTCCAAAGATGGAACCCGGCGCCGCGTGGGAGAAGATCGAGGGCAAGGACATCGCCGAAGCAGAAGAGTCGGTCAACGGCGTCGTGAACGAAACGTCAGCCCTCATCCGCGCCGCGCAAGAAGTCTATGACCGCCTGGGCGGCTACGTTGACGGCATCAAAAAAGAATACGACAAGCGCGTCTCGGCGCGCAATGCGGCGTGGACGGCGCACGTCAACGCTCCCGCCAATGAGAAGGAGGCGACCTACAACGCCTACCTCAACGCCTTCGACGCCGTGACCTCCATCGCTGGCTACGGCAATCTCGTGGTGGGGGAGATGAATGCTGGCGGAGCGGCGCTCAAGGCTTTCTACGACGAGATCGGCAAGCGCAAGCTCGAAGAACGCTTGCGCAAAGCGTTTGAGGCTGTGTGGAATCGCACGCAGCAATACTACGCGTACCACAAGGAACACTCGGGCGTAACCGGATTTTTCAATAAGCTCGGCAACGCCGCACAGAACGGCGCGGGAGCCATCGAGGATTTGTTCGCGGCTCTCCGAAAGGCCGTCCCGTGGCTAATCGGTGGGGGAGTCGTGCTCGCGCTCGGCCTCGCGTACCTCTGGCTGAAACCGTCAAAAAAGTAATCAAACGCCGTTGAGCGAGAAGAGCAGGCCGATAATGGACTCGAACATCGATACTTGCGCGTCAAGCTTTTGCGCCTCTGCGAGCTTTCCGGCCTTCTCAAGGGCGACGGCCTCCGCTTCGAGCTTCCTGATTTCGGCGTTGACCTTCTGGAGCTCAAGTTTCGCGAGCTCCTTGCTTTGCTCTTTGGCGAACACCGCGTCGAACTCGTTACGGCTCGCGGCCGTCACCGTCAGCCACACGGTGGGGGACTGCTTGAAATCTTTCATGGCCACGCGCACGTTATCGAAGAAGGCCTTCGCGCAGGGGACATCGAGCTTCTCGCGCGCCCAATCCACGAGCACGCGCTTTTCGAGATCGAGGGACGCGGCGCCGCGCTTCACGTTGAAGGTGTACGAGTCTCCGGGCTCGCCGAGCCTCAATCCAGCGAAGAGGAACGCGGGCGATACGGGCTTGTCTTGTTCCTTGCCGTCAACGGTTGCTTTCACCCCGGTGATCGCATCGCCCTTGACCAGGCCGGCGCGCCAAGCGGGAGAGCCGACATGCACGTAGGTCACCTCATATTCATCGGCGAAGTAGGACTTCTGGTAGCTGATACCGAGAAACGCGCCGTCATCCTGGACGGCGGGACCCGACTTCGAGCTCTCGGCGCTCGCCTGGAGCGCTTCATCGGCGTGTTGATAGCCGCAATAGTAGGCTGTGCTCCCCACCGCAAGGCAAAGAACGGCCGTACCGAGAAGAGTTTTCATGGATTCCCTTTCGTTGATTGGTTGAAATCGAACCCCCGCGCCGATACTAGCGGAGGATCCTCTAGCGAGCTACCACCGAGCGGATCCACGCGGCCAAACTTCCGGCGGCCTATCCCTGCCCAAAATCTGGCGGGCCATGCGAAATCCATTTGCCAACGGTGGATTCATCGACTACATTCTCGACGGTGTTTGTTTTCTCAGGTCATGGCGCAAGCAAACGGCGCTTTTCGGCCTTACTTTCGATTCCCCTCCCTCGACATAATATCGATTATCGGACGTTGGCCGGGTATAGAGGGGAGGCCCCCTCGGCGTTTTGTGCCCCCCTGTGCCGTCCTATTGCCACTTTCGATTGGTTGGCAAAAGCGGTTACAGAAGGTGTCCCCTTTGTGCGTTTGCCGTTGTTTTGTGAATGGTTGCATCGCCCAATGGTATACTTCGGGGCCGTAGGGGAACGCGTGTTGATCCTGCGACTGTAGGCCAAGATTCGTGCGTTCGGACTTCGCAGCACTGGGGGCGTCATGAAGGGTATTATCCTTGCCGGCGGCAGTGCTACCCGGCTTTATCCCCTCACTAGGGTCATCAATAAGCATTTACTGCCCATTGGGAGCGTTCCGATGGTCTATTACCCCATTGCGCGCCTCTTGGAAGCAGGGATTCAGGACATTCTCATCATTTCCGGCCCCTCTGACATGGGGCAATTCGCTGAATTGTTGGGCGATGGAGATCTCGTTGGGGCTAAGCTGACCTACAAGGTTCAGACGCGTCCGGGTGGCACTGCGCAGGCGCTCGGGCTCGCAAGAGAGTTTGTTGGTAAGGAGCCATGCGTCATGGCGCTTGGAGATAATTTCTTCGCTGAGCCGGTTCGCGATGCGCTCGCGCCGTTCCTCTCATCGCAACGCGGCGCCCATATGGTACTCAAGCGCGTTGATGATGCGCGGCGCTACGGCGTTGCGGAAGTGTCGAACGACGGACGAACGATCACATCGTTGGAAGAAAAGCCAGCGAATCCAAAATCCAATCTGGCCGTAACCGGTCTCTACGCCTATGACGCAACGGTCTTTGACATTATCGATCGCACGAAAGCCGCGCGGTCCGGCGAGATCGAGATCACCAGCGTCAACGCGGAATACATGAGCCGGGGAGAGTTGCGTTTTGCGGAGTATTCGGGCGAATGGATCGACGCCGGAACCATCGATAGCTACCACAAAGCCAACCGGATGGCCCTGGAGCGGCCATTGCCGGCGGTTCTTGAACCGCTTTTCACTCCCCCACCGCGGAAATAAGGCCCGCTAGCTATGAAACGCGGCGTTTGGTACGGTGTCCAACATGAGTATGGCGGCCCTAGACGGAAGGTCTATCTCGCCCTTGGTCGTGACCGGCGGCGCGGGATTCATCGGCAGCCACTTCATTCGGCTGGTGTTGAAGACGGCCCCTGACGTCGAAATTATCAACTTTGACGCGCTGACATATTCCGGCAATCTCGCCAATGTCGCCGACGTGAGCGAGAACCCGCGCTATACTTTTGTCCGAGGCGATATCACAAACCCGACGGCCGTTCGGACGGTCATGCAAACGTATCGTCCGAAAGCCATTGTCAACTTTGCGGCGCAGAACCATGTCGACCGTTCGATCCTGTCGGCTCACGATTTCATCCATTCCAATATCGTCGGTGTGCAGGTGTTGCTCGAGGCCGTGCGGGAGTTTGGGCTTAAGCGTTTTCTGCAAGTATCGACGGACGAAGTGTATGGGACGCTGGCCGAAGGCGATCCGACGTTTACGGAAGAGTCGCTGATCGAGCCAAACTCGCCTTACTCGGCCTCGAAAGCCGCCGCTGACTTGATCGTGAGGAGTTATGTCAAGACTCACGGAACACCCGCGGTTATCACGCGCTGTTCCAATAACTACGGGCCGAATCAGTTCCCGGAGGCATTCATTCCACTCTTCATCACAAATGCACTCGAAGATATCCCGTGTCCGCTCTATGGCGACGGAAAATACATCCGTGACTGGGTGCATGTGCGCGACCATTGCCACGGGATATGGTTGGCTTTGCTTCAAGGGAGGGTTGGCGAGATTTACAACCTTGGCGGCGCGAACGAATGGCTAAACACAGACATCGCCAACAAGCTCATGGACCTCTGCGGGAAACCCCGCAGCCTGCTCATGCATGTCAAGGACCGCCCGGCCCATGACCGCCGCTATGGCATAAACTTTTCGAAAGCCACACGCGAACTTGGCTGGAAACCTGAAACCGATTTCGAACAGGGACTCAAGGATACTGTCGAGTGGTACCGGACAAACCGCAATTGGTGGAGGGTGTTGAAGAAGGCCACGTCCGCCAAAGCCTAAACATACGGATTCCCGAACCTACGTGACAAGCACAAACGACAACCTTGAACAGCCCAAGCGTCCTTCGAGGCTGCGCATTATCGCGTCGTTGACGCTCCTCGCGATCTTCGCCGGCGCTGCGTGGTGGTATCTGCGGGAAAATTGGGACGAAGTCGCGCGTCTACGAATCGCAAAACCGATTTGGTTGATTCCGATAATAGCCGGCTTCATTGCTATATTTTTTCTGCAGGCGATCGTCAGCCAGGGAATGCTCCGCGTTTTTTCTATTCACATGCCCTTCAATGAGTCCATGCGTCTGTCGAACGCGACGACCCTGCTCAATTTTCTACTGCCGGCCCAGGGTGGCATGGGCTTGCGCGCTATATACCTTGTGAAAGTATACCGCTGTCCGCTCATAGACTTCGTTAGTATGACCGGAGCGCTCGCCATCCTCTCAATCCTGCTCAACACCGGGCTGGGGTTTGTTGCCATGCTCTGGATCGCCCTCTCGGGAGGGCCGTTCGACATTGTCATCGCTGGTGTATTCGCGGCTATTCTCTGTTCGGTTCTTGGTGGTGTCGCCGCGTTGCCACGCTTGACCAGTTTGAAGCGTCTCAGGGGAACCAAGGTTGAAAGGCTGATGAACGGACTGAACGCTGTGAAAGCGTCACGCCGTGAACTCGTCCCAGTGTTGTATGCGATCGTTGGACAAAGCCTGGCCGCCGTGATTGGGTATTATTCCATTTTTTCAGCTTTCGGCCTTTCGTTTGACGCGCCAAGCGCAATCGTGCTGCTCGCTTCGGCTTCCGTTGGCGGGCTCTTCAACTTCACCCCCGGCGCCATAGGATTTCAGGAATTGGCCGGGATGTACCTTGCCACAATTTTCCCGACAAGCCCGGCGGAGACACTTGTGGCGCTCGGCGCGTATAAAATTATCTGGATTTGCGTTGCCATGATATTTGGCCTTCCGGGAATACTGGCATTGCGATGGCGCATAAAGGATCCCGGCCATGGCGCATGACGACGGCGAGCTCTCGGCACTGCGCCGCGAATGGAACGCTACGGCCCAGTACGGCCGGATCCGCGCTAATTGGGATCCTCTCGATAAACGCGGCCTCAAAAATCTCTTCATCGAAATGCTTCACCGCGAAGCTATCGGCGCCGTGGCCCGCTTCGATGGCAACCAAGCCGTTCTCGATCTCGGGTGCGGCACGGGTGTTTTTGAGGAGTATCTTGGCGGAAAGGTGCGGCTCGCGGTCGGCGTCGACTTGTCCATGGCTATGCTCCAACAAGCCGTGCAAGCGCGTATTCCGGGAGTCAGCTTCTGCCTTTACGACGGAACAACTTTGCCCTTTGCATCCCAAGCGTTTGACATCATCATCGCGAAAGGTCTGACATATCACCTTTCCGACGCTCTTCTGGCTGCTCTTCTCCGGGAGTGCCAACGCGCGTTGAAACCGGAAGGGCGATTGATCACGATCGACAATTGCTCGTCAAATCCCAGGCATCAGGACGGCAGCATCCACAAGCTTTTATACAGATCATCAGATGCTCTGGTGAAACTCTTTACGGCCAACGGATTGAGAGTCGCCGATCGCTACCCGATTCGCCGGGGACGAAGCATGCTCCAGTATTTGATACGCTATGGTTTTTACGGCGAAAAACGAATTCCCGAATTGGCGCGGCGGGAACTCGAGACGACAAAAGCCCGGGGCCGATTTCATTCTTCGTACTATGTACAATGCCTCCACGTGTGTTGCCCCTCGGGATACGTGGCGGGCAGCTAGCGTCTTCCTTTCGAGGGGAGCAGTATTCCCCGCCGGAACTTCCGATGGTCACAACGCACCTATCTACCGAATGTCCGGCATGGTGGGACGCGCACGTGACGTCACATTCGGGGCTGCTCTTTCACCAATCGCTGTGGCAGAGGGCGCTGCGGGAAGGTTTTGGCTACGAGCCGTTCTATTGCTGGCAGGAATCGGAATCCGGCATCGGTTGCACGATGGCTAGTGCAGCCGTGAAGTTGCCCTTTCTTCGGCTCCTGTATTCATCCGTTCCATACGGCGGCATCCTTGGCGCTGCAGATCACCAGGAGCAATTCATCCGCGACCTGCTCCCGGTCTTCAACGAACGCGGTATTCACGGATTCCGTATCGTCGAGCCGGGGCAGCGCGACAATATGAGCACCCTGGGATTCACACGCGAGCAAGGCGTTCGCCATGTTGTCAACCTCGCAGGACACGACGAGCACAGTTTTCTCGAATCATTGCGAAAATCGGTCCGGCGGGATGTCCGCAAAAGCGAAAGAGAAGGCATCACTGTCGAGGAAGCTCGGAGCGAGGGGGACATCGCCATCGTCTACGAGCTTTACGAACAAACCATGGCGCGCAATCGAGCGGCTGCCAAATATCCGATTGGGCGGTTCCGGGCCGTCGTCAACCTGCTCGCGCCTCGAGGACTCGGAGCGATTTTCCTTGCAAAGTATCAGGGCCGGACGATCGCGGCCACCACGGTCGTATGCTCGAAAGACGAAGTGCATACGTTGCAAATATCCCATGATCACGACTACCGACTGCTGTGCCCTAACGAGGCGCTGATTTTCGCAGCACTCAAGTGGACAATGGCGTCGGGGCGGGTACGGTTCGATTTTATGGGGTCGCCACTGGAGGATGCGGCGCTGCAACGATTCAAGGAAAAATGGAATGCGCAGCCAGAGCCTTTGACAACCTACTCAAAATCTCTTGCCCCCGTCAGAAGCCGGTGTTGGGATGCTGTCCGCTGGGCCGTCAACACACCAGCCGGCGCGCGTATGGCGCGCTGGTGGCAACGGAAGAAGAAGTAATACTCTCCCTGTTTGCCGGCAGTCCCAGAGGGTAGACTTTTCTATCAGGACACTGTGAGTAAACCACGCCGCAAAGAGTTTCTTGTTTTCGGCCAGCCGCTCATCGGCGACGACGAAATCGCCGAGGTGACCGACTCCATGCGCCAAGCGTGGATCGGCACTGGGCCGAAGGCCCAGCGTTTCGAAGCAGATTTTGCAGCCTATAAAGGCGTTGCACAGGCGGCCGCCGTCAATTCCTGTACCGCGGCAATGCACCTCGCGTGCGTGGCGCTTAACCTCAAGCCCGGCGATGAAGTCATTACGACCGCCATGACGTTTTGCGCGAGCGTGAACGTCATCATCCATGCAGGAGCGACGCCAGTTCTGTGCGACATCGATCCAAAGACGCTCAACATCGACCCGGAGCAGATCGAGGCCAAGATCACGCCCAATACAAAAGCATTGCTGATCGTCCATTATGCCGGTCGTCCCTGCGACATGAATGCCATCATGGCAATCGCCAAATGCCATAATCTGAAGGTTATCGAAGATTGCGCCCATGCCATCGAAACGGAATATCACGGGAAGAAGGCCGGAACCATCGGCGATACCGGCTGTTTCTCATTCTACGCCACCAAAAATATCGCCTGCGGCGAGGGTGGCATGGTGATCGCCAAGGACGCGGACTCACTGGCGCGCATCCGCCGCATGGTGCTCCACGGGTTGAGCGCCGACGCATGGGCGCGCTACTCTGCGTCGGGCTTCAAGCACCACTACGTCACCGACCTCGGTTTCAAATACAACATGCCCGACCTGCAAGCCGCCATCGGTATCCATCAACTCAAACGCGTCGAGGAACATTGGCGGCGGCGCGAAGCCGTCTGGAACCGCTATGTCACAGAACTGGCCCCCTCGCCCTTTATAGCCCCCCCACCAATAGAATCGAATACTCGCCATGCGTATCATTTGTTCACGATCCGTATCGACGAGAAACGCTGTGGAATAGCCCGCGATAAACTTCTCGAAGAAATGACCAAGCGCAATATCGGCGTCGGCGTGCATTACCTTGCCATCCCCGAACAGCCCTATTACCGGGAGCGCTACGGCTGGCGTGCGGAGGACTTCCCGGAAGCCATACGTTACGGGCGCGAATGCATCAGCCTGCCGATATCACCCAAGCTCACCGACGAAGATGTCACGGATGTGCTCGCGGCGCTGTGCGATATCGTACAATGGTAGCCGCGTGAACCTGCAACTCATCACCAGTTCCTACCCAAGAAACCCGGCTGACGCCGGGGATTTCGGCGGTATTTTCGTCCGCTCCTTTGCTCTGGAACTTGCAGCAAGAGGACACAAGGTCATCGTGCAGCCGATTGCTCCGGCATCAAGCGCACTCATCCCTGACCCGGGAATAGTGATCGAGCCAATCACCTGGGAAGGAGAGGACAGAGCGCTTGTCGCCATCAATCCTTTCAAACCGCGCAACTGGCTTGCATTGGTAAAGCTCTTCACATCGGGAGCAAAGACCATCGCGCGAATGAGCGCGAAACACCGCATTGATCGTGTGATGTGCTTCTGGGTTGTTCCCGGCGGGTTGCTTGCACGCCGGGCATCTGCAACAAGCGGAACACCCTATGATGTATGGGCCTTGGGATCGGACATTGCCAAGATGCGTAGTATTCCGCTTTTCGGCCCAGCCATTGTACGGCACGCCGCCGCAGGAGCTGGGCGGCTCTATGCGGACGGTATGGCGCTGCGCGACGAATTTGCCAAAATATGCGGACGCGAGGTAACCTTTTTGCCGACGTGCCGGGCCATGCCGGATCCCCAACAGGGCGTGCCGGAATTACAGCCTGCCGGGAAAAAACATCTGATCTTCGTTGGCCGCTACGAGCACATCAAAGGCCCAGACCTCCTCATCGAAGCCATAGGACTTTTGCGCGACGATATCCGGGAACGCCTCCACCTTCATATGTTTGGCCTCGGTTCTCTCAAAGAGAGTTTACGGCGCCGGATCAGCGAGCTTCAGTTGGAGGGTACGATTACTCTTGGCGACGCGATCAACGCGCAAGATCTTTCGAATTGCCTGTCACGATGCGATTTCCTCGTCGTCCCGTCTCGCAGCGAGAGCATTCCGGTCATCTTCTCCGATGCGGCGCAATTGGGGACCCCAGTTATCGCAACCCCCGTGGGAGATTTTCCACGTCTGATCCCTCAATACCAGTGCGGCGTCCTGTCAAACGGCGCGGACGCAGCGAGCATTTCGAAAGCCATAGAGACAGCCATCGTGGGAGAAGATCGCTCGCGCTTCGCTCTGAATATGCGCCAGGTCGCGGATGTATTCTCTATCCGCGCTGCCACGAGGACGTGGCTCGACGCGATCGAAAACGAGCGCGTTAGCAAACGAACGTGACGGCTACTTTGGAAGGCTTTCCGGGTGTTTGATACCCTGACTGTCTTGATGTTGGCTCAGCAAGTCGATCAACGCCTGCTCTGAATCAACTTCAACCCACGGTCGCGGCTCAATGGGAAAAGCGCCAGAATCAACAGCATCGCGCGCATACCTCGCGGATTTTGCCACATCGAGGCGGCATCCCGGGGCGAGGTGAAATGCCGTACCAACGTCGTAGAACACGACGCCTTCGAGCTTGGCAGCACTCGGCCCGCAGTATGGTTTCTTGACGTAGAGCGCAACGCCGACGCTGCTCCGCGCGATGCCCGAATGAGTCATGGTCGCATTGGATCCGTCCTTGGACGCCATGCCGATGGTGCAATTCGAGATGAATACGTTCACGAGGGTCGTGACCGTCGTTTCGCCGACGCTGATGCCCTTGTCGCCGCAACCCGCGACGAGAAGATTTTCGGCTTCGATAGTCGAATAGCTCAAGTCGAGGCCGTCGCCACCAACGTTGCGGAAGAGGCAATCGTTCACCCTTCCCGTGCAGCAATCGAGGTCAATGGCGTCCCCGGCTTGATCGGCGAACGAACAATGTTCGATTGCCACAGTGCAGTATTTCGGGTTGATCCCGTCATCCGCCTCGCCAAGCCGGAAAGTGCAGTGTTCAAGCCGCACGTCGCCGTCATGCACCGACAGCGAGCCAGTGTATGGCACCCAGCCGCTCCGATCCCCGCGTCCACCGCTCACCGTGCAATGGGTCAGCGAAACGCGCGCTGGCTTGAGGGGCTCTCCCTGCACGCCGATCGCCCCCCATTGGGCGGCAGAGGATGGACCGATTTCGATCGGCAAGGAGGCTGTGCCATCCGCGCTCAATGAGCCATGGACGATCAACGAAGCATCTGCGCCGAGCGTCAGCTTCGTTCCCGGTTGAATGGCAACGCCATATGGTTTGGGTATCCGCAACGTCGAGCCGATATGGACTGCGCCGGGGCCGATCACGACGAGTTCGCCTTCCGTTTGCAGTCCAGTAATCGAAGCGTCGAAAACTTCCGCTGGATTCTTTGAGCTTTCGGTAGAAGCAGAAGTTTCCGGACCAAGCAGATCGAGCAAATACCTAGCGTTGTTTCGAACAGTCCTTTTATATAAATCATGATATTCGACGTGGTGTCGCTGCAAAGGGTTAACGTCCATGGCGTCACGGATCCCGTCATAAATGGAATCCGCATAAGCCAGCATCGGTTCAAGCCGTTGGGCGCAAAATTCCCTGAGACGGACATCCCGCATGCGCTTGAATTCCGGAATGTTCAAAAGTTGGCGGGCGAAAGACGTCGGGCTGTCAAATTCGAATTCTCCGTTTCCTCCGCGGAGGGGATAAAAATACACATCCCAATACAGCGGCTCGAATAGTCCCCGGGCCGGATCGAAATAGAAACGCAGGTTGGTGAACTCCCATGCATGGCTCGAATGCATCAGCGTGGTCAACGCCGCATACCATGCGAGCTTGTCCATGTCGAAGTAGCGGCTGAAGTGCTCCCACCTGACCTCCTCCGGGGGAAGGTCTCCCGCTTGCATCGCGCTCCAGCGGACAGCCTCGAGTAATGGGGGGATAATCGCCTGAGCCTTGTCTTGATCGCCGGATAGCGCCTCACCGTAACAATCGACGATGAAGCCCTCGGTGCGTTTCGCGCGGCTGATCATCGTCTCGCCCCAATGTTCGATCCCCTGATACAAGCCTGTGATTTCGCCGTTGATTCTCAGGACAACAAAGTTGGCTTCCCATGGGATGCAGCCGTGCCGGGCAAGCTCTTTGTTCGCCGCGAGGTCAGCGGTCAATCCCTTGTCGTATAACTGGACAAGATTGACTTGCCGGATACCATCGAGCAGGTGCCGGTTGGGAAAATTGATGCGAAGCGACGGCCCCACCGGGCGAAAATGCAGGCTTGTAAATCCCCGGAGCTTGATCTTGACGTCGACCCATTCGCCATCGTCAAGGAAACGGGCATTGACGCTGTCGTGCTGGATTCCAACCTCCAAACCGCGAGCCTCCACGGCCTTCGCCGTGCGCATCAGTTCGTCCCAGCGCTTGGGATCAATCTGCAGGTCATACACCGGCAACCCAGACCGGGCGAGATCGTCGCCAAGCACGACGCGCTGATAGCGCACGAAGACGTTCCGGGCCATATCGAGTCCGGCGTCACGAACGGTCGCTTCAGGGAATGAAAATTGAGGCGCTTCTTTCCGGGCGACCGCCCTGTCTTCCGAATAGATAGTGTAGCGCTGCAGGATTTCCGCGCCGGCAAGCAACGCAAACACGGCGGGGATCACGAGACATACCGGCAGGAGTGCGCGGATCAAGGAACTCCGCTTCCGGCCCCCCTCCGGATCCACCAGCGCCGAAACGCTGTCAGGAAAAGCCCCGTTCTTTGGTACCTGTGGCACTTCCCGCGCCTTTCATCTGTGATTCGCAGATCAGCTTGTCGCGTGCTGGTCGGATTGATAGAGCGAGAGTTCGGAAACCCCGGCGATGGCGCCGAGGCGTGTTTCGAAGGCCGTCATATCGACCCGCTCCCCCGGCCTCAAGACATACACGTTGGTGGAACGCGCATCGCCAAAACCTACGATGCGGTTGATCATCTCGAATTCACCGATGCTTGACTTGATCTCGTCTTCGATTTTCTTCGATGTGTCAGGCTTCCCGTCATAAGTGACGCGCGCCACCACGTCAAGTCGGCGGCGCACCCCGTATCGGGAGAAATGCAGGATCACCATCAGAATGGCGAGGTACACCGTGAGGATGATCGACGCGGGATAGAGGCCCGTTCCACACCCCATGCCCACGACCATCGCCGCGAACAGGAACGCGATATCACGAGGGTCCTTCACCGCGGTTCGGAAGCGAATGATGGACAGCGCGCCGACGAGGCTGAACGCGCGCGCGATGTTGCTTCCAATAATCATCATCACCACGCACGTCGCTATCGCCATGAAGAAGAGGCTGACAATGTACCCCTGTGTGTAGCTCGTGCCACGGTAGGTGGCGCGGTACACCTGGCACAGAACATACGAAAGCGCAGTTGTCACGATTAACGCGACGGTGATCCCTTCCCATGTGAAAGTTTCCGGAGCGTCGGGCGGAAAAAGCAGGTCAGTAAAGAAATATTGAATGCCTTCGTTTTGTAACAACATCATGCCCAAACCCCTGAGGTACATGTATCCGCCAAGCGCAGGCGATCAGCCGCCATAACGTACTTCGACAGCGTGCGGCGAGCAAGTTCCAAGTCAACGATAACTCTCCGCACCCACGCAGGAATATCGCCCTTCGCCTTGATTTCCAGAATCACATGATTGTCGGGCAAGAGCAGCTCCTCGGCATCGTTGACCGTCTCCCTCGACAGCCGTTGACCCGGAGCAACCGCGATCACGTTCGTATCGAACGTCACCCGCAGATCGCGGTCCGAAGCGCCGCGGTAGGCTTCGCGAAAATAAAACACACCGGCAGACGGGCGCAATTGGCGCCGTTCAGCCAGATAGCCGAAGGTCGATGATGTCGTAGCTCCCCATGTCGAAGGATCGGCGAGAGCCTGAGCGGGGTTGGCGACGCGCTCCCGGGTTTTGAGAATGCCATCGTCAACGCGTTGCTTGAGTTCGAGATACACGGGCGCCCGGCCGTCGAAGGACAAGTCGTAGGTGCGAATGCGCACTTTGTTGCGTACGCCAAACCCCTCGATCTTGTCGTTATAGAAAGATAGCGTCGGTGAATCGTAATACTGGCTCAATACGGGATAGACTCCGTCCTGTCCTGCGTGCTGGTCGCGCACAAGATACATCCCGCACCGCGCCAGCATGAATTGCCGGGTAAGGTGGGAGATCAGGTACTTCAGCTCTTCTCGTGTCGTTGACTGCATTCAGGGCCACTATCGTTCGAGAGTAGACGCCACGCGACGATAATGCTCGCGCTTTCGCTCGAGCAAAGCCCCGTACCCCGGGGCGGCATGAATCACCGCGTGTACCTGCATGGCCAGGTCCATTTCCTTCATGAATGTTTCAAGATCAGCACGAAGCTGTTGGCGTTCATCGTCCGAAAACACTGTCCCAATCGGCGTTTCGATGGATACGGCGTCGTTCCAAACCTTGAGGCGCTCATCAATCGTCAGTTCAATCCCACGTCCGAGCCGCAGCCGGTGAATGCCTCGCACATCAACGGGAAGCGGTAGCACGTCACCCCTGCTCATGTTCCGGTCATCGAGAAGCAACGTGACACGAGACTGATCGCGAAGCCGCGAAAGCCATCTCAGCGCGGGATGAACTGGTTCTTGCGGTACAGGAAATTTCCCTTCCGATACGGCGTCGCCGAGCAAGTCTCCGTCAGCATCGAATTGAACGTTGACTCCGGCGGCGGTCCCTCCCTCGATGTCCAAAAGCTCGTAATTCTTTGCGCGCCGCCCCGGCTCGATTTCGAAAAACGTCTTAAGGTACAGCCCCACGTACATCCGGTTGACGAAGAGTTGGGTCCAGTCGCACTCGGGAAGATGAAGCTCCGGGCACGCCTCTCGTACCTTGCCATAGAGAAAGGGGTAGACGAAATCGCTGACGTCTGCGACAGGCGTAAACAACGCGAAGCCATCCTTCTTCGAGCGCAACAGCCAATGTGGCGTCTCTGGATTCCCGAACGTCCCATAGCGCCAACGGGCCTGATTCGCTGGAAGGTCCGATCGGCGGCTGATCGCGAGCTTCCGATTGCCGAAAATACAGCTTCCCGGTGTGGTCTTACTGAATTCGATATAGGTGTGCGGGAAGTTCCCCGTGGAAGGATCAGGAATATCACCGATCGAAAGATCGAGGTTGCTCAGCCGGCCGAGCGGACTATTGGCGGACGCATACGCCGATAAACCGGCAGCGAGGAGCAGCGCCAACGCAACTTTGGCTATCCTCGCTGTACTCCATCCGTGTGGCTGATTCATCGGGATTTTCCGGCTTTCGATCGGGCGTCGGAAAGCATCACACACAGGTTTTCATTGTACTGGTAGTCCATGTGCATCGCGGTGAGAAAGAACTGCGCGCACGTCACGAACGCAAAACCATCGATGATCAAGGCGGTCTTCGGTATCTCTACCCCCGAATCGATCCAGAAGTACAGACACCACACTGTTGACGCAAGCATAACCAGACCCGCGAACGCCCCCATCGCCAACACAGTATATCGATGTACCCAACAAAAAAGTATCAGAGTAATGCGACATCGCCTCTCGCGTCAGAACTGAAAATAAATGAATTGCGTATCCACATCGAGATAAACGAGAATCATGCACACCATGACGGCGACGCCTAGCGTCATCGCCGCAAAGGCGGCAATCCCGATAGTGTTTTGCTTTTCGCGCCATTGATTCAGCCGCCACGCGCTCACCATTCCTATGGTCAGCAAGAAGGCCCAAAGGTATGAATAGCCTGCAAGCCGGGAACTCAAAGCCATAACCTGAGTCGATATCCTGTATGCGAAGGGGTCAAGGATTCGCGCGAACATCTCAAGAGTTTGCTCCACGGACAGGGCACGAAAAGGAATCCAGGCTGCCATGACTGTTGCGAGCATCAGCATCCACGCCACTATTGCGTGTTTTTTTGTCAATTCTTGAAGCCTCGGGGAAACACGATAAACGAGAATCACAATACCGTGAAACAGTCCCCACAGAACAAAAGTCCAAGCGGCGCCGTGCCAAAGTCCCATGATAAGCCACGTGAGAATAAGCGCCCGATTCCATCTCCAGCCGGTAGTCGACTTTTGCCCATGTTCTCCGGCCACCCCAATCCCTTCAGTGCTGTGTGTGCCATATTTCTCCCCGGTAAGCGGCAGGTAAAGATAGTCTCGTATCCACGACGACAAGGAGATATGCCACCGTTTCCAGAATTCGCGTGGAGAGCGTGCCATATATGGCCACTGAAAATTATCTGGAAAATCAAACCCAAGGATTCGCGCCGATCCAATCGCGATATCGGAATAGCCTGAAAAATCGCAGTATATCTGAAACCCGAAAAGGAATGCGGCAACCCAAATGTCAATGGCCGTAAGCGCGCTAGCATCTTGCGTGAACCAGAAATCTACCATTGGAGCGATGTTGTCGGCAATGACGACTTTTTTGAACAGCCCAACAATTACGAGGAGGAGCCCGCTCGAGAACATTCTGGCGTCGCGTTTTCGCTCGCCCTCAAGTTGCGGAATGACTTCGTCGGCCCGCAGAACGGGACCGGCGATCAATTGTGGCCAGAAACTGACAAAGGTGAAGAACGTGATGAAACGCTTTGTGGGCTGTATCACCTTTCGATAGACGTCGATCGTATAGCTAATCGTCTGGAATGTGTAAAAGGATATTCCGAGCGGCAAGACGATCGTTAGGCCTGGGTCGAAATGCGCCATTCCGTCAAGACCAGTCGCATTACCCAAGCTTCTGATATTATCCACAATGAAGTAAGTGTATTTGAAGAATATCAGCAGGCCAATGTTGGTACATAGACTCAATAGCAGCCACGCCTTTCGAGTTGCGGGCTTCTTGCTTAGGGATATTTTTGACGCGCATAAAAAATCGATCAGTGCAGAAAAAAGCAAGAGAAGGCCGAAGTCCCACCGCCACATCGCATAAAAGACGAAACTTGCAGTCGCCAAGAAAAACATCCGTGCCCGCTGGGGCAGACTCCAGTGAATTGCCGTTCCAAACGCCAAAAAAGTTAGGTAGCCTAAACTATTGAAAAGCATCTATTGAGCTTCCCCGCTAATGGCCTCATGAATGGCCTGTGCGAGTCGTCTGTGACCGTAGGATGTAAAATGGAACACATCCGGGAGACCGGCATTAGTAATTCCCCAGTTTTCCTGTGGAACCAGAGATTCCAAGTCGAGGTAGTGGAGTCCACAGTCAATGGCAAGCCGTTGAACATCTGTGTGAAACTGGTCATACGAATTACGATCGTGATAAAAACGCTGTTCTCCGGGACGGTGTGGCTGCTTATAGAGAAGTATCTTGACTCCATCGGCTTTTGCCAGCGACACCAGAGAATTAAGAGCTTCCCAATTCCATAGTTGCTGTTCTTTTGGAATGCTCACAATCGGGCGGTCAACGATATCGAAGGCTCCTTGGACGATCATTTCGGTCCAGGCGGCTTTGAGCGCCGCCGCCAAACTATGACGGGCGCTATACGCTGGCCATGACACTTCCAAAACGTTCATCAGCGATTCTTCGAGTACTTCCTGCGGCGTGTCCATAGTTGCATTCCGAACAACCGGTGCCGTAGTCGAGGCGCCATCCGCATGAAGGGTATCGAGCATATTTTTGACCCCTGCGCCATACATTTTGAGTTGGGAAAGATCGCGCTGATTCACAATGGAAAGAATCTCTGGGCGAACGCCTTGCTCTTGGAAGTCATCGTAAACTATCGCAACAATCAACCATTCCGGCTTGAATGATGCAGCCCTGACGGAAATGTAGAGGCACAAAAGCTCTCCAATATTGGCGTTACCGGCGCTGAGTTGTACATAGCGAATTCGTGCATTACTTTCTCCTGCGATTTTATTCGCAATGACGACGGCGAGTTCGTCTCCGGCATTCCATCGGTTTATCGTGTGGAGCTGCGAAGCGCCAAGCCAAAGAGCTACCGAATGATTGTCCGTATGAAATTTATGGGATGTTTGAACAACTCTACCAGTTTCAGCCGGTTGAGCGCTCACCTGATACTCATGGAAGTAAGAGCGCTCAATGAGTGTCGAATTGTGGCCGATTCCCTCAGCACGAGGATCGAACCCCTCCACCGATAACGCCAGTCCATGAAACAATAAAACACCGAGTGCCATGCCCAAAATCACGATCCAACGGTACCTTTGTTCAGTATTCAGCCCCATGTACTTCATGTTACGTTGGATCGCTTCGTCCCGCTCGGACGTTTTCAATCGCGACGCGTCACGATGTATGGGCCGAGCATCAAACCGTCAAGATCGGAATTTAACAATGTTTCTAACGCGTCCGTGGGGGTATTGACGATTGGTTTTCCGTGTAGGTTAAAACTGGTATTGAGCACCGCGCCTATTCCCGTCACCCTTTCAAACTCTTTGATAAGTGCATAATAGGGCGGATTAGCATGCTCGCTAACGAATTGCGGGCGTCCCGTGTGATCTGCCTGATGCAGTGCCGCCACGAGATGTTTTCGCGCAAGATCAGTAGAACGGAAACCGGTTGTCATGTATGGAGTCGCCGAAAGCGCCGGCAACGGAAGAAAATAATCAGACGCCCGTTCAGAGAGAACTGATGGCGCAAAAGGCATCCAAAAATCTCTCTGTTTTATGACGCGATTGATGCGTGTCACGGTGTCAATGCGGGACGGATCGGCGAGGATCGAACGGTTTCCCAAAGCGCGCGCCCCCCACTCCATGTTGCCTACGCAGCGCGCGATAATCTTCCCCTCTGCCAGCATTTGAGCTGCCGTTACCTCGAGTCGCTCTGGCCGGTCCCAGCGTAGTCGCCCCGGAAAAGCATTTAACGCCGCGAAGCATTGTTCATCTGTGTACGATGGCCCCGTATAGAGGTGTGCCATCGCCGGTCGCGTTGAAATATCGCCTGAAGGAATTCCGGCCATGGCAGCCCCCAACGCAATGCTCTCGTCGCCGCCGGACGGCATTACGAACACTGAAGCCTTTCCTCCTAAGCGCTCCGCCAGCAGCATATTCGCCTTGACATTCATCGCACAACCACCGGTAACGATGACATGGGACACTCCGGTATGGTCTCGCCAGTTGGCGATAAGATTGACATAGAGTTCTTCAAAAACCGTCTGTAGGCCGGCGGCGATCGAGTCGAAGCGATGAAGAAAAAGATCGCGATGCAATCGCTTCACCATTCGTCCGCCCCAAGCGCCGGAGCGATTGACGGGGAAAAGACCATCTCGAAGAGTGAAATATGATCGAAATACTGACGCAGAACGTTGCGCGAGAGCAGCCGAAGCGTATGGCGCAAGCCCCATGATCTTGTACTCATGTTCATGTGGCTTCATGCCCATCAATAATGTCGTGCGTGAGTAGAGGATTCCGAGCGAATCGAAACTTGAAAACGCGGCAAGCTGCCGCAGTTGGTGCTTCTGAGTTTCCCAAACGCCGCCTGACAGAAGATCCCCTGAACCGTCTATGCTGATTATGATTGCCCGTTCTTCCGGTGTGTAGGACGGATCTGTATGGAGCGCGGCTAGCGCATGACACGTGTGATGATCATAGGCCGCGATGGGTGCAGAAATTCCAAAGTTACCAAGCGCTGCCGCAGTAGTCGCGATGCGCTGACGTATTGTTCGCGCGCAACATCCATTGATGATTGAACGAAACACATGAGATCGCTGGAATGCCGAGGGGATCCCCCCCGCCAATGCGTCGTAGATTCGATGCCGCCCATGACGGTAGTAGTCGGGCGACGCAATCGGCGGAAATTTCCCAGCCAAGGATACGAAATCAATCTTCGGAGGCGAGAACTTGTCGAGCAGCCACCGAATCGTGTTGTTTGGGAAACCACCCTGGTTTTTTACCCTGGTAAACCGTTCCTCACTTGCCATTCCGACAAGACGCCCGTCCATGGCAAGGGCAGCGGTCGAGACAAAACCATCATGTATTCCGATGACATTCACTCACCTTTCCCCCAATGTCAGACGATACACACTCTGAGAATATTCTTACTCTTTGGGCCAATGTTGGTGCGAGACGACAGAGCGTCTGCGGTTTTTATGCGCCGGACCTTCGAGACGCACGCACAGTTCCTCATTGTATTGATAGTCCATGTGCATGGCACTCAAAAAGAATTGCATCGACGTGACGAACGCGAAGCCATCAACGATTAACGCCGCTTTCGGAATAATCTCCGTGCGGAGGGTCTCGACAAGAATATATATTGTTGTCAGAGCCATGAGGGAAAGAGCGACGAATGCCATCGCCAGCACTCCGACGATAGGATGGCCATTTTGCACCACATAGCGCGCGAATATTCGCTTCAACCACAATTTAAAGAGCAGCTTGAGGATCGGATACGCCACGCGCGCGGGGCGCATCTTGCTCGCCTCCCCCACCCCATAGAGGGGGTTCACCGGCACCTCCCCCACCCGCATCCCCGCGATATTGAGCTTCACCAGAATATCGTTCGGAACGCCATATCGCGGGTAGATGCTGTTAAGGTCGAGTTGATTTAAAGCCGCAAGTGAAATTGCACGATAGCCTGTCTGGCTGTCGGTGACATGCCAGTAGCCCGACGCGATCTTGGTCAATGCCGAGAGCACAAAGTTACCGAATTTCCGCACCGGTGGGATCTTTTGCAGGCCGCCGAGATATTTGAAGCGGTTTCCCTTGCAGTAGTCCACCTTGTCCTCGATCACCGGCATCACCACCGATTCAAGGTCGGCCGGGTCCATCTGTCCGTCCCCATCCATAGTGACCGTGACGTCGGCGCCAGCGTCGCGGCAGTAGATATAGCCGGTGGCGATGGCCTTTCCCACGCCGCCATTGACTTTGTGTTCGATCAACACGACACGCGAGTCAAGCCGGGCAAGCTCTTTGACCACCCCCACCGTGCGGTCGCGGCTGACATCATCGACGATGACGATCTTGTCGACGAAGGCCGGCATGGTTTCGACAACCTTGCCGATCTGCGTTTCTTCGTTGTAGCAGGGGACGGTGACGAAGATGGTGCGATTTGAAAGCATGCCCCAAGTCTAACCGCTCGAATAACGCTTGTCACGACAGCCATCGAGGCATACTGGCGGATCAGAACGTTTTCAAGGTTGATTTGCATGTAGCGTCACGCGCCCTCGCGTGACGGACTTATCAAACAATAGGACGCCATGCGATGGCGCCCCAGAAACTACGCCCTCTGCTCTTCCGTGAAACACAACGTCCAAAAGTTCCCTACGTGCGGAGCTTGGGGTCGAGAGCGTCACGCAACGCGTCACCGAAGATGGAGAACGCCAGCGACAGGACAAAGAGGAATACGGTGGCGCTCGTCAGCGGCCACCAAATGCTGGGATCACGTGAAAGCTCATCTTTTCCCTTGGCTATCATCTGTCCCCAAGTAGGTTCACTCGGGGGAATACCAATACTTACGAAACTGAGAAACACCTCGAGATTGACAGATGAGACAAATCCCAATGTGAAGGTGATAATGACAAGATGTGAAACATTCGGAAGAATATGCGCAAAGATAATCCGTCCATGGCCAACGCCAAGAGCACGCGCTGCCAAAACATAGTCACGTTGTTTGTGCTTAAGAAACTCCGCCCGAATCAGCCGCGCCAACCCAACCCATGTCGTCACGCCGATCACGATAAGAACGATAAAAAGACCAAGCTTCGCTTTCCATTCTCCCGGAACACTTTGAAGTACGGCGATAAGGAGCAACAAATGGGGTACGGAAGCCAACGTCGTGTAAAACCAAACGATCGCATCGTCTATCAGACCGCCGAAATATCCAGCGGCGGCACCAATTGGAACGGCAATCAAAATGGCAAGCACGGTGGTGATGACTCCAATCAGAAACGCCTTTTGCAACCCGTGAATTACCATGACGAGCACATTTCGCCCATCGAGATCAGCGCCCAATGGCAGCCTCCACGCTGCGGCGCTGAGAAGGCCTTCACCAAAAGCTTTCTTTTGTTCATCTGTCAGAGGCTCGCCATTCGCCGTGCCACTTAAAGCGATAAGCAGAGTAGGAGGATGATATGGCCGTTCAATTTTCGTGACTTCGTCTATCCCTCGATAATCCTGAGACGGATTACCGACCAAGGGGGCGATAACCGCGAGGACGGCGCAGACGACGATCACGGCGAAGCATACGACAACAATCTTGTCTTTGCGCAGCTTATGGTATGCTTCTCTGTGGAGCATGTACGTTCCTAATCGCTTTACCTCAGTTTGATTCTCGGATCTGCCAGCGCATAAAGAACATCGCCCATGAGCGTACCAAACATATACAGCACCGTTCCGATGAACACCAATGCACGGATAACATTAACATCCGAGTTTCCAACCGCTCTGATCGTTAAATCTCCAAGGCCCGGAATGGCAAAGAAGCGTTCGAGAAGAAGCGAACCGAGATACAGAAAAGGAAGCGCTACGACCCAGTGAGTAATGAACGGGATCAAGGAATTACGAAAAACGTGCTTGAAGAGCATCGAATTCTGGCTCACGCCTTTTGCCCGCGCTGTCCGAACATAATCTTGTCCGATCTCGTCAAGAATTACGATCCGGTTAAATCGGATCTCGCTTCCGAGGGATACGACCACATAAATGAGCGTTGGTAACGCCAAAAAACGAATTCCATTGAGCAGGTCGTCGTCATAACCGCAAACAGGGAAATAGTGCCATTCGTTCGCGAGAAATTTCTGCAGGAAGAGAATGATCGCAACAGGGGAAATACTCATCATCAATACCGAGGCAATGAGCAAGGTTCTATCGATTTTTGTATTTCGGTAGAGAGCAGCGAAAAGCGCGAAAAATATGGCCGCGAGCTGGGCAATAATGAACCCGGGAAGGACGAGACGAAGCGATGGAATGACTCCCTCTTTCAAAATTTCCGAGACTTCGCGCCCTTCGTTGTCCTTGCCGAAGTTGAAAGTGAACAATCCTTTGACGTAATTCCAGAAAAGAACTACATCGCTATGCATCTCAATGTCGGTTAACTTGACCATAATTTCGTCAGGCTCGCCATGCCCTGAGATCGCCAATTCTTTCTTTTTCTTTCCGGACGGACCATATTCGGCATATCCATTCACAACAAGCCACTCTGTAACTTGTGCCTCAGACGCTTTGACCCCGCCGAGTTTTGTTCTGGCAACAGATTGGGGATCATTGACGGTGAAGAAAATGACGTACGTAAGCAGCAATACCCCAAAGAGGATGGGGATCATATACAACAGCCGTCGAGTGATGAACGTCCACATAGAAACTCCGGCTCATCCAACGAAGTCACTCTTGACGAACGATCCTTGCGACAAACATCACGATGACAGTGACCACCAAACACGCAAATAGAATTCCGGGTAATGCGTCGGCCTTGTTCCAATCCCCCGCAAGATCAATCCGTAATCGAGGGTCGCTATATCGATACTTGTATATGTTATAGGCGAAGTGATTGGGCAGCGTCGTATTTTGCCATGCATGCGTGAGAACATATGTCTTGTCGAAATATTGAATCAACCACGGACAATCATCGTCGAGCACTCGATGCATCTCGACAACCAGATCCTTCTTCCGCTGAATATCCGCCGCGGAAGTTGCAGGACTTGTGTGGTCAATGCTCGACATTGCTTCGTAAAGCTGGTTATACCGACTTGAGTTGTAACTGGATGAGTTGATCGTCTTGGCATTTGGCCCGTACAGAAGCTGCATCATGTTCTGCGGATCAGGATAGTCCATAATCCATCCGCTATCATATGCCTGACCAATACCGTTCTGCTGGCGTTTGAGATACTCAGAATACGTCACTTGCTCGCTGTCAACGCGGATTCCGATTCGAGCGCCACTAAAGTTAAGATAGCGCGCATAATCCGCAGAAGCGGTGCTTTGCCCGGCCTGAACAACCAAGAGTTGCAGCTGCTCGCCAGTTTTCGGATCTTTCGTGACGACAGTGCCGCCCTTTTGCTCAACGATAAATCCGGCGTCCTTGAGCAACCGGATCCCCTCCTCTGGCGCGTAACGCGCCCATCGGTATTGATAAGAGTCGTTGTAACCGAAAACGCCTGGAGGGATCAGCATCGTGGCTGGCTCTCCCTGCCCTTGTAAATATCTCTTGATGTAATCCGCTTGGTCGAAGGAAAGGCTTAAGGCCTTGCGAATCGCCGCGCCCTTGACTCCGGCAGGCGTTCCCACGACCGGGTCGTCCATATTGAAAGACAGGTAGCTAATCGTGGGCGAAGGATAATAGGTTAGCCTGATACCCTTCCCCGCCATACCAGAAGTCAATTTCGTTTGATTTTGGACCGCCGTCGTAAAGGTGTCCTTATCGAGTAGGGACGTGTCTATGTGACCAGACTGGAATTGGAACCAACTTACTTGCGCTTCTTTGAGAACTTGAACCACGACGCGATCACTGAGGGGAAGGCGTTTCCCTTGGTAAGGAAGAAAGCTCTCACGTGTTGGCATACCAGCGGGAAGGTGAAGTTTCTCGGGAACAATCGGGTAGTATTCTTCGCGATACGTTGGATTCTTGTCCCAAATGAGATGCTTATCATGACGCCATTCACGAAGTTTGTATGGGCCAGTCCCAACAGGATTTTCGCTGAATTTATCACCATAATATTGAGCCGCTTCGCGCGGGACGATGGCTCCGTAGCTCAGCGTGATTGCATATAGGAATTGCGGGTAGGGCTCGGTCAGCGTGAAACGAATCCGGTGATCGTCAAGAATCGAGATGCCCGAAACCTTTTGTTCGAATACCTCATTCCGTCGCTTTTCGGTTTCTGGAGAATTGTCTGATTCGCTCGACAAGGCCAAAACGCGAGATCGCCATCCATCGAGATCCTTGATTTTCCCCTGGAGCACCCAATAGCCAGGCGAATCCACCAGCGTAGCGAAACGCTTGAAGGAATATTCGATATCCTGAACAACCAGCTTCCGGCCCTTCCCGCCGGGGAAGCATTCATCATCTTGAAAGTAGATGTCGTCCCGAATCGTAAAAATGTAATCAAGCGCGTCAGGACTGACCTCGGGCATCTTTGCTGCGAGACAAGGCTTCAGTTCAGCATCTTGGGAGAAATAGACATACTCAAGCAACTGGTCATACGCGAGGCCGCACATCGTGCTGCTCAGCACGTCGCCAGCTTCATGTGGGTCGATGGTTTTCGGATCTGTAGAAGTAGCTCGCCTGATAACTGACACGTCTCCATCGACCTCGAGCGGTGGCTGGCAGCTGACCGACGTAAAAAGCGTCACGAAAAGCAGCGCGACGATGACAGGGCTGGTGCGGCGGCAAGAGTCCAACATACACGCGACCAAGGCCATTCCGTCGTTCTCCGGGCATTCACGGGAACGGCATTTTTGCCGCTCATGGGGGCTGTCAATTTCGCTTTTTAATGTATCCGCGCAAGGGGCAAATCGGAAAACGGAAGTGTTCACCGCAAGGCGCAAAGAGCGGAGAGAACCCGATGCAGTTCCAAAAGGGTCCATCCAAATCAAACGTCATGCCCGCGGAGGCGGGCATCAAGATTCACTCAGCAAAAGACTGGATTCCCGCCTCCTGGCTACGCCGAGGCGAGTCGCGGGAATGACGCTTGAAAAGGTGAATCGTCTTGTGAAAGTCCTATTTCGGGTCGGGCGCGGCAAGGGCGACCAAACCCGGCAATTCCTTGCCTTCGAGCAACTCCAACGACGCCCCCCCACCGGTTGAAATGTGCGTTACGTTTTTAACGAAGCCGAATTTTTCCACGGCAGCTGCGCTGTCGCCGCCGCCCACCACGACGAGGGCCCCGCGTTTGTGGGCATCGGCCAGCGCCTGACAGATGGCGCGCGTTCCGTTGGCGAATCGTTCGCGCTCGAAAACGCCAAGCGGGCCAGCGAGCATCACGGCCTTTGCCGTTGAGATCGCCTTGACGTATTTCGTGATCGTCTTCGGCCCGATATCGAACGCCGCCATGCCGTCAGGAATCTTGTCCACCACCTTGGCGGATTCGTCATCCATATTCGCCGCGACGACATGGTCGTCAGGCAGCATCAACGAGATATGCTCCTCGGCGGCCTTGACGAACATATTATGGGCGAACTTAAGCTGGTCGTCTTCCACCAGAGACTTTCCGACCGGGCGGTCAGCGGTCTTGAGGAAGGTATAGGCCATGGCGCCGCCGATCATCAGTGTATTCACGCGATCTAGCATGGCGTCGATCACGCCGAGCTTGTCGCTTACCTTGGCGCCGCCGAGGATCGCGACGTAGGGGCGCGGCGGGTTGTTGAGCAAGGGGCCGAAGGCTTCGAGTTCCTTCCTTATAAGGAGCCCCGCTGCGTGGGGCAGGTACTTAGCGACGCCCGTCACGGAGCCATGGGCGCGGTGGCACGATCCGAACGCGTCGTTGACGAAGAAATCGCCGTTACGGGCGAGGTCCTTGCCGAAATCGTCGGGGTGTTTGGTCTCGCGCACATGGAAGCGCACGTTCTCGAGCATCATGACCTCGCCGGACTTAAGGTCGATGGAGCGTGACTTGATGTAATCTCCGACGCAATCGGACATCATTTGCACGTCGGACTTGAGCAATTCGGCGAGCCGCACAGCGACAGTTTTGAGCGAGAATCTCGGTTCCTGTCCAACGCCGGTCGGGCGGCCGAGGTGGCTCATGAGCACGACCTTGGCCTTGCGCTTTTGCAACAGTTTGATGGTGGACAGCGCCTCGCGGATGCGAACATCGCTGGTGATCATGCCGTTGTTGTCCATCGGCACATTGAAGTCGACGCGCACGAGTACGCGTTTGCCCTCGACAGCGAATTTCGGATCGTCCACATAGCGAATTGTGTCAAAGCTGCCCATCTTGTTGCCCCCTGTTACTCACGCGTGAGAAGAATATTTACCACAGAGCCACAGAGATCACAGAGAAGATTCTTGAACAGGGATGACTCGTTCTACGCAGTAAAGCGCTGCATCGTAGAGTCGCAATGCAAATGAACGCGGATGAGAAAAGCGATCACGAAAACGCGAAAGAATGAAATCACGAAACAAGAGGTTCATTTTCGCGCTTTCTCAATTTCGTGCTTTCGCGATATTCTTCAGTCTCGTTTATTCCCGTTCATTGGTGGCTCAATTGCCCTCTTCTTCCTCCGTGATCTCTGCGGTGAATGTTCTACTCTTGCTTCGCCGCGAGCGCCAGTAAGTCGGCGAAGCGGCTGGCGTAGCCCCATTCATTGTCGTACCAGAGAAAGAGCCGCACCAACGGCCCGTGGCACTGTGTCAGCAGTGAATCGACCACGCACGAATGCGGATTACCGACGATATCCGACGACACCAGCGGGTCGGCGGAATATTCCACGATATTTTTGTACTTCCCGGCGCTCGCACCTTCGAGCAGCGCGTTGATATCTTCGCGCCGCGCGGGCTTGTTGAGCTGGAGCACGAGATCGATGTTGCTGCCCGTCGCCACCGGCACCCGCATGGCCATGCCCATCAGCAGCCCCTTCATCTTCGGCAACGCGGCCTCAAATGCGTGAACCGCTTCGGTCGTCGTCGGGACGATGTTCATGGCAGCCGCGCGGCCACGGCGTTTGTCACGCGGATGGGCGCCGTCGGTCAGGTTCTGCGCGGAGGTATAGCTATGAACGGTTTGCATGAATCCCCGCTCAATGCAGTACGCTGCGCCGATGATCTTGATGACAGGCGCGAAGCAGTGCGCTGTGCAGGAGCCTCCCGAGATGATCCGGTCGCCCGGATCGAGATCGCCGTCGTTGACGCCCGCAAGGATGTGGCGGTCGGCGACCTTCGGCGCCGGCGCCGAGATGAATACCCGCTTCGCGCCGTGCCTGATCATGGCGTCGAGGCTCTTGCGGTCGTTGTTGGCGCCAGAACTGTTGACGATGTAATCGACGCCGAGCTTTCTCCAGTCGAGGCTTGATGCCTGGCGCTCGTGGGTCATGGCAATGTCGAGCTTGCCGACCCGCAGTCTTTTGCCGTTGATCTCGACGGACTCCTTGAGTCTCCCCATGACCGTGTCGTACCTGAGTAGGTAGGCGGCCTGTTCCGCGTCCATGGGGTCGTTGACGTGAACGATCTTGAGACGCGAATGGTCGAGCAGCACGCGAAGCAGGGAGCGGCCAATACGGCCGAAACCGTTAATGGCGATACGAATGGGGGCTTGGCGTTTCACTGGCGGCTGATTCGCTTGCTCTCGGTTGTTGTATTGTTCACGGCTGCGTCGATGTCGGCGAGGCGCTCCTGAACGCGCTCAATGCCGGTTTCGTCAAGATTCGGATCGCGCACTTCGAAGAGCGCCTTCTCTTTGCCTTTGGTGCGCAGGACGAGGTATTCGCCGCCGGCTGTCTTGCGCGTCGATTCAAGGGCGAGGTGTTTGAGGCGCATCAGGCCGAGCGCCGCGACATAGGCGAACTCGGCGGATTCGACATTCTCGGAGGCGCCGGGTTGGCAGCGATGGAACACCTGCCAGAGTGTGTCGGAGTCGAGCAGAGGCGAACGGCGCTTGGCGCTGTGAGTGTTTTCCCAAAAACAGTGCAGTCCGGTTTGGTCGTACTTGGGAAAGCAACGCGAGCAGATGTCGAAGCGCTTGTAGGCAGGCGTCGGGTCGACTTGCTTGAGCGCGGTAATCAACTCCTCGCCGTCGCGAAAGGGCTGGTTGCAGGCGCTACAGGCGTGGGATGCGCGTTCGATCCTGATGTCCATGCTTCCCGCTCCGTGGCAGTCTGCTAGCCGGCCGTCGAGCGGGCATCATACGCTTGCGAGCAAAAAATCAAGAGCGAGGCGGGGATTACTTCTTCTTTTTATCGGTGCCGTAGGGATCGGAAGGCGGCCCGATGTCTTCGTCCTCTTCCTTCTTGTCGCCATCCTTGTCGTCGCCCCCGGCGGCTGGAGCGGATGCGTTCTTGTCCGGCGCACTGGCTTCCTTGCCGGCTTCTTTGATCCGCTCTTCGAGGTACGTTCCCTTAAACTCCTTCGCCAGACTATCGAGGGCTTTCTTATCGCCCTTCTCGACCGCGGCGTTCATCAGTTCCTCGCCCTTGCGAAGCACGGAGTTGAAGAGTTCTTCGATCTTCTTTGAATTTTCGCCGAAATGCGCCTTCTTTACGGCAGCTTCAATATTTGAAAGCGAAGTCGAGTATTTCCCAGCTTCGAAAGCCGTTGCAGCCTTGGCAAGCAACCCACCGAGCTCCTTTTCCTGCTGTTCGGTCCACTTCACAACTTCCGTGCAGGTCTTGCCGAGAGTATTTGCCGAGGTGATAGTTTTATAGGGATTGCCGTTCGCGTCGGTGACGACGAAGGCACCCGCCTTGTCCACGTCGTAAGCTTCATAGAGGTCGGATGCATCGAAGCGGCACACCGGAAACGCGAATTTGTCCTGCGGCTGTTTCTTCTTCTCCTTGGCGCGGGCCTTACGCTCCTTTGCCTTCTCCTCGTCATCTTTGACGTAGAGGCAGAACACGTCGCCGCGGTCGACGAGGCTGTCAAGCAAGACATGGACGATGGGCGCTTGCTCTTTCTCGCCGCTGAACGCAAGGACAATGATCTTGCCCTTGCGTGCATCTTCGCCGGGCAGGTCACTGGCGACGTCCTTAAACTCGACGGTGACGAGCTTGTCGTACTTCCCGCCTTTGGTCACGTCGTCGGGATCCTTGTTGCCGCCGCCGTTATTGCCACCAGCGTTTCCACCATTGTTGCCACCCGCTCCACCTCCGCCGCCCGCTTGGGCGTTAAGAGCGCCCGCAACAAACACCGCTATCAAGAGCACAGCAAACTGGATTAGTGACATGCGCGACATAGATTCCCCTTGGCCAGATGTGGATTTCCGACGGCGTATTTTAGAGCCTTGCGCTTCGTAATGCGACGATGAAATAGGCCGTCACGCCTTGGCTTTGCTCTCGCCGTCCGAGGACGCATTCGCGGCATCCTGCCCGCCGTCCGGCTCGACTTTTCTGCTTCGAGTGCTTTCCTGTTTGACGCGCTCCGATTGCTGGCGGCGTTCAGACTCCTTATGCCCGAGTTGGGCCATCTGCTCGCTGGACATCGTCTTATAGCGACCGCTATCCTTTCGGCCTATGGCGCTCATCACGCCTCCACTATGGGCGTGCGAGGTAGAGTTGGAGCCGCTATGGCTCTGACGCTCGGTGACGTCACCGGCGCTCAAGGGATTGGGAGAAGCCGAGGCCTCAGCAACAAGATCCGCAAGTTCGCGGGTCGCCTTGCCCTTCGGCGCCA
>JABWBM010000116.1 GCA_013360495.1 Planctomycetaceae bacterium
AATCTTTCTTTTGAAAGGGTCTACTTGCGCGAAGGAGGGTAATGCAGGAAGCGATCATCCTCATTGTCTTGGTTGGGGTACTGCTCAACCTCGTTCTTCGGGCCGGACTCGCCCGCGCCCTCAGAAAGCCCGTCGTTCCGCTTCAATCGGTAACATTTCCGCCGGTATCGGTGCTGAAACCCCTCTACGGCGCCGATCCTGGTCTCGAAGACAATCTCGCAACTTTCTTCTGCCTCGACTATCCGAAGTACCAGTTGGTCTTCGGCGTGGAGAAGGACAGCGACCCGGCTGCCGCCGTTGTGCAAAAGCTCATGAACCGCTACCCACTGGTGGACGCGCATCTTGTCATCGACGAATCGCGCATCGGCCATAACCCCAAGGTCAACAATCTCGCCAACATCGCCCAGCGCGCCAAGCACGGCGTCTTCGTCATCTCCGACAGCAATGTGCGCGTGAAGGAAACATATTTGCGAGACCTAATGACCATGCTCGATGAACCTGGCGCTGGACTTGTGACCTCGCCTATCCGCGTGGTGGGGGGCACGGGCCTTGGCGCGAAGCTCGAACAGATTCAACTCCACACCTTCGTCACCGGCGGCATGGCGGCAGCCAACGCCATCAACGTCCCGCTCGTGGTGGGAAAGTCCATGGCGCTGAGGAAATCCACGCTCGAACGGATCGGAGGCTGGGGCTTCCTCTCGCAATTCCTCGCGGAAGATCAGGTGTGCGCGCAGGCGGTCGGCGCCATCGGCGAGAAAGTCCGCGTCACCAACGAACCGGTGGACAACGTGATTGGCGATATGACGCTCGCAGCCTTTCTCGCGCGACATGAGCGGTGGGGGATGCTGAGAAAGCGCATCGCTCCGGCTGCCTTCGTTGCCGAACTCCTCTTCAACCCAATCTGCGTCGCGTTGCTGGGATTGCTCATCGCGCCGTCGTGGACGATTGTGGCCGCCGCGCTCGGAGCATGGTTGATGAAAGTCGGTATCGAACGCTCTGCCGAGCGGGCCTTGGGTGTGGGCCGTCCCCTGGGTGAACATCTCTGGCTCGTGCCGCTCAAAGAGACCGGTGTGTTGATGGCGTGGTTCGCGGCGTTGCTCCAGACCACGACATCATGGCGCGGCCGCCAGTACCACATCGGGGCGCGGTCGCGTACAACGCTGATCGAAACTGTGAGCACCGTGACCACGGCGCCGCGCCCCTCGCTCTTTCGCCGCGCGGTGCGGCGTGTGAGTTCTGCAGGACGTGAGCAACCTTATGCAGGAACCACAGAAAGTTAGGTAACCGTCATACCGGCGACGCGAGCTCAGCGAAGCGTTACAGCGAGCGCAGCCGGTATCCAGTCAGTTGAGTCGATATTACTGGCGCTGGATTCCGGCTTGCGCCGGAATGACGAAAGGGAACGCTCGAACAGCCGCATGAAACATAAAACCCGCTATCGCACTATCTGGCTCTCCGACATCCACCTCGGCACGAAGGATTGCCGCGTGGAACCTCTACTTGAATTCCTTTCCTCATTCGAATGTGACCATCTCTACTTCGTGGGCGACGTCATCGACGTCTGGAGCTTGAGGAGAAAATGGTACTGGCCAACATCGCACAATCATGTGGTCCGAAAAATCATCAAACGCGACGTGAAGGGGACTCAAATCACCTTTATCCCTGGGAACCACGACGAGGTGTTCCGGGACTACGATGGGATGACCTTCGGCGGTGTCAGCGTCCACAAGCAGGCGATCCACACCTGCGCCGATGGCAAGCGCTTGCTTGTGCTGCACGGCGACGAGTTCGACGCCGTAGTTACCAACGCCAAGCTCATTACCGCCGTTGGTGACTGGCTCTACTACGTGCTGCTCTGGATCAATCGCGGGTTGAATCAGGTGCGCCGCCTGTTCCGCCGCCCATACTGGTCACTCGCGGGCTACATCAAGAACAAGGTGAAATCGGCGCTGCAATTCGTGAACAACTATGAGGGTTACGTCGCCCGCGCCGCCAGAGAAGCCGGCGTACAAGGCGTGATCTGCGGCCACATCCACCGGCCGGAGGTGCGCATGATCGGCGACATCCTTTACTGCAACTGCGGCGACTGGGTGGAGAACTGCACGGCGATCGTCGAACATGATGACGGGCGAATCGAGTTGCTTGACCTCAAGCACCCCGGCCGCCATCGCAAACCCACGCGCGAGAAGGCCGCTCCTCAGCCAATATCTGATCCGGCTTTACAGCCATTGGGGCATCCATGAACTCTCCTGCGCATACCCCGCGTCGTCATGCCCGCGGCACGAGGCAAGCGACGCGTTACGCCGAGTGCAACGGGCATCCAGTCTATGGTCAAACAGAAAAGTCTTTGCTCAATCTGGATTCCCGCCCCACGCCTTCGCGGGGGCAGGCTCTGCGCGGGAATGACAGCAAGGCGGTGTTCGTCCGTTTTGGCCGCACGGCCTTGACGGGCGGCGCCGCGACGCTGGTTGATCTGGCGGCGCTGGCGGTGTGTATCTATGTCATCGGGATGGATGCGCGGCTGGCGAGCCTTTCGGCATTATTGGCGGGCGCGTTCATTCAGTTTTTCGGGAACCGGCACTACGCCTTCAAGGCGTGCGATGGCTGCATCAAGCGACAAGCGCTTTGGTTCACGGCGACTGAGATCGTCACGCTTGGCCTGAACGCGCTGGTCTACGACATGCTTGTGACACAGGTTTTCTCCAGCGGTGGCGCTGACCCAATGCTTGCGCGCCTGATATCCTCCCATGCGGTATTCCTGCTTTGGAGCTTTCCTGTGTGGCATTGGGTGTTTAGAGTGCAAAAATAGGAAAGAGCTTCCCATTCTGCGGGCCATGATTTTCCCGTCCAATTTCCGCCAACGGATCTCCACCCTTGGGCGTTTCATTGACTGAAGAGAATCCATTTCAAGGATGCGGCATGGCTATCGGCATCTATTTTGACGACAAAGGCGCGGTGGCCGTGCGCGTTGAAGGCAGCGCCAAGAAAGCGCGCATCGCTGCGTGCGCTGAACTGGAATGGGAGGCTCCGTCGCCCGAGGCTGACGCCGATGCGAGGAAAGAAGCCCGAAAGGATCAACTCAAGACGTGGCTCAAGAAAAACAAACTCCTTGGCCAGCCTGTGGCGCTGTGCCTCGATAGTTCCCATGTCCTCTTCCGCGACATGCACATGGCATTTGGCGACCGCCGCCAGATTGATAAGGTCATCACCTTTCAAGTCGAAGGCCTGATCCCATCGACGCCCATCGAAGAACTGGCCGTCGGCTACACCATCCTCGACTCCAACGAGGAGGGCAGCCAACTTCTTGTCTCGGCGGCGCATAAGGGGCCTCTGCGCGAGCAGATCGAACTTCTTGACAGCGTTAAGACTAGCGCCGAGTTGGCCGACTCTACCATCGGCGGCGCCCTCAACCTGCGCCCCTTCATCCCCGAACTCGCGCACGTCGAAGAACCGACCGCATGGGTCGATGTGCAGGGCGGCCGCGCCATGATCGCGGTTCTCGTGGATGACAAGATCAAGTCTGTGCGTAATCTGCTGATCCCCTTGCCTGCCGTGCGCGAATTGGCTGCTGCCCGTGAAGATGGGGCGGACGACGAAGGATCCGCGAAAACTGCCACAGGGGACAGCACCGATACTGCCGACTTCGAGGATATCAAGGATTCCACCGCTGAGCAGCCTTTCAGCGACGAACTGGTGGACGAAGACGCGCCCGAAGACAAGGCGTCGGACGATATCGACTTCGACGACGATAACGACGAGCAGGTCGGCGAGGTCACCGACGCCGTCGTCGTGCTTGATCATGGTGACTCTGGCCGCTTGCCGCAGATCAAGGCCGCAGAGCCACTCGACGACTCTCGCGGCAGCGAACCTTCCTTCACCGCGCCTTTGGTTGCCACGGAGTCCAGCCACGACATGTTGAGCGGCGATAGCACGAGCGAGCCGCCTGCGGCATCAGACGCGTCGTTTATCGGGGCGCCAAACGAGCCGACGCTTTTCGCCCCAAAGGTTCAATCGACTGCCGGAAGACAGAGTCCCGCAGAAGCGCTGGCGAAGCTGCTGACGCTGGAGTTGCGCCGCGCGATCGTCGGCTCACAGGCCGGCGCGATCAAGCGTGTGGTGCTGACTGGTGTGCCGCAGTCGTTGCACGAACACTTGAAGGGGCTCAAGCGCGATCTGGAGATCCGCGAGCTCGTGTTCGCGGATCTCCTTGCTGGTTTGGTAGGACGTGATCGCAAGGGCAAAGCGAAGGTCGAAATCCCGTCGTCGCCCGTGGTGGCGAGCGTTGCGGGCGTGGCGCTCAAAAAGATTTCGGGCGCGGATCAATCGGGCGTGGATTTCCTCATCGGCGATCTTGCTCCCGGCGATGTCTTCGAGGAGGCGCGCGCACCCTTGGCGATCGGTTCGACGCTCTTGTTCCTGATCGCTGGCGTGATGCTGCTGGTGGTGATCAAGGAGCGCGGGCATTTGCTGGACTATCGTGAAAGCGCCTCCAAGACGTACAAGATCGAACAAGAATTTAACGCGGCATACAAACTCGCGTCAGACAAAGAAAAGCGAAAGTTCCCCGGGGGAGAGACAGCCACCGAGAGAATCGTCGCGGCTGAGAAACTCTTAAGCACGGACGTCGGTACCGCCAATACCCAAAACAAAAGCAAGTACCCGCCGACCTTCGAGGCAGACGATGTTTACAAGCAGTTTCTTGATGTCATCCATTTGGTGGTGGGAAACAATGGCAATCCCAACGACTTTGCGCTTTTGAATTGGAATTATAACCAAAGTGTGCGTGGCAATAAAACCGGCGGAACGCTTACGTTCGAGTGCATCCTCGAGGTGACTGAATATGTCAAACTCAAGCGCGCGCTCGAAGAACTCCAGATACCGAACCCAATTTTCGACAACAAGGAATACCCGCAGAAAGATGTCAAGGCGTTTGAACGCGTCGTATACGAAGAAATTAAGGATTCCAGATTCATCCGGGGTGAGCGAAAGCCGAAATCCGGAACGACGCCAGAAAAAATATGGGTTGCCAAGTTCAAATTTACGTGCGACATCAATCCGCTTGAACGCAAAAAAGAAGTAGCAAAGAAAACCTCGACGGGGAAAACCTAATGGCGCAGACCAAGAAAAACAGTGCCAAGAATTTCGCCCTCTTCATGATGATGCTCACAGTCGGGTGCGCGGGAACTGCGTGGTACTTGCATAACGAGGCCGACACTTCGGTGACGATACTTCGCAAAACGCAGGAGGGCGTGATCAAGCAGGCCATGAAGATCAAGACATATCACCGGCCAAGCCTTAACAACTACTTCGACCTCATTGCCAACGAGGTTGTAAAGAAGCCAACCCCTCAAGAAAAAGAAGAGACTAAGGGAAAACTCGACAAAGTTTGCCAAACCGCGGGGATCGAGAAAAAGTTCCTCAGCAACTATTACCCTGCTGACCTTACTGCTCGTCGCGATCAGGAATACGCCGAAGCCAAGGTGGTTTGCACGCTCAACGAAGTGACGCGTACACAGTACGAATATGTGCTTGCCGAGGCTCATAGGTTGTTTAATAACTATGCCACAGTTTCAAACCTGAATATCGCGTTGATTAATGCCAAGCAGGATTTCACTAACGCTGTTGACGAAGACTCCCTTCTCTGGAAAGTTACCTTCCAGGTCGTCTGGTACGAAAAAACCCAACGCTCATAACGCACTATTCCCTGTCCTCATTCAATCGTGGTATAAGCGGCGCATAACCTAACCGGAGCGCCCGATGGACTTTCAACTCAACGAGGAACTCAAAACGCTGCAGGATACCGCGCGCAAGTTCGCCGAAACCGAACTCAAAACGAAAGCGCGCGAGATGGATCACGCCGAGAAGCTTGATCTCTCCGTATTCAAGAAAATGGCTGAGCAGGGCTTCACCGCGCTGACCATCCCCGAGAAGTTCGGCGGCGCCGGCACCTACGACGCGCACATGGCCAATCAGGCCGCCTGCATCGTGCTCGAAGAAATCAACCGCCGCTGCGCCAGCACCGGCGTGACGCTCTCGGTGCATATGTCGCTCTTCTCCTCGCTCATGACGAAGTGGGCGAGTGACGACATCAAGAGCCGCTACCTGCCCGACATGGCGTCGGGCAAAAAGATCGGCGCATACTGCCTCTCGGAAGCCGGTGCGGGCTCCGACGCTGGATCGCTCCAGACCCGCGCGAAGAAAAACGGCGACCACTACATTCTCAATGGCACCAAACTCTGGATTACGTCCGGCGAATACGCCGATGTCTTCATCGTCATGGCGCGCACCAGCGACACGGGCAAGACCAAGGATATCTCGTCCTTCGTGGTCGATGCGAAGGCCCCCGGCGTCTCCATCAGTAAAAAAGAAAAGAAGATGGGCATCCGCGCATCAGCGACCAACGAGGTCGTGTTGCAGGATGTTAAAGTCCCCGCCAATAATCTGATCGGCGAGGAAGGCATCGGCTTCAAGATCGCGCTCGACACCCTCGATGGCGGGCGCATCGGCATCGCAGCGCAGGCCGTCGGTATCGCGCGCGCGAGCGTCGAGGATGCTGTCGAATATGCTAAAACCCGTCAGCAGTTTGAGCAGCCCATCGCGCAATTTCAGGCGATCCAGTTCAAGCTCGCCGATATGGCCATGCGCGTGGACGCCGCCCGCCTGCTCATGTACCGGGCAGCGTGGCTGCGCGACAATGGCCTGCCCTGCGGCAAGGAAGCTGCCATGGCGAAGCTTGCGGCCAGCGAAGCCGCCAACTACTGCGCCAAGGAAGCGGTGCAGATTTTCGGCGGCAACGGCTATTCCCGCGAGTATGACGTGGAGCGCTACTTCCGCGACGCGCGTATCACCGAAATCTACGAAGGCACGAGCGAAGTTCAACGCATCGTGATCTCGCGAGCGGTGCTGGCGTAGAGATTGTGTCGTCATACCGGCGAAAGCCGGTATCTAGAACAACAAACGTCTCTCTTAATTCTGGATCCCCCCTTTCGCGGGGATGACGTCACGCGACGGCGCGTGGCGCTACGAATTTGCGCCATTGACAGCTCAATTCCCGCACCCATAGTACGCCACCATGAAGATTCGTTGCGAGACTGGGAGTGGTGCGCGCACAGACGTTGACGTCCTGATCGTGCCGCTGTTTGAGAAGTCAAAGCCGGAGAAGGATTCCCCACTGGAACAGGCCTTGCGCTCACTGCCTAAGGACGCGTTCAGCGGCAAAGCCGAGCAATGCCGCCTCGTCCCGAAGGTAAACGGTGTCAAGGCGAAGGCCATGCTTCTCCTCGGCCTCGGCCCGCGCGAGAAATTCACATTAAGCAAACTTCGCAACGCAGTCGCCGCCGCAACCCGCCATCCCGCGTTTCATCAGATGAAGCTGTCGTCGCTCGCCGTCGAGTTACACGGCCTCCTCGATGAACTCGATTGGAAACGTTCCGTAGCTCTCCCCGGCGGAGTATCCACAGCGAAGCAAACCATGGCGTTTTGGGTCGGGCAAGGTGTGACCGAGGGGCTGCTGCTTGGTACGTACTGTTTTGAGCGTTACATGAGCGAGAAAGGCGGCAAGCGCAGGCATCGCCCACAGCGCGCTTTGTTCCTGGTACCACGCGAAGCCCGCGATGATCTGACGCGTGGCCTTGAGCTTGGGCGCGCCGTCGCTGACGGCATGGGCCTGTGCGCCGACTTGTGCAACGCGCCCAATGCCGACATGAAGCCCGCCCATCTCGCAGCCGCCACACGCGAGGCGAGCAAAGGCATCGCGAATCTCACTTGCCGTGTGATTGAGCGGCCTGAACTGGAGGCCATGGGCGCTGGCGGGATCCTCGCCGTGAACGCAGCAGGCTCACGGGGCGATCTCGCTGCGCGGCTGATCTGCCTCGAATATCGCGGCGGTTCACCGTCGCAGAAGCCGGTCTGTTTCATCGGCAAGGGCGTCACCGTCGACAAGGGCGGCTACTGCATCAAGCCCGATAATCCCATGGCTGGGTTCAAGATGGACATGGGCGGGGCAGCCGCCGTGATCAGCGCGACGATTGCTATTGCCAAGACTGGGCTGCCGCTCAATCTCGTGACGCTCGCACCGGCGACCGATAACTTGATCAGCGATGAAGCCTACCTGCCCGGTGACGTGGTGAAGATGCTTTCCGGTATGACGGTGGAGGTGCTCAACACCGACGCCGAGGGGCGCATGATCCTCGCCGATGCGCTCACATACGCTCAAAAGCATTACAAGCCCGAAGTGATTCTCGACCTCGCGACGCTCACCGGCGCCAAGATGATGACGCTCGGCGACATGATCTATGCCGTGATGACGCCTGACGACGCACTTTCGGCGGAGATCGGAATCGCTGCCACGGATGCTGACGAGTTGTGCTGGCGTCTGCCGTTGCCCGACGAATACGACTCCTATGTCGATTCAAAGATTGCCGACGTGGCGAACGTCGGCGGCAAGTACGCCGGTGCGATTACGGCGGGTTTGTTTTTGAAGCGCTTTGTCGAGCCGGGGCTAGCGTGGGCTCACCTCGATATCGCGGGCATGCCACAGCGCCACGCGACAAAACGCAAAGCGAGCGAGCCGGAAAAGGGCGCGGTCGGCGCGCTGGTACGCTCACTGGTCTGCTTCGCGCGCAACCGGGTCGGTGTGTGACGCGGGTGGTGCCTTTTTTGTCATTCCCGCGTAGGCAGGAATCCAGTCTTGACTTCTCTATCGTTCGCCAATCTTTTCTGAGGCGCTGGATTCCCGCCTTCGCGGGGATGACGTTATGCTATCGTGTGGACCGCCCAAAGTCTCACAATTGCCCTCTAACACCATTTACCGTTACGAGCTAACATACGACACTCTTGAGGAATACGTTCATAATGTGCCGGCGCTCCACGCGCGGGATGGGACACCATGACGACGCAAAACTTCTTGCCTGACAGCCATAACCTGCCCTACGTCGAAGAACTTTTTACGCATTTTTTAGCCGATCCGGCATCGGTGCCGCAGGAGTGGCAGCAGTACTTCGCGAGCTTTACCAATGGTACGCCGGGCGCATATCGCCTCGAGCCATCGTTCCATCGTTCGTCGATTTTCAATCCGCCGGGTAACGGTGGCGGGAGTGCCCCGAGCGTGACCCATGCGCCACTCGACGGCTCCGGTGCTGCTTCGCTGCAAGAGAAAGTCGTCTGGCTGATCCGCGTGTATCGCGTGCGCGGCCACATGATCGCGAAGATCGACCCCCTTGGCATGCCGCGCCAGAGCTTCCCCGAGCTTGACCCCGCTTATCACGGCATCAGCGAAGCGGATATGGACAGGCCGGTGGCCCAGCGCATGGCGGGCGGTCCGGCGATGACGACGCCGCGCGAAACCTTCGCGCGCTTGCGCAATACCTATTGCCGTTCCATCGGCGTGCAATACATGCACATCGACGACCCGAAGATGCGCGAATGGCTGCAGACACGCATGGAAACGACAGAGAATCGCATCAAGCTCACCAAGGAAGAGCAGATACGGATTTTTACGCGCCTGACCGATGCGGTGATCTTTGAAGAATTCGTGCAAAAGAAATTCATCGGTTCCAAGAGTTTTTCGCTCGAGGGCGGCGAGAGTCTGATCCCCTTGCTCGATATGGCGATCGAGCGGGCGGGTGAATATGGCGTGGATGAAATCGTGCTCGGCATGGCCCACCGTGGCCGTCTGAACGTGCTCGCGAACATTATGGGCAAAAATCCGCGCACGATTTTCAGCGAATTCGAGGACAAGAGCCAGGCCAGCATCCTCGGCCACGGCGATGTAAAATATCACCTTGGCTATAGCTCCGACTGGACGACCACGGCCGGGAAGAAGGTTCACCTCACGCTCTGCTTCAACGCGAGCCACCTCGAATTCGTCAACCCCGTGGTCATCGGACGCGCGCGGGCCAAGGCTGACCGCAACGGCGACACGAAACTCGAGAAAAAGCTCGCGATTGTGATTCATGGCGACTCCGCCATGGCGGGTGAAGGCGTGGTGCAGGAGACCTTCAACCTCAGCCAGCTCGAAGCCTATAAGACGGGCGGTACGCTTCACATCGTGCTTAACAATCAGATTGGATTCACGACTCTGGCGGTTCAGAATCGCTCGATGACTTATTGCTCCGACGTGGCGAAGATGCTGCAGATACCGATCTTCCACGTTGATGGAGAAGACCCCGAAGCGGTCATGCAGGTGATCTCCCTCGCCATGGACTTCCGGAGGGAGTTCAAGTCGGACGTGGTAATCGACATGCTTTGCTACCGCCGGCGCGGCCACAACGAGGGTGATGAGCCTTCGTACACACAGCCTCTCATGTATGAGGCCATTCGCCAGCGCAAGCCTGTGGGCGAGAGTTACAAGAGCCACCTGCTGACGCAGGGCGGAATTTCGGCTCAACAGGCCGATGAAATCGGCCACCGCCGCCGCGCATACCTTGAAGACGAACTCGCGGCTGCCAAAAATTCCACGGAAATGTATACCGTCAGTTCGCTCGCGGGTATCTGGCAGGGGTATACCGGCGGTTTGGAGAAACACTCCGACCACCATATTCCGAATGTTCCAGTGGAAAAGTTGCAGCAGCTTCTCCGGAAACTGTCAGTTTACCCCAAGGACTTCGCGCTTCACCCGAAGCTACAGCGTTTTTTCGAACTTCGCGAGGAAATGGCGGCCGGGAAGAAGCCGCTCGATTGGTCGGCGGGCGAGGCTTTGGCTTTCGCGACGCTTGCCACGGGCGGGATTCCTGTGCGCATGACCGGCCAAGACAGCGAGCGCGGCACCTTTAGCCATCGCCACGCGGTATTGCACGACATCAAGAATGAGTCGACGTATATGCCGCTCAACCATCTCGCTCCGGATCAGGCGCCGGTGGCGATCCATAACAGCGCGTTGTCGGAAGTTGCGGTGCTCGGTTTTGAGTACGGCTACAGCATCGACACACCGGACGGCCTCGTGATCTGGGAAGCGCAATTCGGCGACTTCGTCAACGTAGCGCAGGTGATCATCGACCAGTT
>JABWBM010000117.1 GCA_013360495.1 Planctomycetaceae bacterium
TTCGCCGAGCTGCGGGCGCTGCCGGACGAGAAGGCGCGGCTGCTCGACCGCGTGGTCGCGACCAACGGCGTGATCGTGTTCGAGCACGACCCGAAGGTCGCCGCGGTGCGGATCAAGAAGGGCGAGCGCTACCACGAGATCGTCGAGCACGTGACGCTCTGACCCCCGGCGGCTTGACGAGGGCGATGCGATGTGATGGCGTCGCCCCGCGCGAGCCCTGTCTGCAGGCTGCCTGATGGACGTTGCGAAGTTCCAGTTGCTGATCGCCGACATTTACGGGCAGAAGGACGCCGCGCGCGGACTGGCGTGGACCTTCGCGTGGCTGGTCGAGGAAGTCGGCGAACTGGGCGCCGCGCTGCGCAACCTTGATGCGGTTCGGCGCACCGGGCGGCCCGAGTCGCGCAAGCTCGCCACGGCGGCCGATGTCGACCGTAACCTGCGCGAGGAATTCGCCGACGTGCTAGCGTGGCTCGTAACGCTCGCCAACATGAACGGCGTCGATCTTGAAGAGGCCCTGCGAGGAAAATATCCCGGAACCTGCATCAAGTGCGGCAACACGCCTTGTGCTTGCAAGGAAGGAGCTGCGTGAGCCGCGTCATACTGATCCTTACCGTCGCCGCGCTTGCCGGATGCACGAATTTCCACGTCGTCGAGGAAGGCAAAGTCTACCGCTCCGCCCAGCCGGATATCGACGACCTGCGCCAATGGATCGATCAATACGGGTTGCGATCGGTCGTTCGGTTGCGTGGCGGCGGTCCGGAAGACGACGACTATGAGGAGTCCTACCGTCCCACGGTCGAAAAGAGCATCGCTTTCTACCATATCCCCATGTCCAGCAGCCGCTTTCCCAAAAAGAAAGAACTCGTGCGGCTGTGCGAGGTCTTTGAGACCGCCGAGTACCCCATCCTGATTCACTGTAAAGCGGGCGCTGACCGCACAGGACTGGCGAGCGCTTCCTATATTCTCTATCGCGGCGGCGGCATGGATGCCGCACGAGACCAGCTCGATTTTATCCCCTACTGGCACACCGGACTGTTCGGCACCGGAGACCTCGACAAGGTTCTCGACATGTATGAGCCTTGGCGCGGGACTATGGACTTTTGCCAATGGGTCCGCGAGGTCTACGAGCGTCCCGAGGACGACGACTTGCCAGACGGCTATATCGAAGAACAGCGCGTCTTGGCCGCTCAATACGTCCGCGAACATTCATCCCCCTCATCGCGTTAGCAGCGACAAAGAACATTCGCCGGAAGACAAACAAAAAAAACACCTGCAATATTGGCAGGCAAAGACGAAGAAAGGCGGCGGAGGAAACACGCGAAAAAAACTTCCCCACCTCACAAATGCGATTTTTACGTTTACGGAGACGAGAAAGAAAAAAACTTTCGCCAAGATGTCAGAAATACTCGACGGAGCAGGCAAAAACGAAAAAAACTTCGATCAGAATGGCAGAAAGGCCAAAGCGGTACACAGAAACGAAAAAACAAAACCAGAGCTTTGTCGGAGTGTTCAAAAACACTCCTGGGCTTTTTCAACACCGCGATACGAACGCGGAAAAAAAACAGGCCTCAATCCCACCATCCAAAACAATACCCCCTTAAGCATCCACGGCCCGGCGTTTTTCAGTGCAATCCGCGGAAATTCCTCAGAAATCTTTTCCATGCTTCCCAATGATGAGAGGACGCTTTCCCTCAAGATGATCGCACTACCTGCCGATGGCGAGACGGGCGTGCGAAAAATCGCACCATCCTTCTATAAACAGCTTCCTCACTGGAGTGCCCCATGGTTTGCCGTGTTCTTCTGCTGGTTTCGCTGATCGCTGCCGCGCCTCTCGCCGCCGGGAGCGACACCGATTATTTCGCCACCCGCCTGCTCGACGATGCTGGCGCCCGCATCTACCTCGAAATGAAGGCGACGCAAGGCTTGAACGACCTCGGAGAAACAAAACTCATGCGCGCCGATCTCAACGGCGACAAGGTGAATGACTATGCCTTGGCCGTGTGGCGCGAGCGTTCATCGATTGTCGCGGTGTTTCTCGCCAATGGCGACGGCATCGATACTGCAGCCTACACTGGCTATGTGACGCTCGATTCGAACGTCATGCCGGCGGTCCGGCTCGATGACATCACCGGCGACGGCATTGCCGACGTGCGCGTCGAAGCGACAAAGAAAACGGCAGCTTCCGGCATGCGCCGCGTGATCAAATTTGCCAACATTGAAAAAGACAAACTGCGCACCGTGTTCTTCGCCATGCTTGACGATGTAGAGCGCGACGATTTGAACCGCTGCCGCTCGACCCATCTGGTGCGTATCAAGGACTGCGACAGCGACGGCATCAACGAGATCGAAGTCAGCACCCGCAACGTCGAATTGATCGGCAAAGGCGAGAAGGAACGCGAGATTGCGGAATCCGTCAGCACCACCCGCGCCATTTACAAATTAAAAGACGGCGTCTACCGTCTTGAGAGCAGCAAGCGCATCGAACCGACGGCCGAGGAACGCCTTGTGGTCGCAGCCAAGCTTTCCGACTCCGGCGAACACCAGCGCGCGGCGCTCGCGGCCCATACGCTGCTCGAATCGAAAGATCTTCCCAAGGCCGTGGTTGAGCGCGCTCGCACGATTCTTGACGACAGCATGGGCAACGGGGCGGTCCTGACCGAACGCGCAACGATGCAGGGGTAAAACGAGAGGGTTTCCTTCCCGGTTGATGTGCACTGTAGCGTCGCGCGCCCCCGCGTGACGGACTGCTCAGGTGTAGAATCTTCTGCAAGTTATCCGGAGAAACATTCTGACATCATTCCGCCATCGCCATGAAGCACTCGGGCGAATAGTGGAAATAGCGCGCGAAGGCCTGAATATGCTCGAGCGTCATGTCGCGCCGGCCGGCGAGGATGTTGCTGATCACCGCTGCTGAAATACCGGTCGCCTTGGCAAGCTCGGTCTGCGTGATCCCCTTGGACTTGATGGATTCGCTCAAAAATTCGCGCGGCTCGAGGTTAGGGATGGGGTGGTGTTCGTCCTCATAGCGCTCGATCAGGTCGCTCAGCACGTCGAGATAGTCCTGTTCCTCACGAGAGAGCCTGTCTTTGACGATCAGCGAGTTCATGATCTCGGTCGCCACATCCAAGTCCTTATCATTGCGGAGATGGCGCAGGGGAAATTGGCGCACAAGCTCGAAATAACGGGCGCGCCGTTCTGCCGGTCGCGAAAAACGCGGCTCAAAGACGGTCTCTTTGTTCCCGGTACGCAGGATCAATACATCACGTTTGGTCGGGGCCTTCCGGGGACGGGATGATTTCTTCCATGTTTTGGTAGGCATCGTATTACTCCCTGAGCCAATCGCCGCGATCATACTCCCCGTGTGTCATCACCCTGTGGACGTAGACCCGGCCCCGCAGGTGATCGATCTTCGCTACCAAACGGCATTTATTGCCGCCAATATTAAAGATCGTCCAACCGAAGCGCTGATCGGCACTCCCGAAGCTTTGGCGCACATCGGCGAAGTTTCGCCAGCGGGCTTTTCTGGTCACTTTCCACCAGTGCTCGAGGGCGCTTTTCGTATCCGGGCGCTTTCCCCAATACTCCCGCAGCGGCTTCTTGGAAATCACCCGCATATCGCTCCAACTCTTTCATCCTATCATCACACTGAAAAGATATCAATGGGCATCTTTTCACAATGAAAATATGTCCTATTCTCTCCGAAATGTGTTTCTAAATATTTCCCGAAATTTCCCGGCGCCTTTTGAAGGCCACAGGAATGTATCTCTACCTGCAACCTATGCCGCGAGGGCGGCGACAGGACGAGGCCGGCACACAAGGGAGGCTCATCCATGCGATATGTACGCGTTTCTTTGGCGATGATTTTCGCTACGTTCCTCTACACGGGCGGCGTCGGCTGTGTCTGGCTCTTCTTTTCCGATTCCAATTCCGACAGGCCCGGGGAATGGCCAGAGCTTGGCGAAAAACCCACCATTTCTGTGCCTATCGAAGACTTGCAAGCACTCGCAGATGCTAATAACGAGTTTGCGTTCAAACTTAACAGGTCACTGATTCAAGAAGGTGGCAATGTTGCTTTCTCGCCGCTCAGCATCGCCATGGTGCTCGACATGCTCTACAACGGAGCAGCAGGCGAGACAAAAGAGGCGATGGCCGCCACCCGGTCTCTGCCGCCGTGGGATACAGAACGAATTAATGAAGCGAATCGTGGACTCTTGACCCATTTCCTCTGGGCCGATCCAGACGTTCGACTGGCCATCGCCAATTCTCTGTGGCTTGGTTCCGGGCCGATTCAGCGCAGTTTCGTTGACAATGTATCTACCTTCTACAACGCAAACGTTCAGGCTGTTGATTTCAAGTCTCCCAACACGCCTGCCTTAATCAATGCTTGGGTGAAAGAAAAGACCAATGGGCGTATTACAGAACTGAGGCCACAATACGCTAGCAATACTGCGGCGTACGCAGTGAATACTGTTTATTTCAATGGTAGTTGGCGGAATGAATTCAAGGAATCCAATACTCGAAAAGCGGCTTTCGCGACTTCACTCGCTTCAACAGTAAACGTCGACATGATGTCAGGAGTCCACGATCTCATGTACGCTACAAGCGATGATTGGCAGGCTGTCGGGATGCCGTATGGCAATGGGGCATTGGCGATGTGTATTGTTTTGCCCTCAACAGCATCGAGTCTCAAAGGCTTTTGCGACACTCTTGACGCAAAAGCGTGGGATGCCCTTCAAATGAAGCTCGAACCCGTGCGTGTCACGCTTTCACTACCACGTTTTAAGCTGGAAACCGAACCGAACCTCACCCCCACTCTTTCCAACCTCGGCATGAAGAGCGCGTTCCATCCATGGGCTGACTTTTCGAACCTTTCTCCCGTTCCAACCTGGATCAACGCTTTCGATCACAAGGTGTTTATAGAGGTTACCGAGCATGGAACCGAGGCTGCGGCAGCCACCGGAGGGGGAGGAGGTTTTTGTTCCGCCGGACCGCGCACAGCCACTATGACCGTTGATCGGCCATTCTTCTTCGCTATCGGCGATGTCACGACCGGCGCGATTCTCTTCATGGGCGCTGTCAATGATCCATCGTAATGCATCTCCGACATCGTGAGGACGCACATCACAAAACGTTTCTAGTAGAGCGCCCCTACGAATAGCGCTACAATCATCAACACGTATGGCGAAGCGTGGCAAACATCGCATTCAAAAAAAGCTATCAGATTTATCGGAAAGCGGTCCGGTATGCACATCCTTTATTCTCTGCGATCGGGCCGTATTCAATGGGAAGTGGAACCTCATTGGAATATTCGATTTGTTGACTGTAAGCCGCGGCGAAAAAGTGGAAGCGACGTTTGACGCGTACTGTCGGATCGAATCGGCTTCGCAGGGGCAATATTTTCGCGCGGAGCTTCTTCCATTGGATAAAGACGCCACAAGAGGCGACGTCCTCTGGGCCTCCGAAACCATGGCAACCCGTTCCCAGTTTGAATTGGCCTTCCACGTTAAAAATGTCATTCTCTCCATCGGTCAATATGCGCTGGTACTCTTCGAAATCCGGAAGGATAATGGCACTGAAGCGATTCGAGCATTTCATTTCGCTCGTTTCTCAGTCAGCAAGAGCACTGAAAGCAAGGGATGAAAACTCATAGTGACAATACATTGATGAGTTATTCGCAAGCAGCTGCGAGGCTTTTGCGTCAGCAGGCGGAGCGTTTGTTCCCTTTTTCAACTCAACCGCAAAGACCCAACCGGTTGCAAAGCCATGTGGCATGGTCTCTGCGACACGATGGGCATATTTTCGTCTTTAACAAGCCTCTGGATATTGATGTGACGTACCATAACGATGTATGGGTGTACGCGAATGATGAGTTTCGACTTGTCGGCCAAGGGGAGACAAAGGATGAGGCTCTAGCCGATCTATCCGAAGAGTTTGCTTTCATTTGGGACGAATATACTCAAGAAAGGGACGCTCAATTACACCCAAGCGGAAAGCTTCTTAAGCAAAAGCTTCTCGATCTTGTGAGACGTATTCACGAATGAGATCGGTGAAGACGCGAGATCTCGAAAGTGCCCTCCAAAAGAAGGGTTTTATCGCCCAAAGTGCCGGCCGCGCAGATGATCATCGCTGGTATACCCTATATGTTGATAGGAAAAAGACCAGCATTCGCACCAAGGTAAGTCATGGCGAAAAGGAATATGGCAAACATTTGATCTCGAAGGTGAGGCGACAACTCTCCCTCGACAATACCAACTTTAAGCGGTTTATAGAGTGTCCTCTCAATCACGAAGAATACGTGAACCTCCTGATATTGGGAGGCCATCTCGCCAAGGAATGACGATTCGATCCCCTACCACCTCAGCTCCGCCGAGAGCCGCGCGTCGGTGCCAGAGCCAAAGACGCCCGAGCCGAGAATCTGATAGTTCTTGTCCGTGATGTTGTTGATCGCCATGCGGAACGACCAGTGTTCGTTCGGACGCCAGCCTGCAGCCAGGTTGTAAATCGTGAATCCCGGCGTGTGCGGCTGCGCGAAGCGCACATCGCCATTGTTGGCCGGCGCGTAGCGGTCCTGCTTGTCCATGAGCTGCATGGACGGCTCGATGTAGACGCCGCCGATGTCGTAGCGCATGCCCGCGTTCGCAATAAATGGCGGAATGCGCGAGAATGGCATCTTCGCGCTCAAGTCGTCGCCGCGCGTCCAGGTAGCGTTGGCCCAGACTGCCAGCGAATCGCCCGGCGTAAAAATATACTCGGGCGACAGTCCAAACCACGCCAACTCCGGTCCGACATACCACGTGGCTGACGCTTCCCAGCCTCGGATGCGCGCGCGGTTGGTGTTGTTGAGCTGCACCACGGCCGCTCCGTCGAAGATCGTGGGCGTTTTGACGATCGCATCGAACATCAAGTGCTCGAAGTAATAGGCATCGCCGGAAAAGCGCTCGGGCGCTGCGCTACCTGCGATCTCGTTCTCGAACCGCACTTTCGCCCCGGCCTGAATGCCGATCAGTTCCTCGGGTTCAAGGTCGGGGTTTGGAATCTCGTTGCCCGCGCCCGTCGCCTTGTTGGCAGAAAGGTCGTCGAGATTTGGCGCGCGAAAGCCGCGGCCAATGCTCACCGTCGGCGTGATCCAGGGCGCCGGATGCGCCATGACGGCCAGCGCCCCCGTCACATCGGTGAAGGTTTCCGACACATCATCGAGCAACGGCGAAAACTTGCTCGTTTCCGCGTCCGCGCTGAAGAGCGAGAAGCGCACGCCGGGGCGTAGTTCGAGCCAACCATCCATGAGCATGATTTCATCCTGCGCGTACATGCCAAAGGCAAGATAGTTCGCGCCATCGGGAAACTGCGCGCGGGCGTCGTTCTCGGTCACCGCGCCGGTTGTGGTGTTCACGTCGTCGCGCCCGGATTCGATAGTGTCATAGTAGAGGTCAAAGCCCGTGGTGATGCGCGACGCCGCGCCGAAGTCGAGAATCGCCGAGCCGATAACGCCAAAAGTCTGATCGACAAAGAACTGTTCACGGCGCGTGGTGGAGCCTTGGGGGATGCGGTGCAATTCCTCGTTCATGCGGTGATACATCAGCGTTACGTTCAAACTATCGACAACGTCAAAGCCGGAGTGACGGAAGGTCACCGTGGAAAATGTGTCATCCTGCGCCGGGAAAATATTCAATGCGTCCTGTGAGATCGGGTTACCGCCGCCGTCGAGGGGGAGCAAGGCGGGGTTGGCGACGAGCGTCGTGTTCTTGTCGGTGCGGAAAACATCGCGTTGGGTCTTGTGCTGAAAGCGCCAGTCCATTGTCCAATCGGCGGCAAGCCTCCACGTCAGACCGTTGGTAAAGCTGTAGTCGTCATAACCAGTGAAAGGCTGCTCGCCAATGCTTGGGCCGCCGGTAAGATTGTCGTAATCACTTTTGGTCACGGTCGCGTACCCCGCAAACTCTGAAAACCCGAAGGGGAGATCGGCCGACCCACGCAAGCCGCGATTAGCGCTAGTGTATTGGCCTATGATACCGGGATGAAAACCGCCATTCATCTGCGGGCGGCGCGTCACGACGTTGACCATGCCGCCCAGAGCATCCGATCCATAGAGCACCGAAAATGGTCCGCGCAGCACCTCGATACGCTCCACGAACAACGAATCGATGGACGCAAAGTACTGGTTCGGCCCGTCGCGGAAAGCGGCATTGCTGAATCGCACGCCGTCGATGGTAAGCAGCAACTGCTTGCCCGTCATGCCGCGCACGAATGGCGAGGCCTGGCCTGCCGCGGTGCGTTGAATATATGCCCCGGGAAGTTGCGACATGGAGGAGCCAAGGTCCTCCGGGACAAAACGTAAAAATGGCTCGCGCCCGAGAACGAAGAACGCATCAGGCATCTCAAAGGGGTCGCGCTCTTCGCGTGAAGGCGCTTCGATGACGATTCGTTCGGCGGGTTGTTCGGCGGGCTTGGGTTCCTGCGCCGCCAAGGGGGCGGACAATCCGCCGAGCGTAAGAATCACGGCGGTCAATCGAATGTTCAGTGCCATGCTATGCTTTCCCTCATTTTTGATGTGCGCCGCCGATAGGTTCCGGAGGTGTAAGGTGTCCTGACAGAAGAATTTGAATATCCGGTATATCCCGGCCGAGACGGCTCAAGACTGATTGAATGGCAGTTTAATGGTTACTTGGGTATGCTGGCGCCGTATCCTTATAAGAACGGTTGAGGCTCCTCGCGTGCTCGTATGACAACGAAAGGATGGCTTCCGTGAAAATGCGAATCTTCCACCTCTGTCTGTTATTCGGCCTGCTTTCCAGTTTCGCGCCTGGCGGCTTACTCGATGCCCAAGGCGCGGGAAAAGGTGAAAAGAAAAAGGGCGGTGGCATGGCGGGAATGCCCAAGGAATTCGACTACCACTATTTCCAAACGCTCTATCCCGCCGTTGGTGAGCCTGCCGCTCCCATGCACGCAAAGGATCCTGACGGCAATGAAGTTGACCTCAAACAGTTCCTTGGCCGCTGGGTGATGATCGAGTTCGGGAGCTATACCTGACCGCCCTGCGTCGACCATTTCGGTGAAATGGGAAAGCTCAAGGAAGAAAACGAGGACATCGAGTTCGTCTTCGTCTACACCAAGGAAGCACACCCCGACGACGCGCCGGAGCAACCTGGCCCCGGCATGGAGTTCGGCGGCTGGCGCATGAAAAACAACAAGATCAAAATCAAAACCCACACCAGTTACGACGAGCGCATCGAAGCCGCGAAACAGATCCGCGAGGCTGGAAAGTCGGGCTGGACGATCTTCGTCGACGATATGACGAGCACCATTCAACAGACCTGGGGCAAGCTGCCCAATAGCGCGATTCTTGTCGGCCCTGACGGTCGCGTCGTTCACAAATGGCCGTGGGTGCGGATGATGTTCCAGCCTATCCCGAAAAAATATCTCAATGGTCAGGAAAAGAACAAGCTCGCGCGAGAGGTGCTGGCGGAGATCAAGGAACGCAAGGCCTACAGCGCCGGCGATGACCCGCTGCTCGCACTGCGCGATACGGTCGATGGCGAGTGGATGACCTATACGAGCGGCGACACTGAAACCATCGTCAGCTACGACAAGGCGAGCAAAGCCTCGGTCAGCCGCATATCTGGCGAAACGTCCGAGACCATCGGGCTTAAGCCATTCGTCTTGTCCGGCGAGGTCGTCAAAACCCGAACCGAATCGTTCACGATTAAGGATGTGACGCTCCCCTGCATCATCGTCAGCGCAGAGGGCCGCGAGACCTGGTACAGCTTATGGTTGCCCGGCGACGCGATCGTGAAGGTTATCGAGAACGGCACGGTCACACGCGAACTGAAAGACGCCGGTTTCAAGAAGGGCGAGAGTTGCCTCGTCCCTTTCAATGCCGATAAGCGCACGGAAGAAGAAAAGAAGCGTGACGCCGCGCGGGCTGAGAAAGAAGCGGAAGAGGAGAAGGCCGCTGAAGAGAGCGACAAGACCGATCCGAATGAGGATGATTTTTAGAGCGCCTGACACGCGGGCCGCTGGCGGAGAGATGCGAAGCCGATCAGGCGAGATGCAGTGCATCGAGCCAGGTTGAGCACTGTGGGGTAAGAACTTCCCGCAATCATTCGGCAATTCGTATCTGAAAATGCTGGCGGAGAGAGGGGGATTCGAACCCCCGGTACCTTTCGGTACACTCGCTTTCCAAGCGAGCACAATCGGCCACTCTGCCACCTCTCCAAAGCGGGCCGGGGCGGGATTGTAGCGACGCTTCGTCCGGCGACAACCGTCAGGGCATGACTTCCTGGCGCGAGGCCGGGTCTTCGACCCGGGCCTGGCGTCCGGAGCGGTAGTTCTCCATGGAGTCCGTGAGGGCGGCCTCGATGACAGGCACGAGGCTTTCGGCCACCTCAATGCGTGGCAGAGAAACGTAGCTGGCGCCGGCGGCGTACATTTCGGCGGCGTCGGCCATGGTCAGCGCCGTGACTATGATCTTGGCCTTGGGATTCATCTGGCGCAGGGCCTTGAGCAACTTGAGGTTAGACGTGCCCTTGAGGATGTCGTCGGGGATGGTGCAAATGATGATCCGTGCGTGGGACACCCCGGCGTGGTGCAGGGTCTCCATGTTGGACACGTCGCCATACTTGACGGCCGCCCCACGCTCGGCGATGCGGGGGTGGATGGAGACGTTGAAGTCCACGATCAACAGATGCTTGAGCAACTCGGGTTGCCGCTGCTCAATGTGGAAGTAGAGGCTCGATGCCACGCGATGGAAACCCAGAAGCACGATGTCGTAGGCGTGTTGGCCGCCCAGCATCTGCGTCACCCCCTGGGGCGCCTTGAAGCCCAAGCGGCCCAGCAGGCCCCCAAGCAGGGTGTGCAGGCGGTCTCCCGCGTCAAACATGACCGGGCCGGCCAGGGCCGTGATGACGAAGGCGAAGATGCACGCGCTGGTGAACTCGCTGCTTACGTGAGTCAGGCTCTGCCCGAGGTAAACGATGACCAGGCAGAACTCCGAGATGGG
>JABWBM010000118.1 GCA_013360495.1 Planctomycetaceae bacterium
CGTGCGCCATACCGGCAGGCAAATGGTGGAACCGCTGATCTCGGCCCTGCATGAACGGGCGGGCGCGATCGTCGAATCGGAACTGGAGCACGCGAGCCTCGGCAATCTCACGCCCGAACAGCGCGAGGAGGTTTTGCGGCTCACCCACCGCGTGGTCAACAAACTGCTGCACCCGCCGACGGCATTCCTAAAGGAAGAATTCCAGAACGGCGGCGTGGACGCGCGGCTGCTCAACATCTCGGCGCGCATGTTCGGCCTTCCCGCGCCGGAGCAGCCGCCCATCTCCGAGCAACGCAGCGCGAATAAGGATATAGCGCCACAATTTATTGTGGCGGAGCAACCGGAAGACGCCACGATAAATCGTGGCGCTACACCGCCGAGGCTTAATCGCGCCTCATTGCCCATATCCGAAACGAAAGATACGACATGACCCGCGAAGCCTCGCGCCTCGAATTCCTCGGCGAAATGGCGGGCGGCCTCGCCCACGAGGTGAAGAACCCGCTCTCCACCATGCGTCTGCAGTTGGAATTGATGCAGGAGGATTTCCGCGCCGATCCGGCATCGACGATCGCCCGGCGCAACCTGCCGAAGATCGAGCAGCTTTTGAAAGAAACCCGGCGGCTCGAGGAAATCGTTCACGAATTCCTGAAAGTCGCGCGCGGGCACGATCTCAAGCTCGCGGCCCTCGACCTCGCGCATTTTTTGGAAGAGCTGGTCGAATTCGTCCGGCCCGAAGCGGAACGGGCGGGGGTGACGCTCCGCTTGAGCTTACGCAACGACCTTGGAACGCCGCTAATCGACGAGAACTACATGCACCGCGCGCTGCTCAATCTAGTGCAAAACGCCGTTGCTGCCTGCGTTCCCAAGGGCGGGGGCGACGTGATTGTCGAAGCGGGCCGCGACCATAAAGCCATCGGCATCGCGGTGATCGATACCGGTGTCGGCATCGCGGAAGGAGCGCGCGAGCGCATATTTCGCGCCTATTTCACCACCAAGCCCGGCGGCACCGGCATGGGCCTGCCCATGGCCAAACGCATCATCGAGGAGCACGGCGGCTACATCACCTTCGATACCCTCGAAGGGCAAGGAACGCGCTTTATGATTCTGCTGCCCGCCCGCGCGGACGAGGGACTGTCGCAGATCGTGCTGCATGGCGAGCGCGAGGAGCGGCCCGCCATTGACCCGAAGGAGGTCACGGCGCAGGTGAATGCCGTGCTGTCGAGCGGGGATCAAGCTATAAGGAAGAAGAAGGGGAAGAAGTAGGACGCGGGTAGAAATCTTGTAGCGTCACGCCTATGGTGTGACGTATTCGACCCAACGCTTGACATGAACAGGACGCCACGGCACAGCCGTGGCGCTACCAAAGAAAGACACATGAAGGTACTGGTCATAGGCGGCGGAGCGCGGGAACACGCGCTGATATGGAAGCTCAAGCAATCGCCTGAGGTTACGAAAATCTTCTGCGCGCCGGGAAATCCCGGCATCGCGTCCCTTGCCGAATGTGTTGACATTCCGGTCAAGGAGCTTGCCAAGCTTGTGCGCTTCGCCCTCGATAGTGCCATCGATCTCACGGTTGTTGGACCGGAAGACCCGCTGGTGGCCGGCATCGTCGACCTCTTCCAGCGCAACGATCTGCGCATCTTCGGCCCCACCGCCCGCGCGGCCCAGCTCGAAGGTTCCAAGACCTACTCCAAGGAACTCATGCTGCGCCACAATATTCCGACGGCCACGGCGCGCACCTTCCGCGATTACGACGTGGCAATGCAGTACCTGCGCACCGCGCAAGCGCCGATCGTGGTCAAGGCTGACGGACTCGCCGCCGGAAAGGGTGTGAGCGTCTGCAAGACGATCGAGGAAGCCCGCGAAGTGACGCGCAAGATGATGCGTGACGAAATGCACGGCAAGTCGGGTACGACGGTGGTCTTCGAAGAGTTTCTCGAGGGCGAAGAGATCAGCATCCTCGCCATCACGGACGGCCACACCATCGTTCCTTTCGAACCGGCGCAAGACCACAAGTCTATTTTCGACGGCAACAAGGGGCCGAACACCGGCGGCATGGGGACGTATTCGCCTCTTCCGCAAATCGAGGCCTCCATACTCGAGGAGGCCGAACGCGAGTGCGTTTTTCAGGCGATTCACGCCATGAACCGCGACGGCGTGCCGTTCTCCGGTTGCCTGTTCGCGGGCCTGATGATTACCGAGGACGGGCCGAAGGTGATCGAATACAACGTGCGTTTCGGCGACCCCGAGGCGGAGACAATGCTGCGACGCCTGAAGTCGGACCTCTTCCCGCTGCTCTGGCACACGACGGCAGGCACGCTCGACCAGTGCTCGATCGAATGGGATCCGCGCCCGGTGGTGACCGTGATCCTTGCCTCGGGCGGCTACCCTGGAAAACCCAATCCTCCGACGCAGATCAAAGGCGCCGACGCCGACTTCGGCCCGGACGTGGTGGTCTTCCATGCCGGAACGAAACTCGTGGACGGAAAACTCATGACCGCCGGCGGGCGCGTGCTCGCGGTAAGCGCCATCGGCGACGACCTCGAAGCCGCGCGTGTGAAGGCCTACGCGGCTGCCGATAAGATCGATTTCGCGGGCAAGCAAATGCGCCGCGACATCGGCGCGCGCGGGCTGACAGCCACGCGCATCGAATAGGGAGTTTCACCGCGCACGCAAAGAACGCGAAGAAAGAATTTGAACCACAAAGACACAAAGAACACGAAGGGGAAAGTAAAACGGGGGATATGAGACGAGAATCGGGAGATACAACCGGATGCTCAACATCATTCGTGTCGTTGTTCTTTTTCCCTTTGTGTCCTTCGTGCCTTTGTGGTTAGAAATTCTTCCGTACTTTCCTTTGCGTCTTTGCGGTGAAAATCTTTGAAGGAGTGGACCATGATACAACCAACCAACGAATTCACTGTCGGCCACGGGCCGCTGATCAATATCGCCCAGGCAGTGATCGTCGGGCAAGCGCTCCCCGAGCGCGCGGCGCTCGAACTGCTGTGCCTCGAGAACGACCGCGTCTACGACCTGATGTACGCGGCCTTCCTCGTCAAACGGCACTTTGTCGGCGAGGAACTCCATCGCTGTTCCATTGTTAATGCTAAATCCGGCGGCTGCGGCGAGGACTGCGGCTTCTGCGCCCAGTCGGCAAGTTACGAAACGTCCGCGGAGACCTATCCCTTGCTCGGCGTGGACAAGATTCTGCGCGCCGCCGAGTTCGCCAAAAGTCACGGCTCGACGAATTTCGGCATCGTTACGGCCCTGCGCGCCGTGCCCAAGGGCAAGATGCTCGATCAAATTTGCGACGCCGTGCGCGAACTGCGCAAGCGCGGCGAGATCCTTCCCGACGCCTCCCTCGGCACGCTTGGGAAGGAAGAATTACAGCAGTTAAAGGAAGCCGGCCTCGAGGTCTATCACCACAACCTCGAAACCGCCCGCAGCTATTACCCAAAGGTCACCACCACCCGCGATTGGCAGGACAATCTCAACACCATCCTCTGGGCCGGGGAGATCGGCCTCAAGACCTGCTGTGGCGGCATCCTCGGCATGGGGGAATCGATTGAGCAGCGCGTGGAATTCTTTACGCAGCTGCGCGACGTCAACCCCAACAGCGTTCCGGTCAACTTCCTCGTGCCAATTCCGGGTACACCGCTCGAGAACGAGGGCAACATCACGCCGCTGGAATGTTTGAAAGCCGTGGCGGTACTCAGGCTGATGCTTCCCGGCGCCGACATCTTCGTCGCGGGCGGGCGGGTGCAGCGCCTGCGCCAGTTACAGCCGATGCTCTTTTTCGCGGGCGCCAATGGCATGATGGTGGGCAATTACCTCACCACGCCGGGGCGGACGAAAAAGGACGACCTCGAGCTGCTCGCCGACCTCGATCTCATCAGCCGCGCGGAGCACGACCAGCTGATGAAGCCCGTCCCCATCATGGCGGGCGTGCCAGTGAGTTAATCGTTTGCCGGACGGCACGAATGATGGCAAAGCAAAGGGCGCATATCCTCGTCGCCGCGCTCGCGGGCATCGCGTTTTCGACCGGATTGGCGTCACTTGGCGGCTGCGCCGGACCTGATGCGACATGGGCGTTGCGCGTGAACACCAGCATTGCTATCGCCCCGCCACGCAACTTGAGCGGCCGGCCGTTGCAAGCTATTGAGGCCGACATCTACACCGCCGACTCCCTGCGCATGTCGGGCGCGCTTGCGCCGCACAACGACAAACTCAACCTGCTCGACGCCATGCGCGCGGCGCTCACTGTCGCAAGCGAAGAGCGCGGGATCGCGGTTTCCGAAAAAGCTGGGGTCACGCTTCACGTCGCGCTCGACGCGTGGGATTCGTCCATGCTGGAGAGTGACGGCACGTTGAGCGCCGGCGTGACGGCTCTGCTTGTGGACGGCAGCGGGAACACGCTTGGACAAGCGCGGGTGGAGCGCTCGGTCAAATTACTCGCGGGCAGCGGTCCGGTGATCGGCGAGAATCGCGTGATCGAGGGACGCTATGAGGCGCTCTCCATGGCGCTCGCGCGCGCGTTGCTCGATGAGTTGTCGTGACAGCTTACCAACGTCATGCCGACGGAAGTCGGCATCCAGCGTGTAGCGCCATGCGCCCTCGCATGGCGTCTTAAATAGGTCCGTCACGCGAGGGCGCGTGACGCTACTTCGCCAAATGCTTCGTAAACCATTCGCGGTATTGCGAGGGCAGCTCGATCGCCTGATAGGTGTCCATGTTCATCACCGCCGTGGTGATCGACGCCTCGACGCACTGTACCTCCGTCTCCACCCGCTTGCCGACGTAATGGAAGGTCACGGACTTCGTGCCGATGCGCTCGACATTCAGCGTGAACTGCACGTGATCGCCAAAGCGCAGCGGCGACTTGAAATCCACGTCGAGGTGAACGACAGGGAAACCGACGCGGTGCTCGGTCAATACACGCTTGTAGTGAAAACCGACGGCGTGCTCGAAGAAATCCTCGAAGCAGCAGTGGAAATAGTGCAGGAACGTCGGATAGTACAGAATCCGTGCGTGATCGACGTCGTTGAAGCGGATCGCATAGGTGTTGGAATAGGCCATGGCACTCCTTGCCCGGTCAATCTACCGGAACGCCTTGACCTTCGCTACGAAGGAATCGGCAAAGGGAGTGTTTGCGCCATCCTAAGCAGCGTCACGCGCCCTCGCGTGACGTCTTATCGCTTGAGAAGTCCGTCACGCGAGGGCGCGTGACGCTACCGGCAACTCAACCTGAAAAGCGCGCTAGTGCGCCAGCCCCTGCTTCGCCAGCCAACGTTCGGCGTCGATGGCCGCCGAGCAACCTGAGCCGGCTGCCGTCACGGCCTGACGGTAGATGTGATCTTGACAGTCGCCGCACGCGAAGACGCCCTCGATGCTGGTGCGCGTTCCGGGCGTTGGCTTGCCATCGGCCATGGGGCCGGTGAGGATGTAGCCGCCTTCATCGGTCTTGAGCTGCCCCTTGAGGAATTGCGTGTTTGGGATATGGCCGATGGCCATGAAGACGCCGGCCGCGGGGAAGTCTTCTTTCTTTTTCGTTTCGGAGTGTTCGAGGACGACACCGTCGATCTTCCCGCCCTCGCCACCGGTCTTGTAACCCGCAATCGCATAGGGGGTTTTGAGCGCGATCTTCGGGTTATCCTTGGCGCGCTGGAGCATGATTTTGCTCGCCCGAAACTCGTTGCGTCGATTGACGATGGTTACCTTGGTGCAGAACTTAGTAAGAAAATTTGCTTCTTCCATGGCGGAGTCGCCGCCGCCCATGACGACAACTTCTTTGCCTCGATAGAAGAATCCGTCGCAGGTGGCGCAGGCGGTCAGCCCTTTGCCGCCGGTGCGAAGTTCGAGTTCGCCGGGAAGATTGAGCCAACGCGCGCTTGCGCCGGTGGAGACGATCACGGCGTGAGCCTGCAATGTTTCATCGGCAGTTTTGACGGTGAACGGTTTGTTCTTGAAATCAACTTCCGTGACGTTGGTGTCTTTGATCTCGGTGCCGAAGCGCAGCGCCTGTTCGCGAAAATGCTGCATCATCTCGGGCCCCATGATGCCCTTGGGGAAGCCCGGATAATTCTCAACTTCCGTCGTCGTCATCAGTTGGCCGCCGACTTCAAGACCCGAAATCATCAGCGGCTTCAAATTCGCGCGTGCGGCGTAGATCGCGGCCGTATAGCCCGCTGGACCGGAGCCGATGATGATGAGGTTGCGAATGCTCGACATAGCTGTCTCTCCTGATTCTTTCTGCGAGGGATGTTGCACTTTGCACCCTGCACATTGCACTTCCGGAGTGCCGCGGGTTCTACCAAGGAAACGCATACTTGGCACGCTTCATTCCCTTCGGGACACGTTACGTGCGTGGAGGCAAATCGCCGAGGTGAGTCATGGGGCGACATCCGGAGAGTCGATGGCGTCACATCCTGCACGATTCTCGTTGTGGGTGCCACCACGGTTGGTTAGGGTGAATCTATGATTCAGTACAGCGATCGCTTCAAGGCTCTGCCCGATCCCTTCGGTGAGCCGGTCTTCGAGGTCGGCCAGATCGTGCGGCACACCCGCTACGATTACCGCGGCGTGGTGGTTTCGTGCGATCCGTACTGCAAGGCGGACGATGAGTGGTACGAGAGTCACCCGATCAAGCCCTCGCGCTCGCAACCCTGGTACCACATCCTCGTGCATGAATCGATGCAGAACACCTACGCAGCTCAGGAAAACCTCGAACCGGACGACGACGATGCGCCGGTGCTGCACCCGCTGGTGCCATTCTTCTTCGAGAGTTTTGAGGATGGCCGCTATATCCGCAACGATCAGCCCTGGCCCGAGGACGAGAAAGCGTAGCGGGTTACGGAATCTCAATGGGCCGGTTGTTGAGCGCGTTGTCGACATCATCGAGCAGCGCCTTTCCTATACCCTTGCCGAGCAATTCGCCGATCGTATTCAGCTTGTTCCTGTCCAGAACGCTCCGGTTATTTTCCGCGACCCGGCGGAAATCGACAGCATCCTGATGCCTGTCGGCATATTTTCGTGACAAGGTCGTCATCGACTGGTACTTCAGCGCCAACAATGATTCGACATCGGGCACCAACATGCTTTTGTGCGGCTTAGCTGTCTTCAGCACATGCCTCATGAGTGCATTGTTGGGGCGAACGAAATCGAGAACCTCGCTGCCGCTGCCGTCAACGTAACGCACGACATCATCATGGTTCTCGACGGTCAAACCCTCGATGGCGCCAAGCAACTCCGGCTTGTCGGCGATGAAGTCGACATCGACGGAGTGACGCGGCTTGCCCGAGTAGAGGTTGACGGCGTGCGCCTCGATTAACACCAACTTCACGCCTTTTTGAGACGCGAGCTTGAGCGCTTCCTTGGCCGCTCCGCCGAGCGGTATCTCTTGCACATGCTTCGATTCCGGTATGGACAGACTCCGCATAACGTCCGCCATTATATCATGCTACCGCTCATCTTCCGGTTGCGATATGCGCCAGAATGAGTGATAATCCGGACTCTCGTGCAAATGCCCCCAGTATTGCGTTTAGGGATGCGTCGATGCCATCGTTCTGTCGAAGCCGGCAAGTCTTTCTGCTGCTGGCACTTGCGTGCCTTGCGCCCGGACTGATGGCGGCGACGTTCAGCCCGACGACAGCCGCAGAGTTGATCGCTGATATCACGAGCGCCAACACCAACGGCGAAGCGGATACCATCGAGTTGACTGCTGGCGCGACCTACACCTTCGACGCCGTTGAGGACACCACCGACGGTGCCAACGCTCTGCCTTCGATCACGTCCACCATCATCATCAACGGTAACGGAGCCACAATCGCCCGCGATACCGCCGGGCCACCGCCGAGCTTTCGTTTGATTCATGTGGGCGGTACCGGCGATTTGACGCTCAACGAAGTGACGATCACCAATGGGCGCGAGCAATTGGGCGCCGGAATCTACAGCGTCGGACTGTTGACCGTTTCGCGCTGTACTATTTCTGGCAATACGATCATCGGAGGCACCGCTTTTTCAAGCGCCGGCGGGTCGCAGGGCGGCGCGGGCGGCGGCATCTATCTACGCGGTGATGTGGCGACGATCGAGGAATCCACCATTTCAGGAAATACCGTTACCGGTGGCGATGGCGCCGACGCCGACGCGGATGGCGGAGGCGGTGGCGGTGGCGGCGCAGCAGTAGGTGGGGGCATTGCTGTTATAAGCGGTAGCAGCCCGGTGACCATTATTAACTGCACCATATCGGGAAATTCCGTTACGGGCGGCGACGGTGGCAACGGCGATACCGGCGGAACCGTAGAGAGCGGTGGCGGCGGCGGCGGTTTTGGCGGCGACGGCGGTGACGGCAAACCGGATTCGGTCGCCGATGACGGCGATGATGGAACTGGTGACGGAGCCGGAGGCGGAGGCGGTGTCCTTGACGATGCTAATGGCGGCGATGGTGGTTATGGCGCCGGTGGTGGCGGAGCAGGTGGCGATAATGGCGCTGGAGGAACATCCGCTGACAGCGCCGAAACGGGTGCTGGTAGCGGCGGCGGCGGGAATATGACCTCTGGTGCAGGTGGCGGTGGAGGTGGAGGTTCGGGTCTCGGTGGTGGAATCTATGTAGACAGTAACGTCACGGTTGACATCAGCCATTGCACGATCGCGGATAACGATGCCGCCGGTGGCAATGGAGGCGCCGCTGCTGCGGGGGCCACGGACGGGACAGACGGCCAAGGCTGGGGAGGCGGTATTTTTATTCGCGATTCCATGTCGCCCGGCGTCGTCGACATGACCCATACCATCGTTGGGGACAATACGGGCGATATGAACCTCGACGTCTCCGGAGCATTGAATTCGAATACGTTCAACAAGATTGAAACCATGGGTGACGGCGATCAGATGCTTGATCCGCTTGGCAGCAACGGCGGCCCGACGGAGACCCACGCATTGCAGGCCACCAGCCCCGCCATCGATGCCGGTGATCCCGCGTTCGTTGCTCCGCCCGCTACAGACCAACGCGGTGCGACTCGCGATTTCAACGGTACTCCCGACATTGGCGCCTACGAAGACCTTGGCGGTAACGTCGCGCCGTCCGTGGATGTCGGCGCGGGCGATTTCGTGGCCGACGCGGACTTCCGCCTCGACACCCATCAGACGCATCTCTTTGGAACCGACGTGACCGCGAGCCTCGTGCTCGACGATGGCGATGCCGATCCCGTCGATTACGACGTGGCCTATGTGAGCGGCCCGGGCGGAGCCGGAGATACGCTCGCCGGCATCACCGCGCCGACGACGGGCACCGTGGCGGCTGGAGCGACGATTTCCTGGACGGGAACGATTGCTTCCACGGAAGCCGACGGCGCCTACACATGGATACTGGCGATCACCGACAGCTTCAACATCGAGGTCACCTACACCATCGAGATTGAAGTCGTCAATGACTTGCCCACCCTCGATATACCCGCGGGTTCTGACTTCGGCACAGGCTCCGACTTCGAATTGCCGGTCGATCCTGGCGACAGTCTTGCCATCGTTGACGCCGACCTCGAGATCGACGACGGCGATGGCGACGATGTGGATATCACCATTACCTTCATCGATGGCCCCGGGACGGCTGCATCGCTTGCCGGCGTGACCGAACCTTCTGACGACACGGGAGCCTCGGTGCCCGAGACGATTTCCTGGACGGGGACGGTGAGTGCCGCCAACGCGCCCGGCGATTATGAGTGGGAAGTCGAGATCGATGACGGCATTGGCGCGGCGCAAACTTTCGGCGTTATCATCACGGTGAACGATCTCCCGCCCGAGCATGTGGCCGGGCTCGACGCGGTTTCGGGTACGGGGCTGACCTCCGGCGCCGCATATATGGGCGAGACAGAAACCGGCGAAACCGGAGCACTCACGCTTGCCACGGTCAGCGATCCCAACTCGACCCAAAGTGTAACGCTCGATTCCGTGACCGATGGTGTTGGCAATCCGACGGGCGGTTCTGGCTTCACCGTTACGCTGAGCGCCACGAGTGTGATCGCCACACCAACGGCGGCGCTCGAGTATCCCGGCGATATCGGCATCCACACCTATCAGGTGCGTGTGTCTGACGGGACGCAGACCGTCGATGTGTATGTGGCTGTCACGGTGCTCACCGGCGATGTGCCGCTGATCAGTGTGCGGGAAACCGATATATCGGGCCCTCCCATCATCAACGGAAGCTCGGCGCCTTCCAATCCAGACTTGAGCGTTCGCAACTTCGGCGAACAGGGGCTCGGCTCCGGCCCGACCAATCCCGCCATCTTCTCCATCGAGAACACCGGTTCGACGACACTCACGCTCGGTGTTCCGTCGTTGTCGGGCGATCACAGCACGGATTTCTCGCTCAACCTGTCGGGGTTCTCGGCGACGTTGCCGCCGGGGGGAACGACATCGTTCCGCATCACCTTTGACCCGCCGGCGTGGCCCGATGGACTCGGCGTGCGCACAGCGACGGTCACCTTCACGCATACGGGAAATAACGTCGCTTCGCCCTTCACCTTCGGCATTGCTGGAATCGGCATCGGCGGTGGCGGTTCGTCGAGCGGTGGCGGTGGGGGAGGTTTCTCCCTGTGTGCCCTCCGGCAAAGCACAACGCCAGCGTGGCCATGGGCCCTGCCGGCGTTGATGATGGTTCTCTGCGTTGTTCGCTCTCGACGTACGTCATTCCGGCGAAAGCCGGAATCCAGATATTGATCGTTTCTGGATGCCGACTTTCACCGGCATGACGATAATAATGTATCCGCTTGTCACGCCAGCGCGCCCATGGGATCCCACGCGGGGAGCACGATCGGTTCCAGCGAAAGCGCGTCCTGCAGCTTCTTCGGCAGGGCGCTCTTTGGCGCTGCGATCACGAGCACGTATTCGTCGAACCACGTGTCGTTCATCAGGTAGAAGCCCTTCTTGCCGTTTTCCTCGCCCCAGCTGTTCTCCACGCGCCAGCGGCGGGGCGCTCCGTTCACCACGTCGACGCCGGT
>JABWBM010000119.1 GCA_013360495.1 Planctomycetaceae bacterium
GCTTTCTTTTCCTTCCATGCGGTGAGGTCATTGGTTTCGCCAAGTGCGGTGGCATATGCGGGTTCGCCGTTCTTCATGGCAAGACCGTTGAGATGGCAGCGATCCTCGGGCGAAAGTTCGGTAACGAACTTCGGATGCCAGCGCGGGAGGAAGGTATAGCTCTCGCTCATCTGACACAGGCAACTAAAGCGCGTGTTGACAGCCCAAAGCCCTTCGCACCCATAAGCCAAGTCATGCGTCTGCAGCTCGCCCGTCGTGTATGTGATACGCGGGAGATAGAGCGCGTCATAGCGACCGCGTTCGTTGGGGATGTAGTCATTGGCGAGCGCTTTGGCGTTGGCGAAGAGAATCACTTCGTCGCGCGTGGCGAGCGCGAAACGGTCGCCATCCCGCGCCATGCCCATAGGTTTGTCGAACTCGCGCATGATGAGCGAAATCTGCTGGCCATTCCAGCCGACAAGAGCGACCTTGCCGGCTTGGTAGGTAGAGATCGCGACGCTGCCCTTGCGCTCTTTGAGCCATTCGATGAAGTCGCCTTTCACGTCACATGTGATGGCTGTGCCCAATGGAGCTTGGCGCTGTTGATGCTGATTCATGCCTATGTCCTTCAAAGTAACGAGGCCACTTTACTCCGAAAACACGAAGACATGCCCTAAAATGCATCGCGGCCAGGCGGGTCAAACACCGTCCTGGCCGCGATCGTTTTACAGATATCAGGCGCTCAGAGGCAACGCCCGGGTTGACTTAGAACTTGAGGTTCAAAGTCGCATACAGGAAGTCGATGTCGTCATCGGCGCCGGCAGCAGCCACGTCGTCGATGAAGTCACCAGCGAAGAAGTGCGACCAGCCGATTTGCATGTTGGCGTACTCGCAGCACTTGTAGGTGAAGAGGAGGTCAAGTTCCATGCCGATGTCGTCGGCAGCGCCCGCCGCAGCGGCGAACGCCACACCACCACCGTTGGCGTACATGGCATCATCTTCTTCGGTGCGGCTGAAGAAGTGACCGGCGGCTTCGAGCATCCAGCTCTTGCCACTGTTGTACATCACGTTGACGTAGATGTCGGTGAGGTTGCTCGGGCCGACAACGTCAGCGTAACCGTAGTAGTCGTGGGTCTGAGGATACGGCGCCATGAAGGTGCCCATCTCGTCGTCAGTCGCATCGTCGTCACCCGAGGTCATGTCGAGGCCAGCGCCAATTTTGACCGAGGAGCCGCCTTCCATACCGTGGGTGTAGTTGATGTTGGCGAAGATAGCCCAAGCCGAGATGTCGGCGTCGCCGCCGGCAGCCTCAACCGTACCAGCCTGCCACACGCCTTCAACCGAGTAGCCGAGTTTGTTTTCCATCTGCATGCCCTTGATACGCAGGCTCAAGGTCGTGGTGTCGCCGTCGACGCCACCGGTGTACTGGCCACCGCCGGCAATGTCGTGCAGAGCGAAGAATTGCACCATGTGATCCGCAATGCCGTTGTAGTCAAAGGTCACGCCGATGTTGTAACGCTGATCGCTGGCAAAGTTGCCCGGCGTGTCGTCATCAATAACGAGGAAGAAACCACCAAGACGCGAATTGTTGAAATTCTTGGCGAGGTGAATGCCGTCCCAGGCACGGCTGGTCTGCGACCATTCGTTCGTGCTGAACAGGCGCTGGTCGCCAATGTCGAACTTCTGACGGCCAAGGCGCATTTCGATGCCCTCGCCGAGGAAGTTCATGTTGGAGTAGTAAGCCTGCAACACGTCGAGCGTATCGTTCGTGTTCGCAGCGGCGGTGGGTTCGCTACCGAAGTCGCGAATGTCCTGCAACTGGAACATGAAGTTGTGCCCTTCCGGCATGCTCACATCGACGCCGAAGCGTGTGCGCATCCAGGTCACCGAGGTCGTCCGGTCGACACCGAAGGTCGACGGGGTTGTGATCTCGTGACGGGTACGGTGTTCGCCCATGACCTTGGCTTTGACGTTTCCGCTGCCGATCATGATCCCGTCTCCACCCTGGGCAAGGGCGGCCCCTGCGAACATCGTCGATGTACACAGGAGGGTCAATCCAATCTTTCTCACGTTAATCTCCTTTCTCACTTGCTGGGAACCCAAATCTCCGTTCCGATGGCGTCTAGGAAAATTTACGTCCGCCTCACCGTTTATTTACAATGTGAAGGGTGCGCTCTTTCCTTTTCTCACGCCACCAGTCGTCCAGAAACCGGCATGCTTATAGGATTTGGGTTCATCATTTTCCACGCAAAACCTTTAAATTCGACGTGTTTTTGATTACTGCCATACCACATGTTGGATTTCAGCATGCTCACTGACAAGATAGTGGGTACTTACATCAAGTTCCCTAGAAGCCTCGCCCTCCACCGGGAGAGGCTAGCCAGCCCCTATCGGAAGTTAGTGCCGATGGCTTGAGCGATAAATTTTAAGATCCGCCATAACCAATGATTGGCACTTTCCCTTGCAATGGGATAAAAATGGGCGAAAATGCCCCTTCCCCTCATTCCAGCACGTTCACAACCATGTCGAAATTCCTCTCATATTTCGCGCTCTTTGCCTTGTGCATCTTGCCAGCACAAAGCATAACCGCTGATAATAAAAAGAGTTATGAATTCGTAAGCAATCTCGGCAAAACCGTATTGTCCAGCGTTGACCTGATCGTCACGGGGGCTGTGTCCAAGACGGAAACCAAACAAGGAACCGTTACCCATCGGGAGGTCGCCATCGACGCCAAGCTTTGGGGAACCACGAAGGAAACGAAGCTCGCCGTGGTCTATACCGACCCGACGAGCTTCGCGTCCACCGATGGTCGCATAGCCCTTGCCCTCAAGAAAACAGAAGGGAGCACGTCCCGATATTTACTTTTCGGCAAGCCCATGCCCGCCAAGGACGATGCCGCCCTTGACGCGCTGAAGGATTACATCGCCGTCGATAGCTCGGACAAGAATACAGATGAGCGAGCCGATCTTCTGTATTCAACGATTCTCAACCACCTCAAGAGCGGCGGCGCGAAGGCGAAGCTTGCCAGCGTCGAGTTGATCTTCCTTGTTAAGAATCACACACGCGCGTGTACGCACACGAGATATGACGAGTTGACGGCGCTGCTTTCATTGTCAACCGATGAGCGCGTGCGTCGCGACGTGAACACCTCGCTCAAAGGAATGATCGCAACGGCGCTCAAGACGGGAACCTTCGTCGAGTTGCTTCGCGCCAAAACCGCCGAGGACAGGAACGCCGCACTTGACCATCTCGAACGCTACATTAAAGATCATCCCGATGCATTCGACGCCTCCGACGCAGAGCGCTGCGACGTCGCAGCTACCAACCTCGACGGCAAAGAGCGAAACCGCCTCGACGCCGTAAAGCAATCGATCGACGACGCGGTCAAGGCAAGAGCCGCAGCGCAGCCCCAACCTGGTAATGCGGACCCTGATGCGCCTGCGCCCCAACAGCCCAAACCCGAGGACGCCGATCCTGAAAGCCCCTTTGCCGCTCCCAAGGGATAACGAAGATTTTCACCACGGGGAACACGGGGAAAGAACACCGCAGAACACGAAACGAAAACCTCGCAATAGACATCATCGCGTTTTCTTCCTTTTCGTTATTTCGAAAGCGCGCTTGCCCCACAACCCACTGGGCGCACCTTCCATGCGATTCTTCCCCCTGTGTTCCCCCGTGCCCCCCGTGGTAAAAGACTCTTCCATGACTTCTCCTTCCATATTATTCCTCTGCGAGCGCTGGAAGCTCGCGGCGCTTCCACTCGTGGCGCTGGCGCGCGCGGGCGCAAACATTCTTGGAGTGTGGGGAAGGGACATCTCTTCCTCCGCGCCGGTCTTCATGCCTGCCGGCATGCACGGCATGTTGAGGCAGGCAACGCACATGCGCATCCTCCCGGACGATAGAGGCGTGTTGCTCGACGCGGTGCATGTATCGGGCCTCGCATCCCTCGCGCAGGAGCTCGACATTCCCTGCAAACTGATCCCAACTCTTTCGAGCATGGCGGTCCCGGTGGCAGCGAAATCCCTCGCTCCCGATCTAATCGTCACTGTTGGCACGGAGACGCCCCCCACCAATGCGTTGAGAGATATCCCGCGTCTCGGTTGGCTCAATCTTCACCTGTCTGCCCTGCCGGACTTCGCCGGCGCTGACCCGACCTTTTGGGAACTCCGCCGGGGCCGGAGCGTATCCGGCGTTTGCGTTCATACCGTTGGCCAGGAACTATGGAACGGAAACTCGATCGCGATAGAAACGCTTACCTTTAAGAACGCGCGCGCGTGGGAGGAACGTATTGCGCTCAAGCTCGAGCGAGGCGCCACGCTGCTCGCGAATACCGCCATGAATTTCGCGCCCAGCACCGGCACGGCGATCACACCATCGACGATCAATCCCCCACCGTCCGGCGCCGATTGGAACCTGACGCCGGACATGACCTGCGCCGCCATCGAGTCTTTCGTCGGAGGTTTCGGCGCGGCAGGCCGTGTCGGCTTGATCCTGGATGGTCAACGCCTTGCCATAGACGGCCTCACGCAATCCAACCCCAACGAACGTTCGGGCAAGCCCGGCGATCGAGCGCGCGCGGAACAGGGGCGTATTCGTTACCGCTGCGCTGACGGCTGGGTCACGTTGACGACACTTCCATAGACTCGCGCTGCGTACATGTTACGTGCAAAGTCGAGACTTCTTGTGTAGCGTCACAGCTATGCCGTGACGGACCTATTAGGGATAGTTAAAGACGCCACGGCATAGCCGTGGCGCTACCGAAGAAAGGACTTTGCACGTACCGTCGAGGAATACTTATCCCATGCTCGAACCGAAGCTCGTTACCTTGCTGCTCTGCGATTCCGTGGGTCAAGCTTCCGGCGGGCGAAAAACGCTCTATGGCCTGATCGATCACCTGCGCATGGGCGCGTTTCCAGCGCTGCTCCCCCACTGCGCCGTGTTTGGCCGTTTCGGATCGGGCCACGGTTCCTTCGAGGCTCGCTTCACCATTCGCGGTCCGAACGACCGTAAGGTGTTCGAGACCAAATCAGCATGCAAGTTTTCGCTCGATGACCCCTTGCAGACCGCCGATGTGGTCTTAAGCATCGATAATCTTCAGATACCCGAACCGGGAACCTATTGGATTGAGGCTTGGATCGGTGGAAAACGTCTTGCCCTGATGACGCCAATATATGTCGACCCAACCTAGCAGGGTGTTGAACAAGTCCGTCCTGGACTTTTTCAAGGTTGTTATGGCGAAGTGAATTCGCCATAACTCCCGTTTCGCTCGGTTTTACGAACCTCTCGAAACGCCGAACCATCCATGGTTCGGATATCAGGCCGTTTTTCAACAGCCTGCTAGATAAATGGCATTGACTCGGAATTGCACGGCGCTATCCTACCCCGCTCTATCGGACCAGAGATGGGATTATGCGCCGGGCATGTCCGGGCGGATGTGAGAGACATAGAAAACGGACGAGCGTATGTCAGCGGATCATTCACAAAAAACCTTCAACGCCAAGCCCGGCCAAGTCGCCCGGGATTGGCATGTCATCGACGCCAAGGGCCGCGTGCTTGGGCGCCTCGCGCAAGAAATCGCCATGCTACTGATGGGCAAGCACAAGGCCGAATTTACGCCGAATTCCGACACCGGCGACTTCGTGATCGTGCTCAATGTTGGCGAGATCGACGTGACCGGATCCAAACGCGAAAACAAAATGTACCAACGTTACAGCGGCTATCCAAGCGGTCTCCGCGAAGAAAGCTTTGCGAGCCTGAACAAGCGCAAACCGGGCGAACCGTTGCGCCTCGCGGTGCGCCGCATGCTCCCGCGCAACAACCTTGGCCGCAAGATGCTCACGAAATTGAAACTTTTCGCCGGCGCGGAACATCCGCACGGCGCGCAGAGCCCGAAACCATATGAACTCAAGGGCCGCGCGGTGCGCGTCCGCTAAAGAGCCCTTGTGTTGTCTCTTTGCTGTAGCGTCACGCGCCCTCGCGTGACGGACGATTCAAAGGATAGGACGCCATGCGGGGGCGCATGGCGCTAAGACTGCGGGCGATACATTGGTCTCGAACGACGAAGGATATTGATCTATGGCAGCAGTGATCGCGAAAAGTTCGAATCTCTGGGGTACTGGTCGCCGCAAAAGCGCCATCGCCAGCGTGCGCATCGTCTCCGGCACTGGAAAGTTTACGATCAACGGCCTGCCTGCCAGCGACTACTTCAGAACCGAAACGCAGCGCGCCCCATTGAGCACGCCCTTCAAAGTCACCGAAACCGACGGCAAGTACGATGTCATCGCCCGTGTAAGGGGTGGCGGCAAAGAAGCGCAATCCGGCGCGCTGATCCTCGGCATTTCCCGCGCATTGATCCGCGCCAACGAGGATTTGGCCGTAAAACTCAAAGACGCTAACCTGCTCACGCGCGATTCGCGCATGAAGGAGCGCAAGAAGTACGGCCTCCACGGCGCTCGCCGCGGACCGCAGTTCTCGAAACGTTAAATTCACTTTTCGGTATTGGACGACGTTTTGGCGCTTTATTGGCGTTTTTGGTGCTGGCTAAAAAATGCTCAGTCCGTGCTTGACGTTTTGCCCCTGACGCTTTAACCTGCTCCTCATTGAAGATGACTCGTAGCTGTCATTCCCGCGACACGAGGCAAGCGCGAAACGCGTTACGCCGAGTGCAACGGGAATCCAGATTTGTCAACGAAAAGACTGGATGCCCGCCTGCGCGGGTATGACGTTTCGGGAGTTCACAGCGGAGCAGGTATGGTTATCAAGAAATCACCGCCCCCAAAGCGTTACAAGGTCGGCGAAATCATGGAGCATACCGAGCTTTCCCGCCAAACCATTCATAACTACACCATGCTCGGCCTGATCAAGCCTGTCGAGCGCACTGATTCCGGCCACCGGCTCTATGGCGAAGACGTCTTCCCGCGCCTGCGCAAGATCCAACTCCTCCAACGCCACCATTCCCTGAGCGAGATCAAGGAAATGCTGGATAAGGATGAAACGAGCGGCGCCCCCGATGGCGGTGAATCCGCGCCCAGCGCGTAGGCGGCCACCACATAAGTCATAATCCCTTCCTAGCCTTGATTTAAGGCAGCTACGCGCCCACAATCCGGCTCACTCAAACTCTTGGAGGGACTCCCTTGGTACTACAGCAATACGAACGTCAAACATTGCCCCGCGGCTTCCATCCCGCCGGATGGGACGCGATCGAGCCGTATCTGCGCGAACTACTCGACCGCAACGTTGTCACCGTGCAGGAGCTTGAGCGCTGGCTGCTCGACTGGAGCGAGCTCGCTTCCGTGGTTCAGGAGGAGGGCACTCGCCGACGCACCGCTAAAGATCGTGATACAGACAACCCCGCTGTCGACGCCGAATTTCTCGCATGGGTCGAGGGCGTTCAGCCAAAACTGCAACCCTTCTTGTTCGCATTGCAGAAGAAACTCGCGAGCCATCCCGCCGCAAGCGCGCTCAAGAAAGACGAGTTCGGCCGTTATCTGCGTTCGGTGCGAAATGCGGTCGATATCTTCCGTCAGGAGAACGTGGCCCTTGGTGTTGAAGAGGTCAAGCTGCAGGCGCGCTACAAGACGCTTGTCGGCGCGCAGACCGTCCAATTCGATGGCGCGGAACGAACGCTGTCCCAGATGCGGCTCTACTTCGAAAGCCCTGACCGCAACGTGCGTGAGAACGCTTGGCGCTTGAGCGAAGAGCGCCGGGCAAAAGACTACGACACCTTCAACGGTATTTTCGAGAAGCTCTACAGCCTACGCCTTAAGAAGGCGGCGAATGCCAATTGCAAGGACTACCGTGAACTCCGCTGGCGCGAGAACGAACGCTTCGACTATACGCCTGAAGACTGCCTCACATTCAGCGCGTCGATTGAGAAGGTTTGCGTTCCGCGCATGAAGAAGCTGCAGGCCGAGCGGCGCGCCAAGCTCGGCGTCGGCCACCTGCGCCCGTGGGACATGGACGTTGACCCCCACGGCGACAAACAACTCAAGCCATTCAACGATGTGCGCGAGCTGGCCGCCAAGGCGCGCGAAAGCTTCAGTCATGTGGACCCGCTCTTTGCCGAGTATTTCGACACCATGGCTCGTAACGAATTGCTCGACCTCGACAATCGCAAGGGCAAATCACCCGGCGGCTACCAGACGACTTTTCACGAGCGCCGCCTGCCCTTCATCTTCATGAACGCTGCCGGTACCACCGGCGACGTGAAAACCCTGCTGCATGAGGGCGGCCATGCGTTTCATTCCATCGAGCACCGCGGCCAGCGCATTATCGGTAACCGCGGCGCGCCGATGGAATTTTGCGAAGTAGCCTCTATGTCCATGGAGTTCATGGGGGGTGAGCACATCCACAAGACGTTCTACAATGATGCAGACGCACGCCGCGCGCAGATTCGACACCTGGAACAGGTGGTGGCGTTCATGCCGTGGATGACGACGGTCGACTGCTTCCAACACTGGCTCTACACCAATCCGAACCATACGCGCGCCGACCGCGACGCAAAGTGGATCGAACTGCGTAGGCGTTTTGAAGGCGATGTGGACTGGAGCGGATTAGAGAGCGCCGCGCGCCACCGCTGGATGCAGCAGTTGCATCTGTTCTCGTACCCATTCTATTACATTGAATACGGCATCGCCCAACTTGGCGCGTTACAGGTTTGGCGCAACTACCTCGACGACCCGAAGCAGGCGGTGAAAGATTACCGTCACGCTTTGAGCCTTGGCAGTACGCGCTCGCTGCCCGAATTGTTCAAGGCCGCGAACATCAAGTTCGACCTGTCGGCGACAATGCTGGAATCGTTGATGCAGATGGTGGACGAGAAACTCGAGGAGTTGAAGGCTGCGTAGGGAGATTAACCACGGACATGGAGACCACGGAGAAAGAGGAGGACGTCCACAGATGTCGCAGATGAAGAAGTTCTGATGCAAATATTCTTTGAGATTTCTCATCTGCGTTCATCGGCGACATCTGTAGATAAAAGTCTTCTCTTTATCTTCCTCGTGAATTCTCGTTCTCCTCTCAGTAGAAATCGCTTTCTCCGTAATCTCCGTGCGCTCCGTGGTTAAGATTTCTTCTCATGCATCTGTGGAAGGGTTGCCATGTTCAGTCTTTCGCTCGGCGAATCCTTGGAACTGCGCCTCCCGCATGAGAACGACGCGCAGGAGTTGTTCAAGCTTACTGATCGCAATCGCGAGTACCTCAAACGCTGGCTGCCTTGGCTCGACTTGACGAAAGATGCCGAATCATCGCGCGGCTTCATCAAGCAATCACTCAAGCGTTTCGCTGACAACAATGGTTTTGACGCATTGATCGTTCTTGAACGAAAGATCATCGGCGTCGCCGGTTTCCATCAGATCGACTGGAGCCACAAACGCACTGAGATCGGCTATTGGCTTGACGAGCTTTATCAGGGTCGTGGCATCATGACTCGCGCTGTGAACGCGCTGATGACATACGGTTTCGAGGAGCTCAAGCTCAACGCTATCCGCATTCGCTGCGCCACAGGGAACGCTGCAAGCCGGGCCATCCCCGAACGCCTCGGCTTCGCCCACGAGGGAACAGCTCGCCAGTGGGAATGCTTGTATGGTGTCTACCATGACAGCGAAGGTTATTCGATGCTCGCGAGCGAATGGAAAGAGCGGTACGGACAAAAGCAGCGAAAATCGTTATCCTCGAACTCATCAAAGAAACGCAAAGTGTCGACGGGCAAAATCGCAACGGGCAAGGTTCCAAGGTCTCGGGCCGCGGGCAAGTGAGGACGTTATGACGACAGATTTCACCGTGCCGCCGCTCAAGGTCGGCCCATACACCTTCAAATCCCGCCTGATGGTCGGCACCGGAAAGTACGCGAGCTTTGAGCTGATGCAGCAGTGCCTCGAAGCCTCGGGCTGCGACGTGGTGACGGTGGCTGTGCGGCGCGTCAAGCTCGACGGCACGCCTGAAGAAAATCTGCTCAACTTTATCGATCGGAAGAGATACACCATCCTGCCCAACACAGCGGGCTGCTTCACCGCCGAAGACGCCGTGCGTAGCTCGCGCCTTTCGCGTGAACTATTAGACACGCCGCTCGTGAAGCTTGAAGTCCTGAGCGATCCGAAGACACTGCTGCCTGAACCCATCGGCACGCTGGAAGCCTGCAAAATCCTGGTCAAAGAAGGCTTCACGGTGATGGTCTATACCAGCGACGACCCGATTATGGCCAAACGCATCGCCGACCTTGGCGTGGCTTCTGTCATGCCCGCAGGCTCGCCCATCGGCTCCGGCCAGGGCGTGCTCAACCGCAACGCAATCGAGATCATCCTCGAAACCGTTGGCCAGCCCTACAAACTTCCCATCATCGTCGACGCGGGTGTCGGCACCGCAAGTGACGTCACGATTGCCATGGAACTCGGCGCCGAGGGCGTGCTGCTCAACACCGGTATCGCCAGCGCGAAAGACCCGCTGCATATGGCCGTGGCGATGCGTCACGCGCTCGATGCCGGCTACTGGGCCGCGCGATCGGGCCGCATCCCGCGCAAGATGTACGCAACCGCGAGCTCGCCGGTAGAGGGCGTGATCGGGTCGAGGGTGTGATAGCATTGACCTTCGTTGACGGGGTAATCAATGGCACAGCCAAATTCCAAAGGACCGCAATTCATTCGCTTTATGCTTCCCCTGTTGCGAAGCCTTCGCGAAATGGGCGGCGCCGCTCCCGCTTCTGACGCAACTGACGATGTGGTTCTTCGTGAAAAAATTCCCGATACTGAACTTGCAGAAACGCTCAAGAATGGCGAATCAAGGATTCGAAATCAAATTGCTTGGGCGCGGATGTACCTTGTCAAAGCTGGATATATGGATTGGTGAATTCAACTCGTAAGTGCAACTTTGATATTGAGGTTAGGTAAGCTGCATGGGTTAGCAGTGAACCTCAACCGCCAAGTCGAAGGAGCACGA
>JABWBM010000120.1 GCA_013360495.1 Planctomycetaceae bacterium
AGAGAGAGAAGCAGATTGGCGACGAGGGACTTACGCATGTAACCTCCTTTGGGTAATGAAGGTCTCTTGGGAAGAATTCCCGCCCTTTGTATCAAAAGAGCAGCCGAAGCAGACGTAGGAATATAAGCAGAGGGTTTAGATTTTGTCAAGCAGCTAAAGAAGATGCCCCCGGCGGCTTCATGATGTTTGCACTTGGCATCTGGCTGCCGTATATTTTGCTGTGCTTATTTCGAGCAATTTTTTAGTATCCGCACATTTGCTGTTCTTTCACAAGTTTCGGAGGTACACATGAGAGCAATCTGGAAAGGCCATATTCGCTTCTCGCTTGTCACGATTCCCGTTCGTATTTACAATGCGGTGGATACGGATCAGACAATCCGTTTCAATCAACTCCACAAAGAAGACCACGGACCGATCGGGTACGACAAGAAATGCAAGAAATGCAGCAAAGTCGTCACCTCCGAGGATATTGTGAAGGGCTATCCGTACGAGCCGGATCGGTTCGTAATTGTTGAGAAGGACGATCTCGATAAACTGAAACTGAAGAGTACCAAGATCATTGAGATTGAAGGATTCATCGACGCGAAGGAAGTGCACCCGACACTCTACGAGGCCCCGTACTATGCCGGACCCGACGGCCCGGTTGCCGTAAAGGCCTATTCCCTTCTTGCAGCAACGTTGAAGGAAACGGGTAAGATGGGAATCGGAAAAGTGGTGCTGCGCGACCGCGAAGATGTTGTGATGATTGCGCCGCAGGAGAACGGCATTTGCCTGTACAAGCTCCGCTCGCCAAAGGAAGTCCGCAAGATCGGCGAAGTGCCGCAACTCGACAACAAGGGCGTTGACAAGAAACAGTTGGAGCTTGCAAAGAATCTTGTTGAATCTATGAAGACATCGCTCAACAAGCTCGATCTGACCGACAAGTACAATGACGCATTGAGAGAAATGATCGAAGCCAAAATCGAGGGCAAGCAGATTGTGACCGTCGAGGAGGAAGAGAAGCCGATCGTGGACATTATGACGGCGTTGATCGGGTATCTGGCGTGCATATTTTTCGGCTATGCTTTACAGGCAAAATTGGTAGAAGCCCACCAGCGATTGCAGGCCCAGCGAAAAAGTGAGCCGGGCCAAACGCAGGTGAAAGAGTGACCATGATGCTTCTGTCTGGACTCGAAAACCCCGTACCTCAGTTGTACGACAAGTTCGAGATCTTTAGCGGATTCGGCACAAGCTGGGGCGGCGAAACGCTGATTAATCTCAATGTCGCCATCGGAACCATGCGCTGGGAGGGAGTCGGCCATGATCATGCCGTGATCGTCACCGGCATGGAGCACTGGCTGATCACCAAGCACGTGTTCTACATGTTCCTCGCGGTGTTCATCGTGCTCGGCCTTTTCATCTGGGCGCGCGCGCGCGCGAAGAACGACCTGATTCCGCGTGGGCTGCATAACTTCATCGAACCGATCTTGATGTTCATCCGCGACGAGATCGTCTACCCGAACATCAAGGATCCACATCACCATGACGACCATGGTCATGGCGGCGGCCACGGCGCCCACGAACATCACGAGACCCATAAGAACGCCAAGCGATTTCTTCCTTTGATCGCGGCGTTCTTCTTCTTCATCGTCACCATGAATCTCGTCGGGCTGGTTCCCGGCGCATCGACGCCGACGGCTTCGATTGTCGTCACTGCGGGCTTAGCATTGATCACGTTGCTGACCTACCTGATCGGTGGGATCGTTCTGCAGAAGCCATTCTTGTTTGGGTTTTTCAAAAACCTCGTGCCGGCGTGTCCGTGGTACATGTGGCCGATGCTTTTTGTCATCGAACTGGCCGGGCTGATTATCAAGCCCGTGGCCTTGATGATCCGTCTCTTCGCCAATATGACCGCCGGCCATTGTGTGATCTTGAGCCTCACTGGCATGGCGGCTGCCGCAGTCGCTGCGCTTGGCGGCGTCGGAATCGGCGTCGGCGTGGTCGCGACGCTGGCATCGGCGGGGATTTATTGTCTCGAAGTATTTGTCGCCGTCGTACAGGCGTACATTTTTGCGTTGCTCTCGGCTATTTTTATCGGTCTTTACGTCGCACCGGAACATTGACCTGCGTTCGCGTGGCGTATGACGCCGCGCGGGCATCCATTCGGCCGGGACGGGATGCCACGGGCAGGGGGCGAACGGGAAAACCGAGGACACATGAGAAAGAGGAAGGACTATGATGAATCTGTTGACGAGCTTGCTTGAGGGAAGCGTGTTTGGCGACTACGGCACAGGCGCAGGCCTGATCGCCGTTGGCGCGGGTCTCGCCGCCATTGGCGCGGGTCTTGGTATCGGCCGTCTTGCCGACGGCGCGAACCAGGGGATTGCCCGGCAGCCGGAAGCCGTCGGTTCGATCCGCGGCCTCTCGATCATCATGGCGGCGTTTATCGAAGGCGTTGCGCTCTTCGCCCTCGTGATCGCGCTGCTGATGAGCTTCAACGTCGGTCCGAAAGCTGTTGCGGACGAACAGAAGGCGTTGGAAGCTTCGCGAGTTGCTGGCCCTGCGGTTCCCCCGACACCCGGGCATTAAGGTAATGCAAGCGATAAGGAGGGGAATACCCCCCCTCCTTATCTGGCTTCAGGCGCAATCAGGCTTGAGACACAGGAATGATTATGACGAAGCATTGGCACATCTTGAATTTGGCGGTTTCCTGCGTGTTGATGTTTGGCACGTCGCTATACGCGTCCGGTAGTGGCACAGGACCGACGGTGACTCGCGAATCTGCGGCAACTGGTGAGCCCGGCGCACCTCTGCAAGAGAAGGCCATCGACCTGGGCAGTCCGCTCACGAACCACTTGCTGTGGGAGTGGATTGCGTTCGTTCTGCTCTTTGTCGTGCTGGCTAAGGTCGGCTTCCCGTGGATGTTCAAGCAGATGGACGCCCGACAGGCGCGCATCCGCGAGGCGCTTGAAAAAGCCGACAAGGTCAAGGCCGAGGCCGAAGTCCTGCTCAAGAAGCACGAGCAGATGATGGCCGACGCCCACGCCGAAGCCAAGCGCATCACTGACGAAGCCCTGCGCGCGGCCCAACACGTCAAGGAAGACATTTTGCGCTCGGCGCAGACCGAGGCTGCCGCCGTGGTCGAACGCGCGAAAAAGGAGCTCTCCATGGCGCACACCAAGGCTATGGACGAACTTCGCAAGCACGCCGTCGAACTCAGCCTGAAGGCCAGCTCGGCAGTGTTGAAGCGTTCACTCACTGATGAAGACCACCGCCGCCTTGCGGCTGACGCGATCAGTGCCACTGAGCGTGCGATGAAGAATTAGTGGGTGGAGATTGTGAAAGGACGACAGGACACGCACGCTCGTCATGCCCGCGAAGGTGCAGGACGATATGATCATGGGAGTAGCGTCACGCCTATGGCGTGACGTCTTTAACCGAGGAACTGATTTTCGGACAAAACGTCACGGCATAGCCGTGACGCTACAGAAGACAAAGGCTTAATCGTATCGCGTCCCGCCTGCGCGGGAATGACATGATGCGAAGTCTTCGAACAACAGAGAAAACCCATGGCCACGAATGTCAGCGATCCAGCCGCCCGCCAGTACGCCCAAGCCCTGCTTGAGATCGGGCAGGAGCGTAACAAGATCGGCGCAATTTTTGACGAGTTGATGGCGGTCGATGAGGCTTACCGCAAAGACAAGGCATTCCGGAATTTCTTCACCTCACCCAAAGTCTCGCCGGAAATGAAGTGGAAGATCATTAAGGATTCCATCGGTGTGAAGATGAGCGAAGAGGTTCGTAACTTCCTCGGGCTGCTGATCCAGAAGCGCCGCGAAGCGTTGCTCGACAATATCATGGATTCCTTCGCCAGGTACCGCGACGACGTGGAACACCGTGTTCACGTTTTCGTCGAGTCGGCGAAACCACTAGGCACAGCGGAAAAAGATCAGCTCGCCAATCTGATTGCAAAGGCCACGGGCAAGACCGTCGCCCTGCACGACTCCGTGCGCGAGGAACTGATCGGCGGCCTGCGCATCCGCATCGGCGACCGGTTGCTCGATGGCACGATCCTGCGCGGATTGAAGGAACTCTCATCCCGTATCGTGGGCCAGGACGCGGAAATCACCGGCGGCATGACCCGCGCGGAAATCGATGACCTCTACGAGCGCTCACGGAAGTAGCGTGCTCCTGCGCTGACTCGCTCCTACAGATCATCGTCGAGTGTACCGACATTGTAAGCGTTTTAACGAAACCTGCCCGGCCACAGTGACCGGGCAGGGAAAAGATGCCGCAAAACATTTAGATCGTCACATAGGTCCACCGTGTGGGAGCCGGAACGGGGCCGCCGGTGTAACGCAATCCGCCAACAACATTCGTGAGGTCTTTCTTCGATACGGTCTTCATCGATCAATCCTTTCCAGACAACTTGAGAAATATACCCCGCGTTCCACACGAGCACGGGGTTCATACATCATTAGGAAAACCATTGGATCGGTTGCGGATAATCCGCCATACCGGGTACTACGGCATTCGTTTCCGGCCCGATAGGACAAGTGCAATCCATCATCGGCTTTCTTGAGGTCTTCATTCCCCTGTTGGAACGATGGTTCGAACGAATAGCCGTCGTCTTCATAATTCTTCTCCCGGCAAACCTCGATTGCTCCACGTTCATTCCATTTTTGAAAACGCACGCAAACGGCCAACCAGGCCGATACACGCCAGTACCGCGGCTAACAATGGCCACCACGCGCCCATGTTTGTGCTGCCTGTCGCAATGGAGCATGCGCCCGCGGGCGACGCTCCCGCGATCAGGCCGGAAACAAGCACCGTTGAATCAGGGACCCCGCCGTCGCTCAGGGCGAAGAACTGCACCGTAAGCGTGGTGTCAAGAACAGCGACCGAACCGCTCGCATCGGTGGCGGTGATGACGACCTCGTACAACATGCCGGCAGCGCTTCCCAGGCGCTCGTCCACGATCGTGCCTCCGATGAACCACACCGGACCGGACACGGCAAGTTCAAGGCCGTCAGGTAATCCACGCGCAGAAAGGATGCAAGGGGAGTCGCCTCCCGTCAGCTCAAGCGCCACGGGGCCATAACGCTGTCCTACGCGAGCGAGCGGCAGAGCAGAGGTGATGAAACTCAATGGCCGGGAGCCGGGTTCCGCGATGGTGAGCGACAGGGAAATGGTTGCGCTGACATTCGCCGCGTCGGTTACTTCCAGCACGACGGCCCGTGATCCGGCGGATTCCGGCGCTGGCACGCCACGGAGACGCCACGACCCTTCGTCGCGCAGCACTGACAGACCGGCCGGAACGGACAGTGCCTGCCACGAATAGGGCGCAATACCGCCCATGGCTTCGAGTTCGAAATCATATGATTCCGCTTCCACGGCGTTCGGCAGCGCGGCGTTGACGCCCCGAAGTTCCGGGGCGATGCCCCCTTCCATCAGCACATTGAGCGGTAGCGTCACGCTGGTCGTATTGGACGTTTGATTATCCAGGACGGTCAACGTGAGCACATAAGGCGAGAAGTCCGATGCGCTATCGCCAACAACACCTGAGACCAGCCCCGATTCGCTCAGGCTCACGCCTTCGGGCAGGAGCCGGTCGGTGGTCCAGGTGTAGTCGCGGCTGCCGCCAAGGGCTAACAGTTGGGTAGCGTAAACGTCGCCATCCACCGCGAGCGGCAACTGCGTCGTAGCGACATGGAAGGTTCGCGAGCGATCGCGCGAAACGACGAGCGGAAGCGAAACTTCCACCCTTTGGGGGAAGGTGGGATGGCTGTCGGAGACTTCCACCACGAGGTGGTAGGTGTGCGTGCCGCTACCGGCTGCGTCGTCTTCAAAAATTCCTGAAAGCGATGCCGCTTCGGAGTCGAACGAAATCCCTTCGGGCAGGCCGTCGAGAATATCGAAAGCGCATGGCCCGACGAACGCGCCTGCCGCTTCGATGTGCGCAAAATAGGGAAGACCCTCGTAGCCCACTGGGATGGAGTTCAATTCGCCTTCTCCGTCAGGCAACACTGTGAGAGAGAATTCGCGAAGAGAAACGCGGGGAACCGGATAATGCGCGTCTTCCACACGCACACTGAAGACGAAGGGCGAGGTGAACGAACTGCCCGACACTGGCGTACCGGAGAGTATGCCGTCTGGAGACAAATCCATACCCACCGGAAGCGCGCCATCCACAATGCTCCATTCATATGGAGATTCGCCCCCATCAGCGTCGAGCTGCAGAGGCGGATACGCGCTTTCCTCTGTGGCGTTGGGAAGGTCCGTCGTCAGGATCATCGACTCGACGACGATGGTGTATTCTTCGGTCGCCGAAGCCGGAACGCCCGAGACGGGGACTGGCAGGCCTGCGGGATACGACGCTTGGACGGTGAAAGAGTAGCTGCCGCCGGCGCCGAGGGGAGGCGTACCGCTGAGCTGAAGGTTATCGCCAAACGTAAGTAAAGGCTGAATAGTGGCCCAGGTGACGCCATCGTTGGTCGAAGCCCACCAACTCCCCCCATGCGTGCTTCCCTCGGCGACGGTAACGACGGCGCCAAGGTGCGAGTTGGCATCGTTGATCGATTGGCGGACAGTGGAAAAGGAGCCAATGATATAAAAGCCATTTTCCGCGGGGTTGCTTTGGTTCTTGACGAGGAGGTTGTCGCCCACGCGAAGTTCGACGCCATCGACGACGGAGCCCATCCGGGTGCTGTTGAGATTCATGTTTCCCGTCGACGCGACACGGGCGGATTTGACGCTTCTTACTGGTACGACAAGCCCTTCGCTCGAGTCGTAATACAGCGGCAATGCCGACAAGGTCATCCCCGGAGGAAGTTCACCTGACCACGTCCAGGTCACAGGAACATAGGGAAACCCTCCCGCATCGAGGAAAGAGAAAACAAGGCCTGAAAGGGCGACCTCAAGTTCGAAGTCGCCAAGGGTTGTTGGATTGATGTACCGCGTGTCTTCCTGCGCGGACGGGAAGTTGCCACCCCCATAGTCGGCGATTGAGATCTCATAATTTGTAGCCGGTTGCGCATCGGCCTGCGGCGAACAGCATACGGATGCCGCGAGAAGCGCCAAAAACCATCTTATCCACACATTGCGCCGCGCGGTGGTCATGGTCTCTTTCTCCATTGCCGGTGCTCCCCGTTGATCGCCGGAATGAAGCGAGCATTCGCTTCATTCCGGGTTTTCTATGCGAATCTTCATGTGTAAGGATATGCGAGGGACGGATGATCGGGAAAAGTGCGGCGCGCCTTCTGTCACTGGCCAATGACGCGATTTTTCGGTGTCATCGCTCAATGACGAATGCTCGGTGGAAAGCGAAAACCCCGCCGGAAGCGGCGGGGTTTGTTGATGATCAAGAATTTTCTGGATTTCGCTGTCGAGGTGCGCACTCTTACCAATCAGCTAGCTATATAAACGTCAACCCACTGTACGAAAACAAATTCGGGTTCACCTATTTGGCCCGGCCTGTAAATCGCAGCTCTACCGCCATTCCCACCGCCAACCACCACAGTCATGTCCTTCGTCGTGAGCTTCTTCATCGTCGGTCCTTTCGTTTGGGGTCGTTGTTCGTCCCGAGCAATCCGTGATAGATCGCACACACTTTCACGAATCACTCAACTGCACATAGGGTATTCGACAGCGCCCAAATTGTGAAAACCTGCGAATGGCTTCTGTCATCGCTCAAGGACGTGATTTTCGGCTGTCACTGCTCGATGACAGGGGAGCCTCATGGATGTCACTGGCGGCTGGAAGTCTTGGTATACAAGGGGTGGCGTAACTGATTGTTTTATTGATGGTTATGACTTGGCTGTGGCGCGGCGTGCCTCCCCGCATTCAAGCGCGGCAAATGCGACCAACATTCTGATAATATGGAAAGCGCCGTTTTGGGGAGCGCTGCTTTCGTGTTCGGCGATCGACGGAGCAAAGAGATGATAAAGGCGAGAGAAACCGCGAAGCTCTTCCAAAGCGCCAACGAAGAGGCCGTTCGGGAGCGCCTTAAGATCGCGTTCAAGAATTTCTCGCAGGCCGAAGTCGCCCGCCGCGTCAAAACCAGCCGCAATAACGTCAATCGTTACCTGCGCGAAGGAAGAATCCCGGTGGAGTTCTGCGCCCGCGTGGTCGCGGGCCTTGGCATCAACGCCACATGGCTCCTGACCGGAAGCGGAGCGCCCTTCGTGACTGAAGTCGAAGAACCCGTTGGTAAACGGGCCGAAAATGTCTTGGGTCTTGTCGAATCCATGCAAGCCATCGCAAAGATGCGGATCGGCGCACTCGGCGACAAGAAGGGAGCGCACCAGCTTCGCGCCCTCAATGAAGCCCTTGGAGCGCACGAACGTCTCCAGTCGCAACTCGGCGATCAGTCCCGAAGCGCCCTGCGCCAGCAGCTTGACGAGTTCGACGCGGCGCTCAAGAAAAACGATATCGGCCGGGCGGTGGAAATCCGCAACGCCGCGCGGGAAACCATGCGTCTCGTCCCCGACGACGTCTTGGGAATAACGCTCGAGAACCTCGAGGGAACGCTCGAACTGAGACGTGGGAGGATCGAGCAGGCGACGGAGTGCTTCCGCCATGCGTTTTTGCGCAGTCTCTATGGAAGACAGCAACTCACGGTCGATGACCTGAACGGCGCCGGAAACTATATCGGCGCGCTCCGGTTGAATTATCGCATGCGCGAAGCAAGGCGGGTCTGCAAGGCTGTTCTCGCGCTCGCGGACGGCCTGAAGACGAGCGACGAATACTGGCGTCTCGTTCTGTCCAGATGTTTTATCGACTTGTGCCTCGGAAATATGAACCGCGCCATGGCGGGCGTTCATCTCGCTTTCAAACACTTGAGCGCCGTTCATCAGAAAACCGAACGCGGCCTGGTCATGGGGTTTCAGATCTGCTCGGGCACGCTCGATCCCGCCGACGCTCTGACGGTGATTCGCGACCTGAAGGGGTCCGTGATCGAACGGCGTGCTTGTGGGCAAGTGGCGAACATGATTCTCCATTTGCCGAATATCGACAAAAACCCGGATGTCGCTCTGGAAGCCGCCCGCCTTGCGGTCAAATGGGCCGAGCTCAGCCCTTTTGATAACGTGTACCGCGCCTGGAACTCTCACCTGCTCGATCACTACGAATCGGAAGCGAAGAATCTGGCGCAGGACTTTCTTGCCGACGAGTCGATCGCCGGTCTGCGTAAGACGTCCGATCCGATTGCCGCTTTTCGCATTGCGTCGGCCGCCGCGAATCTCGCGTGGCTTGGCGGCGATGAGGCCCTCGCACGCGAAGAAATCGCGAACGCCGAGGAGGCCATTCGGGCATTCACTGAACAACGCGCGCCGACCATTTTATTTTTGGCCATACACCACGAAAATGTCATTCAGACGCAACGAATATCAGCGCAGCCTGCATCGCTCCAGACACAAGCCGAAGCAGCACGGCGTTTCTTTCGAAAGTATTTCCATCGGGGCTACGGATGTTTCGCTGCCTGCATGCGCTGATGCATGGAGCATTTCTCGGAATGGCTTTTCGGAAGTAGCGCCATGATTCATCATGGCGGCTCCGGACAGCAATGTGAATCCGGGGAGCAAGAACGCCACGATAAATCGTGGCGCTACAACCGACCAGAAAGCAAGACGCCACGCGGGAGGCGTGGCGCTCTACAATTGAAAGTTATGCGATATTTCTCTATCCCGCTTTCTTCGCCGTTTCGACCACGGCAGCGAAGGCCTTCGGGTCGCGGATGGCAAGCTCGCTCAAGGACTTGCGGCTCAACTGGATGTTCGCCTTCTTCAGCATCGCGATGAAGCGGCTGTAGCTGATGCCGTGCTCGCGAATCGCAGCCGACATGCGGGTAATCCACAGGCGGCGAAAATCGCGGCGCCTCTTGAAGCGGTGGAACCAGGCATAGCGCAGGCCGCGCATACGCATCAGTTTTGACTGGCGCCATTGATTGCGTCCGGCGCCGAAATTTCCACGGGTCTTGCGGCGCATACGCATGTGCTTGCGATGGCGCGCGACTGCATTGGTTGCTCGTGACATGGTCTATCCTCGCAGGGTTCGTGATGGTGTAGATCGCCCGAAAACGTCCCGGCGCTTAACCGGCGGCCTTGACCAGCGTTCGGATGGTCTTGGCTTGCGTCGTCGACATGGTCGAGGGCTTGCGCAGGCGCCGGCGGCGCTTGGCGTTCTTGTTGCTCAACAGGTGGCTGTGCCCCGCGTTGTAGTGCTTGATCTTGCCTTTTTTGGTGATTTTGAAGCGCTTGGCGGCGCCCTTGTGGGTTTTCATCTTGGGCATTGATCTGATCCTGAAACGAATGTCTGGCGCCGGCTTGTCAGTGGCGCGCCGCCGTGCCACGCGGGACACCGTCCCGCAATTCAACAGTTCAAACCGTTGAGAGCGCAGATATGTGCCATGCGGAGGGCAAATCCGCAAGGTTAATTTTTACTTTTTGCGGGTTCCGCGCCGGCGCTTTCGGGCGCAGCCGCAGCGCCTTCCTTGGCAAGACGCTCGCGCTCGGCTTCCTCGCGCGTGATAACGCGGCGATGGTGCGCCGACTCATCTTTCCCTTCGGCCTGGAGGCGTTTCGCCTCGGCCTCTTTCTGAAGCTTTTTCTTCACGTCCTGGGCGAGCGGGGTGAGGAGCATGGTGAGGCGTGTGCCTTCCATGGATGGCTCCTTTTCGATTTTGGCTTCAAGGGCGAACTCGGCCTTGAAGCGTTGAATCAGACGGTCGCCGAACTCGCGGTGAGCCATCTCACGGCCTTTGAAGATACAACTAACGAGAACCTTGTCGCCGTGGTCGAGAAACCCGCGCGCCTGACGGATTCGAACTTGTACATCGTGCTCGCTGGTTCGCGGGTGGAGGCGAAC
>JABWBM010000121.1 GCA_013360495.1 Planctomycetaceae bacterium
CTCACCGGTAAGCTCGACGAGGATTCCATCGCGGGTATTTCGGGCGGCAAGATCAGCTTCGACCTGCTGACGGCCCAGGGCACGCTGGTGACGGTCTTTGCCCCCTCAAGCCTCGAGGACGAGGAAATGCTGATCCTCAACACGCCCGAGGGCGGAAACCAGACCCTCACGGTTAAGTCGGCCGCGAAGAAGATCAACGAACTGACCGGCGCCACCATCCGCGCCGAAGGCAAGAGCGCGCCCACGGCCGCCGGCTTCTCGGCGGACGTCTCGTTGACCATTACCAAGAAGGCGGCCACCAGCGCCACGTTGAGCGGCTTTGCCACCACGACCGCGAGCTTGAATAGTGCGGGCGGCGTCGACTTCACGCTCGAGGACGAAAACGGGGAAGAGTTCTCCGTCACGGTGGCGTCCACCGCGACCGTTACCTACCACCGCAACAGCGGAACCGACTCCTTCACCGGAGACCTTGAAAGCCTCGAAGTCCTGATCGACGGCGGCGACGACGGCTTCATCGAGCTTGGCGGCACCTTGAGCGGCTCGAGCTTCACCGCGAGCATCTGCACGGTCTATCAGGCGCCCGAAGATACCACCGGCGGAGATTCCGGCGGGGCGATCATCGCGGGCGCGCTTGTGGGCGCCGTCACCGACTTCCAGTTCACCGTGGACTTCTATGACTGGACGACGGGCGACGCGGAAAACGTCACCGTTACCGTGCCGAACGTCTCCGGCATCACGTACATCATCTATGACGAAGACGCCGTGGCCACGACGGCCACCCGCGCGCAAGCGCTGGCGGCGCTGCAGGACAACCCGGCCTTCGTCGAGGCGATGGGTTCGGAGTCTTACACCAGCGGAGACGGCGAGTATTCGGCCGACCTCGGGGTGACGATTGTTGCCGAGTCCGGCCAATTCGGCGCGAACGCGTACTTCGGTACGCTGGCGTCGGGTTCAGTCGCAACCGTCGTCAACGGCGACGTCGTGTTCGACCTGCTGGTTGAGGACGAGTTCGGAAGCACCACGATCGAAGTCACCATCGACGTCAGCGAAGCGACCGTGACCTTCTACGACAGCTTCTTCAATGACGAGGTCATCACGGCTGCGCAGACCATCGCCAACCGTATCAACAACGACGCCGACGGCATCTTCGTCAGCAGTCTCAGCGGCCAGTCGGGCGAGACCTTCACCGCCGACGATGTCGTCGAGCTGTATGAGGCCAGCACCGGCGGCGGCGACTTCGGCATCCTGACCGGCGTAATGAAGTCCGGCACGACGGCGAGCGGGAGCAGCGGCAACCTCGTCTTTACGATGAGCGTCAACCTGCCCGACGGCTCGACCACGGATGTCGCCGTAACCGTCTCATCGAGCGCGTACTTCGAGCTCTTCGACATGAGCGGCCCGAGCACCGTGACGCCGACGGCCATGGCCGACGCGCTCAACGCCAACCCGACGACGCACTACACATTCGTCCAGGGTTCGATACCTTACAACGGCGAGGCGACGTACTTTGCCGACACGTATATATCGACGTCGATCTTCGGCCAGTCGACCTTCCTCTTCGGCATTCCCGCGTCGGCCGCGACGGTCAACGGGAACGACGTCGAGTTCGACCTCGACACCTACGACGAGATTGGCAATCCGATCACCGTTGTTGTCACCATCGACACCACCCTGGCGACGGTGACGCACCGCGACGAAAACTTCATCGAGACGACACTGACCACGGCGCAGGACGTCGCCGATTACATCAATGACGAGACGATGGAGATGTTCCTCGAAAGTAGTTCCGTCCAGTCGGGCGGAACCTTCCTCGCCGACGTGACCGTTGATCTCTACGGCGCTTCCACCGGCGGCGGTGGCGGCGGGGCCTTCATCGACGGCCATATGACGCCGGACACCACGGCTTCTGCGGCTACGGGCGACCTCGTGTTCAGCTTCGACACGCTCGACCCCATGAGCGGTTCCGACCTCACCGTGACGGTGACGGTCGCGAGCAGCGCGCAATTCGACATCATCGACTTCGACGGGACGCCCTATTTTGACGTTGGCGCGCAAGCCATGGCCGACGAGATGAACGCCAACGGCGACTTGAGCGCTATCTTTGTTTACGGCTCACTCGAATGGAACGGCGAGACGGCCTACTTTGCCGACGGCGGCATGACACTCTCGCTGATCGGCGGCACCGGCGGGGCCTTCGTCTATTGGGGCACGGTCGATACGTCGACCAATGCGCCGATGTTTGACGGCAACAACATCATCTTCGACCTTGAAGTCTTCGAGGGAGCGTTTGAGGGGCCGGTGACGCCTCAGGTGGTCACGGTGACCGCCAGTCCGCTGGCGTTCATCCAGAGCTTCACGACCGCGAACGGATTCCAGCCTGAAACGGATGGGAACACCATCGCGGGCTTGCTTGATGCAATGCCCTTCGAAGTCGAGGTGGCGCTGACGGCGCAGCTCGACGTGGGCACCTCCGCGTATACGCTGGACGCAGGCGGCCATATGTTCATCTTCGTCGACGACCCGTCGGGCGGTGGCGGTGGCGGTGGCGGCGGCGGGGTCACGGTCGACCTCGACGCATATGAACTCGTCGAGGGAGGCGGGTTCTTCACCCTCGTCGTTTCCGGAGGCATGGCTCCCTACACCATTTCCCAGGTTTCAAACGTCATGATCAACGGCTATGTCACGGACTTCCCGTCCATCGGACTGACGGAGAATTCGCCCAACGACCTCGATATTTCGGATGACGATTCAGCCCTTGTTGCGGGCGATGTCGTGACCTTCGACGTCGTGATTCAGGACGCCAATATGGACACCTCGGCTTCCACTCCGATAACACTCAATATCATCAGCGCCGGGGGCGGCGGGATCACGGTCGACGTCGATTCGTATGACCTTGTCGAGGGCGGCGGAATCTTTGGCCTGCTCGTTTCGGGCGGAATGGGTCCGTATACGATTTCTCAAGTGTCAAATGTCGTCCATAGCACCTTGGGACCCACAACCTTTGCAGCCCTCGGGCTGACGGAAAATGCGCCCGGCGATCTCGAAATCGCCGACGACGGAATGACTTTGGTTGCCGGCGATGTCGTGACCTTCGATGTCGTCATTGAAGACGCCAATATGGACACCTCGGCTTCCACTCCGATAACACTCAATATCATCAGCGCCGGGGGCGGCGGGATCAACGTGGATATACTGACGTACGATCTCACCGCGGGCGGCAACATGATTTCGTTGATGGTTTCGGGCGGGACGGGGCCGTACACGATTCAAAGCGTTACAAACGTCATGTTGAACGGCAATCCGACGGACTTTGCGACCATCGGACTGACGGAGAATTCGCCCGCCGGTCTGGACATCTCGGACAGCGGGGCAACCTTGGTTGCCGGCGATGTCGTGATGTTCGATGTCGTGATCGAGGATAGCACCACCGCTACTTCGGCTCCGTTCACGATTATCGTGACGGTCGTGCCGTAACATTTGTCAATCGACCGAAACCCCAGGGAGGCTTCATATGAAGCCTCCCTGTTTCGTTGCCGCAGTTAATAAACACACAACCCCGCTCTTGAGGCGGGGTTGTGGCAATGATTGGCAGATACTTATGACTTGGGTTTGTCGGCCGCTGCCTTCTCGAACTTCTCGACCTCGAAGGTCAGGCTCGCGTCCTTGAGGGCGGTTTCCACCGCCTCCTTGGTGAGCTCACCGGATTTCATGGTGAGCGTGACTGTGCCGGTAGCTTTATCGAGGTCGGCTGCCTGCACGTTCTTGATGCCCTTCAGGGCTTTGATCAATGCATCGGACTTGTCGGCGTCTTTGTTTTGCTCCGCAAAGTTTTTGAACACAACTGTGTACTTTGCGACTTCCTTTGGAGCTGGCTTGGCTTTCGTCCCTCAGCCACTCGGACCTCACTGAGCCTCGAGGCTTGGGTCAAATGTCCCGGAGGCCAACGAGAGCGCTCCAGCGACAAGCGCCAAGCCGAGTGTCAAACCCGTTTTCATGGTACCTGTTCTCCTCTGTGGTTCCGGGGGAAACAACATATTTCCCCCTTACAGCTTTCAAACGCATCAAATCGTCATTTCGCGTCAGAAAAACAGAGAATCCGCGAAAAAACATGCCGGCGTATTATTCAGCCAATTGCTCGATATGCTGACCCCTAAGCGCCCGCGCGAAGGCTTTTCGCTGCGGCTTCCAACTCGTAACGGAAATCGGTCGTTGTGTTATAACGCTTTGTCGGATCGGGCTTTAGGGCTACTTGCAGCGCGCCCCAAAGGAAGGGGTCGACGCCTTTGACGCGGGCGTCGAGGGGGACAGGATCCTTTTTGAACGTGTCGCGGCTGAACGAGGAGGCGACATCTCCCCCGACCGGGTCCCAGGGGGCGCGGCCGCCCGCGATGCTCGCGTACATTACCGACGCCAGCGAGAACTGGTCGGCGTGGAAGTTGGCGGTGACGGTATCCTCGTGACATTCCGGAGCGCGGTGGCGCAGTACGCTCAACGACGCGCCTGCGAAGGCGTCCTTGGCTGGGACGGTTTCGCCGCCCTCGGTGGCGTAGTCGAGGTTGACGACTTTTGCCACTTCGCGGTGGGCGAGCATCAGGTTTTCCGGGCAGAGGTTGCGCAGGACGATATTGCGCTCTTCGAGGTATTCGAGCAGGTGAAGCACGTCCAGCCCAAGGCCGACGACCTTTCGCGTATGGCTCTTTTGGTCCTCGGGAACTATCGAGGCAAGGTCGATGCCGTCGACGAAGCCGACGCTGGCGAAGGGCCTTCCCTGAATCTGTCCTTGGTCGTGGAAGAGTGGCAGCCCCGGGTGCGCGAGTTTCGACATGAACGTCGCGCCGCGGGTGAAGCGCTTTCGCACCGGCTCCGTTGCGTGGGGCGAGAGCACCTTCACCGCAGTGATGGCACGGGTTTGATAGCGGTAGCCGATAAAGACGTCCATCATTTCCCGCGACGAAAGGGTCGCGAGCAGCGTGGTGTTGCCGCAGTTTTGGCCAAGCATTCGAGCGGCGAGAGATGATTCGTGGAAGGCTACGCGTTTTTCGCCACTGACATATTCGATCTCGCCTCGCTCCATGCCGCGCTTTTGATCCGGCGCGATGTAGCGAAGAAGGACGTTTCCGACGGTGATGACGTCGTTGTCGGCGAGCTCGGCGCTTTCGATTGGTTTGCCATTGAGCAGCGTGGCCGTGGAACTGGTGTTGATGATCCTGTCCCGGCGGGTGGTGTACTCGATGACGCAATGCTGGCGCGATACCGTAGGGCCGTCAATGACGATTTGGCAGCCTGTTAGGCGGCCTATAATGAATTTCCCGTCGCTCGGGACTTCATAAACCCCGGTGGACTTCCCGTTCAGTACTTGAATTCTGGCGAAATTAGACATGGCGTAGAAGCTCCTGGGGTGTGCAGTGGTGTTCGCGAGCAGGACACTTTAAGCATTTAGGCGAAGTGTGCAATGAGCTTTTGGGGTTTTATGTAAAATAATTGGCATTTTTACGATATTTATTTGTCCGAGAAAAAAGGAGTGGCTCGGCTAAGGAAGCGTTGCTGTGTCATTCGATGCACGCATTGACCGATAACAGACGCGCTTTGGTGCTGGACATTGAAGGTAGAGGAAGCAAGCGGGCAGGCTGAGCGCGAAGCGGCACTTGCCATGCTCAAGCGGGTGAAGGGGCGTCATGGACTGAAGGCTTCTTCCCTGTCGGCTGACAAGTGGCCTGATCCCTTATTCTTGTACCGAAAAAGAAGTAATCTTTCCACCAAGTTTCAATTGAGGCGCTTGCTTCTCCACACAATTGGACTTTTCCAGAGCTTGTACAGAAATCGTAAGTTCCCTCACTTGATCGCCCCGTCAGAGCCGATCTTGCGTGCCACCACGACATCAAGACACTCCCTCGTAAACTCATCGACGATCGCCAGGATCTTCAGCTTCCTTCCCGACACCGTGCGGTCGAACAGGAAGTCGTAGCTCCATACATGATTGCGATATTCCGCTCGTTTCACCGAACAGGCGTTCGCGCTCACGCCCTGCGAGCGGCGTTTGCGCTGCTTCCCAGTCCGTGTCAGCCCGGCTTGACGCCACAGCCGTCTTGCCCGTTCCTTGCTGATCCATAGCCCCTTCAAGCGCAGCATCACACGGATGCGGCGCCACCCGTAACGAGGATACCGGCGCGAAAGTTCGATCATCTGCGTGATGATGGCTCTATTCTCCGGTGAAACCTTTCCCTTGTAACGGTACATCGATTTCGCCAGTCCCAGAACCTTGCATGCCCGGTTGACGGAAACGTTGAACGCATGGAGAGCGTTCCCTACGGCGATACGTTTCCGCGCCGGGCTTACAAGTTTCCCGAGGCGACCTCTTTCAAGATCGACATGTCAAGCGCCTGATCCGCCACCAGCTTCTTGAGGCGAGCGTTCTCCTTCTCCAACTCCTTCAAACGCTTTGCCTGGTCGATCTGTAAACCACGATATTCCCTCCGCCAACTATGGTATGTCCCTTCCGAAACACCAAGCTCGCGGCAGATATCCGAAGTCGTTTTCTTCTCCGCCTTCATCGCATCAGCCTGCTGTAATTTCCTTACGATTTCTTCCGGTGTGTGACGTTTCATTCGAGTCCTCCTTTTGTGTCTCAAAACAAACCAAGGACTCTAACTCAGATCGGTACAAGATTACGGGATCAGGCCACATATCTTATTGGATCGGAATACACACACGAGAAGCAGGTATTAAATATACCCACTTGGTTATGGATGCTTGACCAGCCAGAATGGTACCCCCTGTTCATGCAAAAGAATGATGGGACGTTCGCACGTTATCGTGAAGAAGTTGGGCCGGACGGTGGCATCGGCACACGAGACGAGCTTAATCTTCACCCGGGAACGGCATCGGAGGGTTGTGTAACGGTGGAAAAGGAGTCCGATTGCTGGAAACCGCTTAATCGCATAATCAACATGGGTGTACTTTATAGGCGTCATCATGATCCAGAGTTCGAGAGCTATGGATTCAACGGCTATCTTTACGTACGCAACCAATAAGGGGCGGCAATGCTCTTATGGACAAAACGATCAGTTCTCGTGCTATCAATGTCACTCATAACAACAGTTTCTGGAGCGGCATGTCCTTCGCTCGCTCTCGTTGTTGATGATTACTACGTCCCATATGATGATGAATTTTTCATTTCCGAAGTAGCGCGAAGGCGTTCGGAGGCTGGCGAATACATTCCTTATCGAGATGTAATCCAAGCAGAGACGATAAAAGCCAATCTTCCGCGGTTATTAAGAGAGGAAGGGGCGTCTCGAGTTAGGCACGCTCGCTATCCATCGCCTTTCCCTACCTGGTCGAGTGACAGGAAATTCCTATATGAATTAAAATGGCGTCTCTTCGAAACGGGGTATTTAGGCGATCACCTTCAAGAATTAAGGAGGTATTCGCATAGCTATGACATGGTAATCAAATACGAAGTTATAAAAATGGCGCAAACGTACAGAGGTCGGCTAGAGCTAAAAGATAAGACGGGATTCGATGGCGCTTCGGCGCTGTTTATCACGGAAGTGCTATCAATTGTTAAGTAGTCGTCCCTGAAAAAACCTTCAGGCGGCCAAGAGCGGAGTGTTTGTGACCGGCTGCCGCCCGAAAAGTCGTTTCGTGAGGCGGAAAAGGAGTAACCGTCCGGCGAAACACACGTTGGGTAGGTATTCGTCCTGTGATCCGCGTCTATTCAAAAATTATCCGTGATCGAGAATGCGCGCCTTTGAAGGAGCTTTCTCAACTCGCCTATCACGGCATCGAGATCATCCAATTTCTGCCTGTCGTCCCTTGCCATTCCCGGCCCTCCGCTTGCTAACCCGGTCGGCAAATATTCGCCGCTCCGTTTGACCCATAAGGGCTCAACCGCCAGCACAGCTCAAGGCAAACCTGAGAGGATTTGCGCCGCGAAAAAGCTCTCTCACGGGATTCAGAGAGGTCGGTCGGGACAGACCGTATGTGATTCGAAAATAGGCAAAGGTAGTGCCGTAAAAGCTCTCGCGTGGCGCAACTGTGTGCCTGATATATCAGAGCTCTCTGTCGCCAAAGCGCGACACGGTGCGGATTTGACGCCGCTGCCCCGAACCGCTGATAAATCTTAAAAAAGAAACCGCCGGGTGGCGGCGGGCGATCAAAAAGGAATGGCTCCGCGGGTAGGACTCGAACCTACAACCTGCCGGTTAACAGCCGGATGCTCTACCATTGAGCTACCGCGGAAGAGCGGGCAATGCTAGCTTTGACGATCTTCCGCGCAAGCATTTTGCCAATCATCGCCACGATGCTCCCATCGCAGACCGGACTCACGCGACCTCTCCCAACCACGGCAAGAGTGCTTCTCCGGTTGATGTACGGGTCGTCACGCGCCCGACTCGACCGATACCAATTCCGAAAAGGAAAGGCGACTATGGCCGTCATTCCGGCGAAATCGAACGACCAATCTGGACTTGGTATGAGTTCGTCGCAGCCTCACATGACGGACGCACCAAAAGCCATGACGCCATGCGAGGGCGCATAGCGCTACACCCCCTTTGCAAACCGGCAATGACGCTCTCGGGCAAGGCGGCTCAAGCCGTGCGTCGCAATTTCTCAAACAGAAGTCCGATGATGCCGCACGCCCCGCCAAAAACGCCCGAGAGCAGGAACAGATCCCAACCGGTCATGGCTTCGCCAAGCGCCCCCGTCACAGCCGCGCTCAACGACGTGAAGCCGATGACCGTGATGCCGATGAGCGCGAATATCCGGCCCTGAATCTCGCTCGGGTAATAGCTCTGCACCAGCGACGTGCGCGCGACCGTGATCCACGGAATAAAGAACCCGTGCGCCGCCATCGCGACCACGTAGTAACTGAAGGGAGCGTCCTGGAGAAAAAAGATAGGAACGTGGGTGATGCCATCAAAGAACATCCCCGCGAGAATCATTCTCCCCTTCCTGATCCTGCGCCCAAAGCGCATCATGAAGAGCGTGCCGATGAACCACCCCACACCAAGCCCGAGGTTATAGAGACCAAGATATTCCACCGGCAGGTTCATGTCCCGTGCGATCAGAATTGACGCGCCAACATACGCCGGTCCCATGATGAAAAAATTGTTGACCGCAGTGATGAAGAGCAACCCCCGCAGCCGCCCGTCGCTCCACACAAGCTTCATGACCTCCGAGATATCCGCCCGTGTCGAAGTGCGCCCGGCTTTCGGCGGCGGCGTCATCGACACAGGTAGCGGCGATTCCTTGATGCATGAGAGGAGTATCGCGGAAACCAGATAGCTGAGGGCGTTAAGGCCGAAAATCCAGATCAATCCTTCGATCGGGCTTGCTGATGGGGACGATCCATCAGCCAACCCGCCAAAACCCACCAGCATCGCCCCGATAATCATTCCCGCCTGCAACGTACTTTGAAATGCGGCGTTGACCCTGACTAACGAGGCGCCCGCCGCAAGCCTCGGTAGCAAGGCATCTCGCGCCGGGTCGAAAAGCGTGGAGAAACACGCCGCCAGAAACACTGTCCCTGCCACCATCCACCACTGGAGCACGCCGAACACGAAACAGAGTGGTATTGCCGACAGAATCGCCGCGCGGGCAAGGTCGGCAACGATCATCAAACGCCTGCGGTCGTGGCGGTCGACGAGCACCCCGGCATGCACGCCGAAGATCAGCGCGGGCAGCGCGCGCATCATGCCGGTCAGGCCGCTCTTGACCGCTTCACCCGAGCCGTGTTCCAGTTTGAGCACGAGGAACATGCCGGCAAGCTGGGCGAGCGAGTCTCCGACGTGACTAATGAGCTGGCCGAACCACAAGAGCGAAAGGTTGAGCTTGCGGCGGCCCGGATCAACCGATGAGGTGTGAGGTGATTCCGCCATCGGAGCTTGACGCGTTACGAAACCCTGTGGGACAAACGCAAACCCGCAATCCGCTTTTCAACGGCATGCTAAGCAGGTGTGCATAAAGAATGATTGATTGCCTGCCACTATGTCATTCCCGCGAAGGCGGGAATCCAGAGCCCAACCTGGGGTTTATCGTTGGCCTGGATGCCCGCCTTTGCGGGCATGACGAGCGTAGCTATCCATCATTTCTTTCATACGTCCTGCTTAGATACATGAAGAGTGATTGGTTGGGAACTATCTTTTCGATTCGAACACGTCTTTTCTCTCCGATTTCCAGGCCCGCCACGCGCGCGGTTTTGCCATACGCAGATAAACGAATGCGGGTAGCCAGAAGAGCTTGAGCAGCCAGCGGCCAAGCGCCATCAACAGGCTGGCGTCAATCGGTGTTTTTTCCTTACGCGAGCAGCGCCACGCGATGCTCCTGCCAGCGACCCAGAAGATCATCCCGAACGCCGCCAGCGGCGACAGCAACGCGATCAACACCAGCGCCCACCAGGCAGCGAGCGGTATACGCCATGATCCACTACGGATGAAGAATGCGCCTTCTTCGCTCTCGATGGCGAAGTGTTGGGTACGGAACGCTGTGTCTCGCGCTGCCACGCGACGATATTAGCTCGCCGGTATCGAACGGTCACGCCATGATGGCGCCGTGGACGAAGAGCAGCGTTATGTCCCCTGCGCGGGCGGGGCGGGTGTGTCCGCGCGGCGGCTTATAGAGCGCGTAGGGTCTTCCGAAGCAAGCGACCTGAAATAGGGCAGGATCAACTCGCGCCCGATGATCTTCGCGATCGCGGTCAACGGCACCGCCAGCAGCGCCCCGAAAAAACCGAACAGGTTGGCCATCACGAACACGCCGACGATCAACGTGACCGGGTGAAGTTCCACCGCCTTGCCGAGGATCTTC
>JABWBM010000122.1 GCA_013360495.1 Planctomycetaceae bacterium
ATCCCCTGGCTTGCGAGCGTCGGGTTTCCTGAGCTTGTGACCGTTCGGCGCCGCGAGATGCCCGGCGTGAAGATGAAAGAGACGCTCGGACAATCGTGTGTGCGCCTCAAGGTTCTGCCCGCCATGGCTTTCGGTCAAAAGCAATGCTCCATGAAGTTCAAGCGCGATCCGCAGAACGATTATGTGAAACGGTTGCCGTGGGCCAAGGCGGAATGGGCAGCGGGCAGGCGCATTATCAAGATCATCGGTTATGACGCTGCTGAAAAGCACAGGCTTCGAGGTACTGCCGGTAATGCTTGGGAAGACAAGCGATTTCGCCTCTGGTATCCGCTAGTGGACTGGGGAATGGACAGAGCGGCATGTATCAATCTGATCGCCGATGCTGGCTTACCAGTTCCTCGCAAATCCGCCTGCACCTTCTGTCCCGCCAATACGATTGAGGAGTGGGAGCATTTGCGCGACAAATACCCACACCTCTATCGCTTCGCCCTGAGCATCGAAGCAGGAGCCAGGATCACGAATCCCGACATCATTGGCCTCATGCGCCGGGGCAAGGCTGGCGAACGCTCATTGGTAGTCTGGGACCAGCAAGTAAAGGAATGTTTATGTCAACCCGACTGAAGAGGGGTTCTCGAATCACCCGCATCGTTCCCAGCAAATCCCACGACTGCCGCAGAAGCGGAGAACTCGTCGTCACGCTCGACAACGAGATCGGTGTACCAGTGATCCGTATGCGGCCATTGGGGACGCGCAGGGATGTTTCCTTCCCGTTGGACGCGGTGTACGCGTTCATCGTGAAACGGGAAGCAGAGTTGAATCGCTACAGCAAACGGAAAGGAGCATAAGGTATGGGAGATCGATGCAGTGTTTCGATAACGTGCCGCCGAGAGGACATGAAGCGTCTCTACAAGATCATCGGCTGGGACGCGGATTATGAATCGGAAGTCTGCCCCGGCGTCGTGGAGCTTTGTTACGAGCAACTGAACTACGCCGCGCATGACGAACTGACCGAAGCAGCAGGAAAAGGAATCGTGTTTTACGGCTCCCATGGCGCCGGAGGCGATTACCCGGCTGGCGTCTTCGCGAGCAATGGCAAACGTTTCATGGTGTGCAATGCCGTGGACAACTGCGCTGCGCCTGTTGCGGCGATCGAGTCCGATGGAGAGCCTTGCTGCCAGGAATTGAAGGATGCGCTTATCTATTGGCGCTTGAGGAAACGTGCTGAAGCCTGGATGGGTATCACGCCCAAGCGCAAGGCCGGTTGAGTTATCACAAAACCATTGTGTTCATCACGCCGCTCATGTTGGGCGGCGTTGTCGTTTATTGGCAGATAACCCAAAGGAGGGAAATCATGTACCTGTCCCGTCGAAATCTCGAATGCCATGTGGCCGCGAAATACAACTTCGACAAGCTCGCGCTCAAGAACATTGCGTTGACGCCGGAGGGAACGGTGTCCTGTGACCGTCATCTGCTTTTGATCGTTCCCTACCCGCAAGTGGATCTCGCGACCGTGCCGACCATCAAGGGCATTGAGCATGAACCGCTCAAGGATGGCGAGATGATCCTGCTCGATTCGGACGACGCGGTGCGCGCAGCCGCCATGGCGCCGAAGAAACCTTACCGGCCCGAGCTTGGCCTGCTTCACCTTCGCAGGGTGAAGAATAGCGTTAAGATCGGCTCCAATGACGGCCAGAACGTGCAAATCATGTCAGCGAAGGTCGGAGATGGCGAATATCCCAAGTACCGGGAGCATATCCCTGACTACACGGACGCCAAAACCGTCGAATTCAGCGTGGAATTGCTTTTCAAGGCGCTCAAAACGCTGAACACGGCGTCGGGCAAGGATGCGACCGTCAAATTCTCGATCCTGGACGGCAGCAAGTTGGCCCGCTTCATCACCAGCGACGGCGTGACGCTCTATATCGCGCCCTATGGTGAGCCGAAAACCGATGCTGAAACCGATTCGACTGCAACCGAGAACGATGTGCCGGAACATCAGCCGATAGAGACTGAAGCGGCCACCAACGCAGCCTGAAATCTCTTCTCCTCAATGACAACAAGCCTTGGCCAAAGAGACCATGTCTATCAGACAAGGTCTTGGGGCGATGTTTCGTCGCCTGCGGATTCAAAACACGCAGCGGAACGGTGTTCGCTGTCAGCTCCGCCTGAGATCCAGGCGCGCGCTGCACTGATTCCGCTACGCGCCTGGATCTCTGCCGTAGCTGAAGCGTTCAATGCAAGGCGCCGTCACGGACGGCATTTTACCGGGGGAAATTGCAAGTCGAAGCTTGCCATCGCTCCCGTTGGTTGCGAGGGGAAGTGGTTCGTAAGGTCAATGACACAAGGAGAACATCCCATGGATCGTTCACGCTATCGTGTGTATCGAATACCCAAAGCTCGGGGCGGGTTCCGCGAGATCATGGCGCCCGACCCCGAGTTGAAATCTCAACAGCGGCGTATTCTTGCCTGGCTGATGGCGCGGCGCATCCGGCCATCGAAATACGCCCATGGATTTGTGAAACGAAGGTCAACGGCTACCCACGCGCGCCTGCACACGGGGCGGAAGGTGATTGTTCGGATCGACATCAAGGATTTCTTCCCAAGCATCACCGAGCGGCAGGTGTTGGCCGCGTTGCTCAAGGAAAAAGTCCCGCGCGATGTGGCCCAGAGGATTGCCGATGTCTGCACCGTCGAGGGAAGAACGCCCCAAGGCGCGCCCACCAGCCCATTTCTCTCCAATGTAGTGTTCAAGCGGGCAGATTACCGGCTGGCGGGACTGGCGAGAAAATGGAAGGCGACATATTCGCGTTACGCCGACGACCTGATCTTCTCCAGCGACAGTCCAAAGCTGAATCATATCTACCACGCGGTCAGGGCGATCCTCGAGGATGAAGGATATCGGATCAATGAGAAGAAGTTTCAGGTGTGCCGATCGGGAAATCGTCAGCTTGTCACCGGCGTGGTGGTCAATACGAAAGCGTCACTTTCAAGAACGGCGCGGCGGATATTGCGCGCAGCGATCCATAACGCCCGCGAAGCCGTAATCGCGGGTAACGATCCGCCCGTCAGTCTCCGTGTCCTCGAGGGCAAAGCGGCCTACCTTTCTGGCATCAACCGGGAGCACGGCTCTATCGCCCTTCGGGGTCTGAAAGAAGTCAGAAGTCTGATCACCATGCGCCGGCGTTTGCTCGCGCAATGATCTGATTATTTCAGCTTTGCCTCGGCAGAGGGAAGGTCCGCGCCCGGCCCGGCTAGCAGGGTTTGGGTTCGGATGCGACCCGGGCCGGTGTTTCGCCGGCTTCGACTGTCGTTTCATGTGCAGTTCTGTTCACTCCACTGCACCGGTTACGTCGTTACGGAAGACCTGCACGACGTTACCGGTTCCGTGTTCGCTCAAGCGAGGCGGCGTCACGGACGCCTTTTTATGGGCGCAATGGCAGGTCAACGCCTGACCGTCGCTCCCGTTGGTCGCTATGGCATGCGTCAATCTTGACGGATTAAAAGTCTCTACCCTTCGTCGCTCCCGACCCGGCTACGCCAAAGGCTTCGCCGAGGCGAGCGGTCGCGAGCGATATTCGTTCACAGGAGCAATCATGGAAACCATCGAAATATCCGACGGCGTCGTTCACCTCGTTGAACGGGAAGTCACGAAAAGCATCACGCTCGAAGCATTCAAGGATTCCTTACGGGCGACGCTGGGCTTCAAGTCGCCGATCCTCCCCTCGAACACCATTTTCTACGGCCAACTGGAAGCATGCAGGGTTTATGCCATCGAGCAGGCGCCGTGCGTGCGCACCATCAATTACAGGCCCGACAAGAATCGAAATTCCGAGACTTTTCAATACACGATTCCACTCCCCTGGGTCTATCTGATCGTGACCTTCCATGAATTCGCGCTCGAAAGCCTGCATGTCTACTTCCGTGGGCAAAGGGTGAAGATCGCGGACGATGTGCTCTATGTCGCCCCATTGCCGAACATCCATGGCGATGGGCTGGTGTGCTTGGGCGACTTGCGTTTCGAAATCACCAGCCCCATGGAAGAGCGGGTCGAGAAGCTCAAGCGGCTCTTCTGGGATTCGGTCTTCAACGCCGACATCCTGTATAGCTATGACGAGAATATGCCCGAGGCCATCGAGGAAAGGTCGGGAGAGGACGAGTCATTCGCTGGCTGGGAGAGGATCTCGACCGAAGAGGTATGCGCCCTGCCGTGGACTCCTTACAAAACGCTCTCGGCCATCGTCGGAGGGTGCCTCAACAACCAATAGAGGGAGGACTTTGTATGCAATCGCTCGTCGAAGCCATTCGCGAGAGTCGTTTCGGCTCTGTTGCCGCTCTCGACCACGCGTTTGATAGGTTCAGGGGCGTCGATCCGGACAATTTCAGAGGGACAGCCGAGGACCACGCCCTGCTCGCCGCTTATCAAATCCTGCTCGAGCGGCGCGCGCTGCATCCAGAAGACATCGACAAGAATGAATTCGAGCGTCTTATTGCGTTCATCAAACACCATCAAACACAGGAGGATTTCAAACATGAAGATGTATCAACCGGGGGACGAGATACCCCCAAGTGAACCCTTCGCCTTCATTACGGCCTCGGGCGGCCACTATCTGTTTAAACGCAACAGCATCTTCGAAGCTTGCGTGCGGACGGATCAACTGCCCGGCCTTGAGGAGCAGAAGGAATTCTTTCATCTCAAAACACCGCTGATGCCGTTGATTCTGTTCCGGCAGGCGCTGGCGTTCATGGAAGCGGTGTACGAGAAGCACCGCAGCGAGGCCATGCTGTTGCTGACGTTCGATGACGGCCAATGGGGATTGCATGTGCCCAAACAAACCGTGTCGCGGGCCGGGATCAAATACGAGAATAATGAGCATTGCCGGGCGGTGGGCAGCATCCACAGCCACCCCGATATGCACCATCATCCTTCGGCAACAGATGAACATGACGAATGCGACTTCGATGGCATTCATCTGATCGTCAGCAGCTTTGACCCCGCGCCGAGCAGTACCGCCTGCTTCGCCGTGGTCAATGGCAAGCGTTTCGAACTTGATCCGGGCGTTGTCATCGAGGGCATGGGGCGGGAGAAGATCGACATTCCTGCCGAATGGTTATCGAAAGTATCCACGGGCGAAGACAAGCAACGCTACACTCGCGGCTATCCCTACGACAACGGCATCTTTGACCGGCTCGGCGCCGATGATGTGGTCCGCCCCACGGAGGAAGCTATAGATTACATGGAGGAGCTGAAGGAGATGGACGCGCTCGAGGCCGAGACAGAACGCGAATACCTCAAAGAGAGGGGGTTGGCATGAAGCGTACCCTGATTGTCGGGCTTGGCGGCATCGGCGGCTATCTGGCCGAACCTCTGGCCCGTTATCTTGATTCCAGCGGTCTATGCAGGGAACTGGTGCTCGCGGACGGCGATGTCTATACCGCGAGCAACAACGACCGCCAATCCATGCGTCTGGAAGAGCTTGGCGTTAACAAGGCCATCGCCCATGCCAAACGATTGAGCCGCTCATTTCCGCGCATCTCGATCCGCAGTTGCCCGGAATATGTCAGCGAGCGGAGTATCGACGGGCTGGTGGTCGAAGAGAGCGTCATCTTCCTGTGCGTGGACAATCACGCCACGAGGAAGCTCTTTTCTGACCATTGCCGTAGGCTTGACGATGTGCTCTTGATCTCCGCCGGCAACGATCTCACGGATGGCAATGTCCAGGTCTACTGGAAGGTGAACGGCATCCAGCGCACCGCTCCATTGGACAAGCACCACGACGAGATCCGGTTCCCCACAGACCGCAACCCGGCTGAACTTACCTGCGAGGAGCTCGCTTCATTGCCGGGAGGCGGCCAGATTATCTTCACGAACCTTACAGCGGCGTCGCTAGCTCTGAACGCCTTCTACGCCGCTATGACCTCGAAGCTCTCCTACGGCGAGGTCTATTTCGATGTGCTCACGGGCAGAAGCAACGCCCTCGTGCGCAGGTAACACGCAATGACATTGATTGACCCGTATCGCCGGCATGGTGTCGGCGGACAATATCCGTTTTCAAACGATTCTGAACGAAAGGATATGAACCATGGCACGAATCATTTGCGGAACCAATGAACTGGACGATGCGCGCTGGGATGGCAAGACCATCGCAGAGATCCGGCGCGAATGCAAAAGCTTCCTGAACATCCCTGACGGCGCGCGGGTGCTGCTCAATGACGATGAGTTTGTCGGCACTGAGGATCGTGCGCTTGGCTCCGATGACGAACTGGAATTCGTCAAGGCTTCCGGTGAGAAAGGCTATTCGCCATCGCCGCGCTTCCTGATTCCGTCACGGGAAGAACCCAATCGCCCCGAGCCTGATGTTCCCGCCCGACCCATCTGGATATGGACCACGCCGGACAATGATTCCGGCGGTATAGCCATCGCAGCTTGATGCCTGCTACAGCGGCGTAGCCCACACACAACTCTGTGCTGCCCAGCAGCAGAGGCTCCGCCGAGGTGACCCGGCGGGAGCAAGGCTTCGGCTTTGTTCTCGCCGGCGATCCTTGCAGCAACTTTATTCCCAACAATCAACAGAAAGGACAGAACCATGATACGGTTACACGCATCCTATGGATTGAAAGTACCAGCGGCCCAGGAGTATTCCTCCCAGAGCTACCACGCATCGGTGGAAATCGAAGTTCCCGACACCGCCCTCAAGGACGGCATACCGGCCACACTGTCAAGTCTCTGGCATGAACTGCGCGGCGCCGTGGAGCAGCAATTGGCGGGAACGCAGGCGAAACCCTGTACGAACGGGAATCGCAATGGCAACGGTCGCCATTTGGCGGACGGCAACCAGAATTCATCGCCGCGCCTGTCAAACACTGCAAACTCGCCAACACAAGGGGAGCCAGCCACAAAGAAGCAGGTGAGCTACCTGATCTCCTGTGCCAAGCGTTTCCGCAACCTGAATATGGACCAGACGCGCGAATGGCTCGTCAGCGCGCATAAAACCACGCTGGAAACGCTCACCAAGACCCAGGCCGGCCAGATCATCGACGAACTGACGGGCAAGGCTGGTGCGCGCTGAGTCCATACCCTGTTCTTTGACATCCGTGAACGAAAGGAACTCCATGATTACATCCTATTCGCGGCTGAGCGCCTATCTGCGCTGCCCGCGACAATACAGTTTCCGGTATATCGAAGATGCGCCGGCGGAATGTACACCCTTGCCGCTAGTCTTCGGCACCGCCATCCATGACGCCTGCGACAGTTATTTGGAATCGCTGGCATACCTTCCCTTGGACATCGACGAGATGATGGATCGCTATGACGAGGCCATGGGCGATGCAGTGAAGCTCGCCGAGTTCAACGAGGCGCCCATCGATTTCGAGGAAGAGACCCCACAGGACTTGCGTTCACTGGCCCGTCGTATGCTTGAGGTGTTTCGTAAGGGCGTCGATCCGAACCTGAAGGTTGTCCAGACCGAAATCCCCATCGAGCTTACCGTGGGTGGCATCGTGCTCGGCGGCTACATGGACATATTGATTGACGAGGGGAAGGACTGTTACCGCATCGTGGACATGAAGACTTCGGCGAAAGCCATGTCCCAGGATACGATCGACTACGACCATCAGCCGACGATTTATCTCGAAGCTGCCCGGCGCATGTTGGGCGGCCCCAAGTCACTGAAGTTCGAATATTGGGTGCTGACGAAGACGAAAGAGCCGAAGTTCATGAAGATCGAGGTTGCGCGCACCGCCCGAGATTTCGCCGAGCTTGAGGAGACCATCAGAGATGCTCAGGCCGGTGTTGAAGCCTGCGTCTTTCCCCGCAATCGCGGCTGGCAATGCAGAGGCTGCCAATACGCCGGCAAATGCAAGAGTCCGTGCGGCACGAGGAAGCCTACACAGGTTGTCGGGGCCGGCATGAGGGAAGGAGGGGCCAGTGGCTAACGAACAGATCCATATCGAAGCCAATGACAAGGTCATCACCCGCTATGACGGCGATTCGGATACGGTCAACCGGATCATCAAAGGCCAAAAGAAGATTGAGCTCGCGCGCATCGCTAACGAATGGGAATTGTCCCGCCGCCCGCGCAAGCTGGTCGAAGGTATCGTGTACCTCTTCTCCAAAGGTGGCGCGCGTGATGCCCGGCGCATGGAGATCGAACACGAGCTCGCCAACCTCAACATCCAGTGCCGTGCGTTTCGCCAGGCGGTGAAGGCATTGCTTGATAGCGAGAAGGAGAAGACGCGGCGCTTCGAAGCTCTATGTTCGGCATTGCCGAGCATGAACCCCGAGGCCCGCGACGTTGCCCTCGACATCCTCAACCGCCTCGCCGCTGTGACCGACAGCCTCCCCGCGCCCGCGTCGCCGAATATGCCGGGGTTGCCGGAAAGGAAAGGGATATGAAAGTGTCCCGAATGTCCCGCTATTTCGAGGTACACCTACAATAAGCGGAGAAAAAGAAGCGCATCATTCGACCGGCCCTGCGGGTTACTGTGGGGTCGGTCGAGCATTCGCGGATGCAATACGCGGCTATTGTTTTAGCCAATTCCAAAATGATACCTGCTGCCATCCTTGGCTATCCCAAGCGGGAATTATCAAAAGGTTGTAACGTAACTTGTAACGTAATGGCCTTGAAATCGAAGAAGCCCTTGAGGGTGTCGGCTTGGAAGCCTTATTCCTCAAGGGCTTGATTCTGGTACACCCGGCACGACTTGAACGTGCAACCTTCTGATCCGTAGTCAGATGCTCTATCCAATTGAGCTACGGGTGCTTGTGGCTCGCGAGGAGACCAGTCTAATGAGCACCTAAATGAAGTCAATGGCGCGCGTCGACTTGGGTGCATTCCTCGTTGGTTGATCAAAGACGTGACGCGTAGTGGGACGTAGCGCCGAGATGCGTTCGGCGTAACGCACGCTTCGCGCGCTTGCCTCACGCCCTCAGGCAAGGGTGTCTTGGCTTTTGGTCGTTCCGCCCCGCGGGGGCGCGGGGACGCTCCATTCAACCAACGAGGAATGCACCCCGTCGACTTCTCATGTGACGCGCAAAGTCGCCTATTCTTGTGGTGCCTCGGCTACCCGGATTCGCCGAAGCGCTCCCGCCTTGGCGAAGCCGCTTCAGCGGAGCCAGGCCGCCGAGGCGAGTGCCGTGACGTCTTTGCACTACCAATGGCAGGCCCGTCACGCGAGGGCGCGTGACAGGCCTACGCCTTTTCCTCAATCGGCAATGGTTTCTCGCGAACCGGAATTTCCACGCGGCACGCAACGATCATCTGCGGAGCGTTGCCAGAGCCGCCGCCGAGGTGCCAGCTCTCGTTGTGGACTGAAATGCGCCCGCCATGCTGACTCATAACCTGACGCGCCAGCGGGAGCCCGAGTCCCATGGGCCACTGTTCCTGATACGTGTTGAGATTTTCGGGCGATAGACGAATGAAAAATCTGAACGCCAGTTCTTCAAGCTCGCGCGGCAAGCCTGGGAGCATCTTGCCGTCGCGGCCAAGCGTCGTCTCGCGCGCGGGATTAGTGATCAGGATCTGAATGTTCTCGCCGGCAGCCGCCTGCACGTTGATGTCCACGGCGTCGGACGGCGCGCTGTATTTAAAAGCGTTGATGGTCAGTTCCGTGATCGCGGCCTCGAACAGGCCCGAATCGAGGTACACATATCCCGGGACCGAGCGCGCGCCCTCGGCGATCCACAGGCTCAGGTTGCGCATGTTGAGCAGCGCGTTCGGGTTGAGGTTATAGCGGTAGAGCGAGTCGAGAATGTCCATGAACTCTGCGACAGTCACCGAGTGCAGCGTCGGCGCCTTGTGGATCACGCTCTGCGCGATGCGAATGCCGGAGGCGAAGCGCGCGATCGGCGCGATGGCGGCCAGCAGGGTGTGGTAGATATCCTCGGGCAGCTTCGCGAAACCGCCGTCGACGCGGAGGTTCATGAGCGTTTCAAGCATCTGATTGTAATCGATATCCTGATTGAACTGCACATGCATCATGTCGAGCACACGCTGCATCTCGCTGTTCTGGCCGCCGGTGAGAAAGAGCGCCTTCCAGTACTGCCAGTCAGCCTGCTGTTGGAGAGCGTGCATCTCCTTGCGCCGGTTGCGGTCGGCAAAGAGCTTCGTATCGGCTTTCCTGAGCAGTGTGTTCACCTGCTGCCAGTCGTCCATCGGCTTGATGACATAATCCGTCACGCCGACGTTGAAAGCGCGGATCACAGTGGCGGAGTCATTGGCGGCCGTCATTGCGACGGCGCGCACGCGCTCTTCGCCGGCCTGACGCAGCATTTCAATGCCGTCCATCACGGGCATGTTGATGTCCGTGAGGGCCACCACGCCCTCGCGCGAGCGAATCGCCTCCAACCCGCGCGCGCCATTCTCGGCTTCAATGATCTTCCAACCGAAACGCACGAGCGACGTGACGATGATGCGGCGCTGCACCGGGTCGTCCTCGACCACGAGCAGGGGATAGGTTGGCGCATTTTCAGACGTTGGCATAGCTGTCACACTTGGTTCGAGCGGCGAGGCATCATACATGAAACCCCAAAAACCCCAACATCGCTGCATCAATTGAGAGCATCGCACATGACGCGTTGTAAGAATCTGGAAAAAGCGCTCTCCACGGGCGCCTCCTTCGTATAAGATTCACAGCCCATGGCAACCACCAAACGCAGACATTCCACCATCATC
>JABWBM010000123.1 GCA_013360495.1 Planctomycetaceae bacterium
GGCTAAAACGGAACGAGTCCACACCGTACATGCGGATCATGTCCAACGGGTCGATGCCGTTGCCGACGGATTTCGACATGCGCTTGCCGTATTCGTCGAGCACCGTGGCGTGGATGAACACGTCGCCAAAGGGTTTCTTGCCCGTGAGCAGATAGCCCTGAATCACCATGCGCGCCACCCAGAGATAGATGATGCCGCGGTCGGTGACGAGCACGTCGGTGGGATAGTAATAGTCGAGATCAGCCGTCTGGTCGGGCCAGCCAAGCGTGCTGAAAGGCCAAAGCGCCGAGCTGAACCAGGTGTCGAGCACGTCGTCGTCCTGACGCACGATCTTCTTGCCGGTTTTGGGATGGACGGTGATCGGATCGACGCTCGCGGCAGGCGTGTTGTCCTCGTCGTAGTAGACCGGGATGCGATGGCCCCACCAGAGCTGGCGCGAGATGCACCAGTCCTCGACGTTGCGCAGCCACGTCTCGTAGATGCGGCCCCAGCGTTCGGGATAGAATTTTAATTCCTCGTTCTGGTAAGCCTCGAGGGCCGGGCCGACGATCTCGCGCATCTTGACGAACCATTGCTCGCTCACCAGCGGCTCGATGATCGTCTTCGAACGGTCGGATTGCGGCACATTGTGCTCGTGTTCTTCGACACGGACGAGAAGCCCCTGCGATTCCAAGTCCGCGAGCACCTTCTTGCGTGCTTTAAAGCGATCGAGGCCGTTGTATTCGAAGCCAGCAAGCTCATTGAGCGTGCCGTCCTGATTGAGCACGATCAGGGTTGGCAGGTTAGCTTTCTGCCCGCGCGCGAAGTCTGCCGGGTCATGGCCGGGCGTGACCTTGACCGCTCCGGTGCCGAACTTGGGATCGACGGTATCGTCGGCGATTACAGGAATCTCGCGATGGATGAGCGGGAGCAGCACCGACTGGCCGATGAGTTCAGAGTAGCGCTCGTCGCCCGGGTGGACGGCGACGGCCGTGTCGCCGAACATGGTTTCGGGGCGGGTGGTGGCCACCTCAATGAACTTGCCAGGCTGGTCTTTGATCGGGTATTTTATAAAAGCGAGCATGCCCTTCTCAGGAATCATCTCGATCTCATCGTCGCTCACGGCCGTCCGCAGCGTGCAATCCCAATTGACGATGCGCGCGCCGCGATAGATCAACCCCTTGTCGTACATGCGCACAAAGGCTTCGCGCACCGCCCGCGACAAACCTTCATCGAGCGTGAAGCGTGTGCGGCTCCAGTCGCAACCGGCGCCAAGGCCTCGAAGCTGGTTGAGGATCGTGTTGCCGTGCTCCTCTTTCCATTGCCAGACACGCTCGAGGAACTTCTCGCGGCCCATGTCCTCGCGCGTGAGCTTCTCCTCGGCGAAGATTTTCTTCTCGACGACAGCCTGCGTCGCTATCCCCGCGTGATCGGTGCCGGGGAGCCAGAGCGCATTGAAACCCTGCATGCGCTTGACGCGGGTCAGCGCGTCCATCAGCGTGTCCTGCAGCGCGTGACCAAGGTGCAACACGCCCGTCACGTTGGGCGGCGGCATCATGATCGTGTAGGGCTTCTTTTTGATGTCGCGTTCGGCGCGGAACACGTCCTGCGCCATCCAGGCGTCGTACCATTTGCTTTCGATCGTGCCGGGCTCAAAGCGCGGCGGCAGGCTGAAACTCAGCGCCATGGGAGACTCCATTCCAGACCGGCTCCGCCTTTGCTCCATGTCCGGACGGGTGTCATCCGTCTGCCTTCGAGGCCGGAGCGGCACGCGGGTCAGGGCGTGCAGTGTAATGAACTCCGGTAGCGAATCAACCGTTGGCAAAAACGCGAGCTTCATCCGCGCAAAGCACAATAATTCATGCCTTATCCCCGTGGGCTGTCCGTAGCAGCCTCGTCTTGCCCGCGCGCGAGTCCTCATATAAGTTGCCGTAGAAGCGGCGCCAACAATATGTCTGACTTGACCGACTATCAGCTTCTCAAGCGTTTTTGCGCCGGTGATTCGGACGCCTTCGAGACCCTCGTCGCGCGCCACAAGCGCATGACGTACAATTTCATATACCGAATGGTCGGAAACCGCGAGACCGCGGACGACCTTTTCCAGGAAATGTGGCTCAAAGTTCTGCGAGCGGCAAATACCTACCGTCCCCAGGCAAAATTCACGACGTGGGCGCTGCAGATCGCGCGCAATGCGACGCTGGACCACTTCAAGCGCTCAGGCCTGCGCCGCCACGCCTCCCTCGATGCCGGAACAGAAGACGGTGAAGGCGGTTTTGCGGAAACCGTGCGATCGGAAACGCCGGATCCGGATGAGCAGCTACTTTCAGGTGAGCGGCTCGAACTTCTCAAGCGGTCGGTGGAAAAGCTCCCACAGAACCAGCGCGAAGCGCTGATACTGCGCATCTATCACCAGTTGCCTTATTCGGACATCTCCGAACTGCTCGGCACGCCGGAAGGAACGGCGAAGTACTGGGTCCATGAAGCGATCAAATCCTTGACCGAGAACCTCCAGCGGGAAGAATGAGCACAGTCTTTTTGCCTTCACGGCGGCATTTCGCAAGTTTTGTAAAACCGCGCGAAACAGCCTGTAAACTCCTTTTGCCGCGCCAAGGCGAATCCTCGTTTTTCCTCGCGTTGCAGTGGCATTTTCCCGTTATACTGGGGCGTCTTATCCCCGTGGTTCCCCGGTCGTGAGGGTTTACCATGTACCGTTTTCTGCCCCGCTTGTTGATCGCCGTGATGCCCGCCTGTGTTGTTGGCGCCGTGTCCGCCGAACAGATTCAACTCGCAAACAACGAATATATTCAGGGAGAAGTAACCGGCGATCCGACCGAGGATGGCTTCAACTTCAAGCTGACCAGCACGGGCGGTGTGATTTTCCTGCGTTGGACGCAAGTCAGCGAGAAGGATGCGAAACGATTGAAAAAAGTTGAGGACCCGCTGGCTGGCTTGAATCTCAATATCACGGTCAAGGGTGGACGTTTGGAACTGATCGACGGTAGCATCATCGAAGGTTTCATCGAAGCGCGCGATGATCACTACATCGTCAACAACCTTGACCAGTGGGGCAGGCGTATCGAGAAAGCCAACGTGGTGGAATGGTTCACCGATGTGGATATCGACGCACGCGCGGTTCATCAACCGGCAAAAATCCTCGAAGACGAGCTTTTCACGGCCCCTCCCGCCACCGCCAGCGATTTCTACCGTTTTGCGCGTCTCGCCGAACGTCTCGGCCTTTATCCTGAAGCGCGAGACTACGTCGACACCCTGCTTGGCCTCAACCCCTCGCAACAGCTGCGTGGCCTCGCGGAGGAGCTTGGAGCGGCCATCGACGAGCTCATCAGGCAGCAGGCGCTTCTTGAGGCGATCAAAGGCGCACGGGTGTTTGCGGCCAAGAAGCAATATCCGAATGCGTTGGCTCTGATCGACGCCATTGTCAACGATCATGCGCCATCAGGCGCCGTCGCGGAGAAAATGAAACAGACTCGCGATGAAATCGACAAGGAGTTTACCGTTTACGTTTCGAAAGAGTGGTTCGTTCAAATGGGCGCGATCGCGGCAGCCAAAGTAACTGATAAGGAATTTACAGTCGATCTGGTTCGCGGCTATGTAACCGGACAATTTTCCCTCGACATCGCGCTCGCCCTGGTGAAAAAAACCGGCGGAAACGTCAATGACCAGAAGTATCAGCAGGACATCATCAACCGCTTCAAAAGCCGTGATATTTCCGCGCTTTCGCTTCGCACCGCGTCTTTTGGTAAGGATGGGTGGTACGATGTTCTCGGCGGCCCCCTTCCGAGCGCCGGAAATGTTGGGCAGGCCACCGGCAAGAACGCATCGAAAAATCCCGGCGGAAACAAGGGGAGCAACAAGACCGGCTCAGGATCATCCAGCGGGGGCCGCGACGGTTTTTCTGATGCGCGAAAACATTTCGAACAGCAGTACCAGCAACCACCGAAGCCCAAGGAGGCGGATAAATCCGGGCCAGTCGAAGAGGACGCAAGCGACGAAGACGGGGGCACGGAACTGAGCGACGAAGCCGTCAAGGAAATGATTAAAAAGCTTGAAGAAGACGCGAAAAATGGCGCCGAGCAAGCCAAAACCGATACGCGTCCGGCTTTCGTGCCGCAAAAATTTGAGAAGGATGACCCAGAGCGAGCCGTCCCGGAAAACACGCCTTCGATTCAAGACTGGTGGAAAAAGGCGTCTTCATCAAAGAAGAAAGATTGGCTGATCGCCTGTTACGTCTGGCTCGACAGCGCGTTGATCGTCAAGATCAAACAGGACTACCACAAGATCTACTACAAGTAGCGTTGCGTTCTAATTCCGGACCTTACCGAGGACACGCAGCCTCCTGCTTGAGGTTTGGGGTTTAGTGGCTTTCAAGCGGCCGGAGCGCTTGCGCATGAGAAGCGTAATGTCGAAATCACGCCCTTCGTGTGTCCATTGAAGGATCAAATCGATGACGCCGACCACCGGGCGCTTGGTGGCGAAGTCGGTCATAAGTGCGTTCGAACCGGGCGGGTTGATGTGAAAGACGAGGCGGCGCTGATCGCGATTTTTCACGTCGCGCATCGCGACATAAAACTCATGGCCGTCGGTTGACCACTGGATGATGTCCCGAACAGCGTCTGTAGATTTGTAGGTGCGTTTGAGGGTGTGACGCCAGCGGGCGGAGTTCTGGACGTGGGACGCGGTACGCTGAATGAAGTAGATTTTCTTCACGTTTGGCTCCATTGATACATGGCATTTGACGGCTTAAAACAGCCCATAAGACCTATCGGATGGCAGGCAATGAGGCGTTAGCGAATCCAGCGCTTTTTATGCCAGAAGAAGAGGTTCGGATCGTACTGAAGGGGCTGAAAGACGGTTCTCGATGGGCACGAAAAGGAGAAATCCATGGCGCGGTACTTGTCAGGCGTTCTTGGTATTGGCGTATTGGGTTTGGCCGGATGCCAAGGGGAGACGTCGAACGACGCCCTGATACTGGCACACGAGAACCAGCGCTCAATCGAGCGGCTGAGTGAGGACGTGCAAACCCTCAAAAATTCCATCGACAAACTCGCTGCAGATAAAAGCGGCTACAATGACGATCTCCTGCGCTTTGACGCGCTTGAGCGCAGAATCTCTGAGTTGAACAATCGCCTCAATGAACAGGCCGAAGCGGCGAAAGCCGCAGCGAATACGGCTGCACCATCTGGCGAAAACGTGTCCGGCGCGGCATCTCCGGACCAGGGAGTTGCGGGGGCTGCTCCGGCGGACGAGGCAATGAAGGGGGCGTTCCTCAAGGCCCTTCGTGCCAAACGCAACAACGATGGAACGATTATCGAAGGAGAAGAGGGCGTTGACCAGGACATTGGAGCCTTGATCGAAAAGATGATGGCCCAGCATCGCGAGCAACGGAACAAAGAAATGAATCTCGACGAGTACACGGCCAATCGCCTCGCTGAAATTGAAAACGCTTACCGGCAAAAAACCGGCGAGATCATGAGCCAGTTTGCCGATGGCGGAATTACCGACGAGCAATTGAACACCGAAATGGAGTCCGCCCAGAAAAACTCACAGGCCGAAATAGATATGCTCTTGACGCCTGAGCAGAAGAAAATCTACGACGATCATGGTGGACTTGGCGGCGGCCGCACCACGGTCATGACTGTAGAAACGGGTCCGGGCGCTTGGATACCCGCTCCCAAGCCCGCAGGGAGCGATGACGACAAGTAGCTATCGCGCTTCGCGCTGGGCGTGGGCGAGAAAGAAGCTGGCATCCGCGCGCGGCGGAAAAGCGATCTTCTGGTAGCCGGACAGATAGGGTATAGCGTTGGCCGGCTTACCGGCTTCGATCAATAGTAAGCCACACAGCAGCCATGGTTCAGGACTTACGGCGTGCTCATCACACCACGTTGAGAGAGCCCCGAGATGGGTGTCAAAGTCCTTTTTGAGGCGATAGGCGTCGAGCGTGCCGCTTGAAAACGTCCGGGCCTTTTCGACCCCCGTGATCTTGGCGTTGTCCAAAAGCTTGAGTGCGTACTTCGCCGCGGCCGGATAGTCGCCGATGGCGAAGGCGCCGCGAAGCAATGCGGCAGTCAAGCCGCCGAGATTTTCGTTCCTTTGTCCGGCTTGCAGGTAGCGTTTGTTGGCCAGCTCGAAGCTTCCATTGGCGAATGCGGCGTCTCCAAGACGAAGCAGATCCTCCGCCGACTCGGCATTGGTTTCGGGTGGGTTTTCCGAAATTGCCGGCATTCTTGCGAGGAGTTTGGCGACTGCTGGCTTGTCGTTACCAAGCATCACGGCGAGGTTATCGAGGTGCTCCCGCACATAGTCGCGCGACAGTTGCATGCCGAGCACGACCAGCGCATAGCGAGCCTCGAAGTCCTCGGGACGCGCGGCGAGCTTTCCAGACAAACGGCTTTCCGCGGCGGCGACCGCGTCATCTCCAACAAGCGACGCGAGGCTCGGCGCCAGTTGGGCTTCGTCGCCAAGCGCCGAAACCCACAAACCAAGCGCTTGGGCAGCCTCGCCATCTTTCTCACGAGCCAGCATGAGCGCCGCCGTGTAGATGTAGAGATCAGGAGTCTCGCCTTCGGCTGTGCGTAACCGGGAGAGCATACGCGCCGCGCCATCAAAGTCCTTCTGCCGCAACATGGTAGCGACACGCTCATAGGCCGGTGGTGGGCCAAGAACATGAGCGTACTCGGCAGCTTTCGGATGAGGGCCAAGGCTGGCGCAGTGGGCAATCCACGCACTCATCGCGTCGTATTCGTCACGCGTCAGTTTCTTCGATTCGAACAACTCATTGGCAATGTTTCCGGCGTTTTCGGATTGGCCGGCGAGAGCGTTACCTATGATGAGCGCCAGTGACGGCTCAACGGTGTTCAGCGAGCCCATGATTGCGTCTAAAGCCCACCACGGGCTTTGTGTGTCTGGAATCGGCGGAACACCCGATATCGGGGCGGTTGGATCTGGCCTCAAAAGCGCCCTGAACTCATGCCCGGCGGATTCATTGTAGCCGCACGCTAAAAGCAGCGCCGCATACGCGCCGCGAATCTCAGGCGAAGGCTTCTCGGACAGGGCCGCAGCGATATCAGCGAGGGCGGCATGACAGCGTCTGGCGCTTAGTGATTCCTTTGCGCGAAGGAATGACCGGGAGACATCTTCACCAACAAGTTTGAGGGCAAGCGCGTCACCGCCCGCCAGCAAATCGGCCATGCGCAGGCTGTTGACGGCTTCTTCGCGTTCGCCGCTCCACAGGCGGAAGACACCGTAGGTGAAATAGCTATCGGCAGTTGGGAAACGTTTGAGTTCATCGGCGATCTTTGTGGCGACAGGTTGCCAGCGCACGCCGAGGATCGAGCGCAGACCAGGCGGGGAGGAGATCAGCGCCGGATCCTGTTCGAGCGCGCGTCGCAGAAAGCGCGACGCGGCCTGCGCCTGCCCCTTCTCAAGTAGAGCCATAGCCGTGTCCAGCGGACGACCTTCGGCGAGAGAAACACGGAACCTCTCGCTCCATGGTAGCTCAACACCGTCAGCGCGGGTCAGGCAGACGGGAATGGCGAGACAGGCAGCGCAGGCGACTGCTCTGGCAATAGGAATCAGGCGTGGGAGCAAACGCATCATCGGTGTACCCGCCCATACCGTTGCTCGTCATGCCGGCATCTTCTACGAACACGACAAGGCGCGCTTACGATGAGCGGCCCGCGAGGTATTGCTCGTGGCGGCTGCCTGGGTCGGGCATCCCGGCCGTTTCCCATGCGCGGAGCAACTCATTGACTTCGTTGACGATGGCGACTTCGATTTCCGGGATGCGGTTCATGTGCTGCCACGTGTTGCGGCCAAGTTCGCTGGGTTTCCCGACCGATCCGTTCCAGTTCATATCTTCATAACGCTGGTTTTCAGCGTAGACAGAAACTACGTACCGTGAACCATCTTCATTCAGTTCCGGCCGCGCCCATACGTGTTTGCGTTGACGCTCGAAACCGATGGCGCGCTCTTCGCTCGTGACTTCCCAGCGGTGGTATTCAATTTCCGGCCCGTCAGCCGAACGCACGAACTCTTTGCCGAATCGCTTCACGAGTACGTCGTAGATGGCGTTATCCACAGCGCGGTATTGGCTGGTATCACGCCACATGGAGTCGGATGACCCACGGGTATGAATATTGTCGTGGAACCCGAGCGTACACGAAGAAACGCCCGCTCCGAAAATCAGCAGGCCCGCACAGAATACGTAGCGCATATTGCGCCCTCCCAAGGGGAGAGACATCGGGGTACGGGGCTGTAAATCGCCCCATACGCCGATTTTAGCGCATTTGGGGCCATGCGCAAGGCGTAAATATGGGCGCAACATCGCGAAAACCGGTAGAATAATCCGGATTTATGCAACCCGCGCCGTCCTTGGCGACGTGTTCCATCGCAGTTGAGGTAACCATGGCCGGAACGACAAGGGAATCCAACGCTCTCGAACGCTGCGCCCATGAATGCGGCGCTCGCGCGTGGAGGCTTGCGCTTTCATTGATGCGAAACCGGGCTGATGCCGAGGACGTGGTCCAGCAGGCATTTGTCGTCGCAGCGCGAAAGGCCGAGCGGATTCCCGCGCACGATCCATGGCCATGGTTCGCCACTATCGTCACGTTCGAGGCGCGCAACGCGCGCCGCAAACGAAGGCCCAGCGAGGAGAACGCCGTGCAGGTAGACCGGAACAACGATCCGTCCCACTCGGCGGAGCAACGCGAATTCGTTGAGCGCCTCCACCGTGAGCTTGACGGGCTGGGTGAGGCGCAGCGCGATGCCATCGTGCTCACGCAGCTTTCGGGGCTGAGCTACGGCGAGGCGGCGAAAGCGTTGGAACAACCGGCGGGTACGGTGAAATCCAACGTCCATCGCGGTATCGAGCAGCTTCGCATCAAGCTCGGCGCAGCGCCGTCGACGGTGACGCAGGCATTGACAGCGTTGCCAATGCTGGAGCCCGTAGGAGGCATAGACAAGGCCCTCTTGGCGTGGGTAGGAACGGCGAAAGCCTCAACTGCAGCAGGTGTTCTTTCTTCAGGAAGCGTCGTTGCAGGAGGAATGGTTATGGCGAACAAGATTGTAGCGGGGTGCGCGCTGGCGATCGGAATCGGACTTGGCGTCGCCGGGGCAACGATTTTGCCGGCGTCGGTGGACGAGGAATCGTCTCTTCAGACGGCAGCCGATCCGATGCGCGAAGCCAGGACGGACATCATACGCCCTGCCTCCGAGCGGGATGCGGCAGAAATTGGACGGCTTAAGGGAGAGCTTGAACGAACACAGGCAGAACTTGCGGCGAGCAAGAACACCATCGACGACTTGAACCAGAAGCTCGAGAATGCCTCTTCAGCGACGGAAAAGCCGATGACTCCAGTCGAACCCGTGGCCAAGCCGGAACCGGAGCAAGTAAGCGGAGAAACGACTCCACAACAAGTTTTGGCGCTCGATGGGTGGTATCCGCGAGATGACTTCAAGGATATCGACTGGGGAAAGGTGAGCGAAGGCGCAAAACGCTTGGGACAGCTCGTGAACACGCCACAGAACAAGATCTCCGAAATAAATTGGGACGATGTACACATGATCGCGCAACAGGCGATCGGTCTTCAAAAGCAACTTCATGGCCGTTTGCGGAGCAATGTTAAGGGCCAGAATGTGTCTCTCAATCATCCCTTTGTCGTCGTCAATATCTTTGGCGCGCAACTCCAGTCGAGTGAAAAACCATTTACTACCGTCCAAGTCGGCTTGCTCGAAGACATCGGCAAGCAGTATGAAGAAACACTCCAGCAGATTCTCGAACGCAACACCGAAGGCGATCCACGATTAGCGGGAATTCTCGACGAACTTGAATTGAGGCAAACCACGCTCGACAAGGTCATCGAAATATTGACATGGGATCAGAAAGAGATTCTTTTCAACCCGGCATTGAACTCGCCTGTTGGGCTGGTCGTGGGACCGCTCCACGATTTACGAACCTTGACGGCACGGCATACCGCAGAGTCAGAAGAGGCGTTGTCGTCTGCGATGATCAGCAACCAGATACTCGCGAGCGAATGGAAGCTTCCGCTGGACATCGCGGTTCAATGTCAGCTTGTTGCGAACCAATGGTATGACGTAGTTCGGTACGATATTTCCAGCGATGTTTACAACCCGATGGCCATTTACAGTGATCGGAAAGATAATGTCACGATGGGGTTTTCATTCGCGCCAGCACAGAAGTTCGACGCACAACGCGCCGAGTTCGACCGGCTGATGCGTTTCGGACGCGCGCAGGTACGCGCTATGGAGGAGGTCTTGCGCACCCCTTTGCTTCCCAAGGAAAACGTCACATTGCTTACGAATTGGGAGCAAATCGCGGTCTTTACGTTCACGCCGGCGAAACTAGATCAACCTGAACTGGATCAACCTGATTAAGAGCCTACATCGGCGGGGTTGCGGACTCGAGCATTTCGAGAGCATGGCTGTGGTCGGCATAATTCGTGATGACGTTGTGAGCGCCGCGAGACTTCAAGCTGTCGTGCAGTCCGTCATCGCGCACGCCGAGGAATGGAAGATTGAGTCTCTTGCACGCCTTGACGTCCCAAGGGCCATCGCCAATGTAGACCACCTTGTCAAAGCTTGTCCGTTGATGCAGTTC
>JABWBM010000124.1 GCA_013360495.1 Planctomycetaceae bacterium
CATTGAAGACCTGCGCGAGCGCCCGTCGCAGGCGTCCTTCCCGCTCGCTAACGTGCTGCTCGCCCTCGAGTCAGGCGCGTTCAGCCCGGCAGAGGATGTGCGCGCGAGCATTCATCAGAATCCAGAGGAGACCGACCCATTCGATCTGCAATTTCTGCATGTGGAGAGCGCCCTCGCGGGGAGAGGGTCCTCAGCCCTGCGATACCTGCGGCAGATCGCCTACATCAAGATCAACCCCGGCCTCTCGCGCGTCAAGGCCGATAACCCGCTCACTCCGGCCCAGCGCCGCATGATCAAGCTGGTGCAGGACTGGGGCTGGAAGCCGCTCACGCTGATGTCGCTCGACAACATCACCGTCTGGAATTATCAGCAGCTTCTGGAATTCCATCACGCTTTCGCCGGCTTTTGCGAGTGGGCGGTCATGGTCACCCACAAAGCCGGCGACACCTTCGACGCATCCGCGAAGCCCGCAGACCGCGGAGGCCTCGCCAGGACAATTACCGCCCTTCGCACTCTTCCGGGTAAGATATCGGGCGTCAAGCCATACTCACGGCTCTACTATTCGTCGGCGCAAGCGCTCTTCCGCCAGCAGAACGTCGCGCCGGGCAAGCTCGGCTGGAGCGTGCTCGTCAACGTCCCCATGGCCCGCGACCTTGACGCCCCGACGACCGAGCTGACCCTACGTCAGGATCGCTTCCTGCTGCCCCTGGTGCTCTGGATGACACGTACCGGGTTGATCTCGCCCAAGAGCCTGCTCAATGTCGAGGCCGCCGGCGCGCGCATGCCCTCGAAGTGGGCGCAGGAGCTGCTCGACACATGCGTCGCACTGTGCAAGCCGCCGGGCGCGAAGGCGCCGCCCGACGCCCCGCGACGCGACGGCGTGATGTTCGTGCTCGCGGCGAACCTCAACCATGAATTCGCACAGGACAAGGAGCGCAAGCCGGAACCCGCGACCGCGTCCACACGCTCGGGCAAGGGCTCCATCTCTGCGCCCACGGTGGTGGGCGAAGCCAAGGTCTTCGATTACGAAGGTACGGGCACGCCGGTGCTGCAGGACTTCTCTCTCGCCTACGCCAACCCGGCAGGCGAAGTCTTCTCGCACCACTTCGACTTCCGCCACCATGCGCTCGCCCGCGTGTTCGCCTTCCTCGCTTCGCGCCTCAACTACGATGAAGCAGCGAAGAAGCTCAACGTCGATCTGTTGGTGCCGCCCAATTCGCAAGGGATGAACATCCGGCTTGCCTTGCAACTCACGCTCTTCGAAATGACCAAATTCTTCAGCGGCTCAAGTGAGCATGTGCGCCGCTTCGTAACCCGCCAACGGGGCGCCTGCTACATCTTCGAGAAATCTCCGGGCGACAATGAAGTTCGCCTGCAGATATGCAAGAGCGTCGTCGATTTGCTTGGCCGGCTTGAGAATACGCAGGGAATGCCCACCCGCGTCCACATCGACAAGCAGGTGACGGGGCTCGAGCGCCTGCGCGACCTCTACGCCCATGCCGGGGTGGGCAAGATCAATCTCTACGTCTTTCGCGAGACCGCACCGCATCAGATCCACCTCGTGGACGAGACAGGAGCGTTCTTCTCCGACCGCGTCCCGGCGGAGACGGCGTTCGGACAGATTGGCGACATGGTGGCGGTGCTCGAACGTTATGCCGAACGGCGCGGGACATCCCTCGCCATCTTCGACGTCTCGCGGCGCGAGGGGCGCATGATTGATTACGTGATCGAACCCGCCACGTATGCCGATGCCATCCGCGCCAAGCGCTCGTCTCCCTTCGCCATCGGCCTGCGCGAGGCCGAACCGCCCGACGGCAAGCAGCATCTCATCACCATCGGTAACGCCACCTCGACCGCCGAACTGACCGCGGACCTGATCGCCAAGCTCTCGGCGGCTGCCAAGAAGGCGGGCGGAGCGTCCGTCATCGACATTCCGGACCGCATCGAGTTCGCCGGTGGCGCGTCCGTGAACGTGCAAAGCGGCGCAAGGGCATTGCGCGGCGCGAAGGCAATACGCAACATGCTGCTGGGATCGTAATCGCCTCTCTCACCACGGACACCTGATGCCTGATTCACCCAACGACGACCTTCCCGGCATCCTCGATGTTCTGACTAAACCTGTCGCACCGGAAGATCTCGCCAAGACGCTCAACCTCGATCAAGAAACCCTCGACACTGTTGTCGATAGCTTGATCCGCCAGGGCCTTGTCGTACAACTCGATGACGACCGCCTTGTGCGCCCGAGCGGTAAGTCGGCAGCCGGCCACCTCGCCCAAAAGCGCCGCGGACGCTACCACCTGATCCCCGATGACCGGGCGCTGCCCTTCATCGCCATTCCCGACGCGGCAATAGGCGAGGCTGTTCCCGGCGATCGCGTGCTCGTCAGCTACAATTTCCGCCAGCGCGGCAAAGGAGGCGGGCGGCGCGACAACGACGATGGCCGCTTCACCGGCCGCGTCATTACCATCATTGACCCGCGCCCTGATATTGCAGCGGGTGTGTTCAGCGGCGAGTCCTTCGGCCACGACGTCGTGGTCTTTCGCGGGCGCAACAAGCCGCCCTTCGCCGAGCTCCAAGGACACCCAAAACTTGTGGAAGGACAAGTCATCCGCGTCAAGCTCTCCCGCCCACGCCACGGGCGCGGAACCATCGCGCGCTTCATCGAAACCGTTTCCAATCTCAAAGTGGCCAACAACGACGTCGAATCCATCGCCACACTTTTCGAATTCCCCGTCGAGTTCAGCGGGGCGGCCCTCGCGGAAATCGACGCCCTGCCCGACAACCCTTTGCCGAAAGATGTGGAAGGGCGGCTCGATCTGCGCGATCAACTCATCATCACCATCGACCCCGCCGACGCCAAGGACCACGACGACGCCATTTCCGTCGAGCAACTCGACAATGGGTTCTGGCGTCTCGGCGTCCATATCGCCGACGTCAGCCACTACGTCCGTCCCGGCACACACCTCGCACAGGAAGCTACCGAACGCGGCACTTCCGTCTATCTGCCTGGCAAGACCATTCCCATGCTGCCGGAGAAACTTTCGGCGGGACTGTGCTCGCTGATGGACGGACGCGACCGCCTCGCCAAAAGTTGCTTCATCACCTACGACAATAAGGGCCGGGTGCTGCGGCGCGAACTCTACCGCTCGGTCATTAACGTCAAACGGTTCTTCAATTATGCTGAAGTGCTCGACGTTCTCGAAGGCAGAAACAGTGCCGGAGCGCCGTACGACGACCTGCTCAAACGCTCGCGCAAACTTGCCGATGCCATTCGCGATCATCGCGTCGATGCGGGGAGTCTCACCCTCGACATCAAGCGTCCGCACCTCGTCGTCGATAAAGAAGGCGACATCCTCAAGATCGAAGTTGACCATCAGGACGCCTCTCACAATCTGATCGAAGAGTTCATGATCGCGGGCAATCGCGCGGTCGCTTCCTTCATGATCGAACGCGGCATGCCCTACATCGGCCGCATCCATCCCCCACCGGAGCCGGAGGCAGAAGAAGCCTTCGCCGAGTTCTGCGAGGAATTGAAGATGCCCGCGCCGAACTTTGGCGACTCGCGGCGCATCCAGCTTTTCCTCGATGGCTTGAAAGGGCTGCCCGGCGAAAGCGCTATCCACCTCGCCGTGCTCAAGAGCATGAAACGGGCGGAATATGCGCCCAAAGATGCGCTGCACTATGCGCTCGCAACAAGCCGTTACACTCACTTTACATCGCCCATCCGCCGCCTGTGCGACATCGTGGTGCATCAGATGATCGAGGGCTACTGGGACTCCGGCGGCGAACTGAAATACGAGGAAACGCCGCTGAAAGACCTTGCCTGGATCGACGGCAAAGAGCCGAATACCCAAGCCAACGCGCTCAGCGGTAACGCAATTGCCGGGGCAAGGGGGTGGCGCGCGCTCATGCCCTCCATCGCGCGCCAGGCGGTCGAAACCAGCTATCGCTCCGAGCGCGCGGAGATGGAAACGGTACAGTTGAAACTGCTTCGCACGCTCGAACATCGCATCGGCGAAATCTTCGACGGAACGGTGGTCCATATCGGATCAGGCGGTGTGTCGGTCCAGCTCGACGGCGTTTGGGCAGAAGGCTCGATCCCATTTTCCGAACTGAGTCTCGAATGGGTGACAGCCCATAAGTTTTGGGCCGAATATGAAACCGATCAAGGCATGCGTCGACTGCGCGTAGGCGATCGTATCAAGGTGGCGGTAGATACCGTGGATATCGCTGATCGTTCGCTGCGCTTGAAACTCAGCGGCAAGCCGCCCGCCAAACCCTTCCAGGCAAAGCCCCCTAAGCCCTATGAGGGACGCCGCAAGAGCAAGAAGGAGCGGAAGAAAGATCGTAAAAATCGCAAACGCAAGAACAAACGCAAGCGTTGATCATGAGGCGCGCGGGCAACCGCTATTCATCGCCGAGATTGAATTTATTGGCGAAAAGTTCTTCGAGCGCAGCGACCGCTTGCGGCGCGTCGTCGCCGCTGGCCTCAACCCGCAATTCCGTCCCCTTTTCAGCGGCAAGCATGATAACGTCGATAATCGACTTCGCGTTGCAGCGCTGTTCGCCCTTGAAGAGAAAGATGTCGGATTTGAAACGGCTTGAGGTTTCGATCACCTTCATCGCCGGGCGCTGGTGCAAGCCATAGCGGTTCACAAGCGTGACTTTTCCGTTTGCACTCGCCATGCGCACCTGCGGCAGTCTCGGGAGTTGTTGACCGTACCAGTTGGCCCACGTCCTACAATCGGCGCGATTAAAACGCAAGCGCAACGTGCAGCTTCAGAACCATTTTTTATATCCACCCTATGAAGCTGACTCCCCTACAATCCCTTTCATGGCCGACCCTGCGTGCAGCACAGCCGAAGATCGCGAGGCGCTTTTCACCTATCTCTGCGAGAAGACGCTCGCGCGCGAGGCGTTCTCTGCCATCAAGTACGAGAAACTCAAGATGGATCCTAAGCAGGCCATGCTCGCCCTGCGCGAGGAATTCGTCGCCGCAGACACTGAAGAGCGGCTCTTCTATGCCCTATGCGCCATGAGCAACACGCGCAAGGACCGGCACTTGCGCGTGAGCCTGATCGACGGCGGCCTCAAGCTCTCCCATACCGCGGGCGTCGACAAGGGTGTGTGGCCCATGTCACGCGACGACATCGCCGAGGCGCCGATTCGCTTTGCCAACGATTATGGGCAGGAAGATCATTACTTTCTCTTTGTCGCGGACTATGCGCGAAATATCGAACAGCTCTCGGGCGGCGTCCTCCCCGATATCGGCGACCGGGTGACTGACGTCGGAGGCGTGAGCTTCGCTGAATATGTCCAGCGCGTCGAGCCATATCAGCGGTATTCGACGCATCAAGGCTTATGGTTCGCGCTCGCGCAGGGGCTCGGACTGCGAAGTTATCACGTCCCGCCGTGGATTGTTGGCGAGCAGTTGGAACTCGAATTGGAGAGGCGCTCCGGCGGGCGGTATAGGTTGACGCTGCCATACCTCCCGCATGGAACGATCGAATGGAATGATCCTGCGCCGCGCGCCTATTCCGGATTCACGCAGATATTCAAACGAGACACCTTTGACCTTTACCAACATGCCAAACACGCCGTTCTCTTAATCGACTGGCATCTGTTCGGTTCGAAATTGCTGGACGACGTCGATGAAATGATGGCGCTGGCAAAGGCGCAAAACATGCTTGACCATGCGCTCATCTTCGACGGCACGCAGGGCGGCGGCGGCGCTCGCGGCGTCTATCTCATGCAACGGCTGGTGTCACAGTCGTTCACGCCGACCTTCGGCAATCTTCGCATCAGTGATGTCACCGAAGCGTTCATCGAACAGCGCCGCGCCATGCACGAACATGGCAAGGTCAACGCTTCCGGCATTCCCGAGACCATGGACGGCGGCAAGTGGCAGATGGACTGGTTCCTCACCGATGTACGCGCTGCGATTCGCGCGGGCGAAGCCTACACAAAGAACGTGCCGTTCAAGCTTGCCCACGCGCCCAAGGCGAGCAATAACCTGTTCCAACCCGCGGAGGTTCACTTCCGCGGGCCGATGGCCGTATTGCTCGGCCCCCATGGCGGCTCGCACCTCGACCAGTTCGCCTCGATCGTCGCCGACAACAACCTCGCCCACACCATTGGCATGCCCACCGGCGGCTTCAGCAGCACCTGGGAGTGGGAGGAAGACCTCCGCTTCCCGATCAGCAAGCGCCCCTTGGTCCGCTACCGCTGGTCCATGGGCCGCAGCATCCGCCCCAATGGCGAAGTATTGGAAGGCAACCCGGCGATGCCAAAAGAGTATCTGCCGCAGACTCGGGATAACTATCTCGGCTATCATCGCTTGTTAATTGACAAGGCGCTGCGTCACTTTGGAAAAACTTGAGACACATGATCGAGGCAAGGCCAATGCCGGACTTTCGGCAAGCTTCAGAGATAAAGATTGTCGCGCTCTTTTGATGGTGGCAGACTGATGGAGCGCGAGTGCGCCCGGCTATTAAATCCAAGAGGTGATCCATGAGTCTGATGCGATTGACCGCCCAAGCTACCTTTCTCGCCATCGTCCTGACTGTCAGTATCGTTCAATTCGCTGCAACGAGTGTTGCAGAAAATCCGGCTGACAACACGACATCCAACTTTGACGAAAGACTGAAATCCCTCGAAACGAAGCTTACGGCGCTCGAATCGGAGAACATCAAACTCAAGGAGCGCGTTACAACGGCTGAAAACAACGCAGCCACACTTGCTGCCGCCAATGCCCGGCTTGAATTTCAGGCGGGCCAGGGCGGAGATGCCCAGCGCATCGCGTTTATCGACCCCATCGTCGCGTTCGAATCGGATCAGTGGTACATCGACGAGACGGATAAGCTAAAAAAAGAGATCGCAGAAGCGCGCAACAAAAAGAAAGAAGAGTTGGAGCCCAAGTTCAAGAAATTGAAAGACGGCCTTAGTCTTTACACCGTGGGAGAAGAAAAGTGGCGCGAGTGCCAGCGGGAGATTCTTGACTTCCAGCTCAATCAGCTTGAACAGTTTCGTCAACTTGAGGCCGACTTTCAGGAGAAGGGCGATGCCATCCTCTTCAAGGTTTATGGTCGAATGCGTGCGGCCATTGAGAAAATTTGCAAAGACAAAGGATACGACATCGTCATCAACCGTTACGGCACCAATGCCCCCAACGAAGGTATCCGGGAGATTTACAACGCCATGAAGGAAAATCCCGTGTTGTATTTCAATCCATCTCGCGCGCCCGACATCACGAAAGACGTCATCGACGCGATGAAGTAAACATCAAACCGGGAAGTTAAGCGCCACACCATGGCCGAACTGACGCTTCAGGAAGTCGCAGCCATCACCGGCGGAACACTCGACGGCGACTCAGCCACCGCCATCTCCGGAGTCGAATCCCTCGAACGCGCACGCAAGCAACACGCCGCCTTCTTCGTCGACAAGGGCAGCAAGAACCGCCGCCGCTTCCTCGCGTGCAAAGCCGGGTGTGTGCTCGTCACTGCCGGGACCGCGAAACCTGAAAAAGTCGGCGCGTTGGTGTTCGTCAACGACCCCGACATGGCGTTTATCGCGCTCTGCGAACGCTTCGCACGGACGCCTGCGCCGCAGCCAACGGGCGTTCATCCGACAGCAGTCGTCGCGAAAAGCGCCAAAATCAGCGCGTCGGCCTCAATTGGACCATACGTCGTGCTGGGCGAAAACGTCGTAATCGGCGATGGCACCGTGATCCACGCGCATTCGGTTCTGATGGAAGGCGTCGAGGTCGGCAAAAATTGCCTGATCTATCCCCATTGCACCATCCGCGAATTCGTCAAACTTGGCGACAATATCAAGCTTCAGCCCGGCGCGGTGGTCGGCTCCGACGGATTCGGTTACCGCTTCCGCGAAGGGCAAGTACGCGCTATCCCGCAGGTCGGGACCGTCGAACTCGGCGACAACGTCGAGATCGGCGCCAACTCCTGCGTCGATCGCGCGCGCTTCGGCAAGACCATCCTGCGCAAAGACGTCAAACTCGATAACCTCGTTCAGGTCGCCCACAACGTTGAGATCGGCATGGGAACAACCATCGCGGCGCTCTCTGGCATCGGCGGCTCATCAGTCATTGGCGACTTTTGCACCCTCACCGGCATGACCGGTATCCCCGACGACCTGAATGTCGGGGCAGGCTCGCGGCTACTCGCCAGTTGCGGGCCATATAGCGATGTGCCGCCCGGCAGCGAGATGTATGGCCAGCCCGCCTATCCCGCGCGCGAATATTTGCGCATCCACGCGTCGATACCGAAGCTCGTCAACATGTTACAGGAATTCCGCACCTTCCAGCGGCAGATGATGAAAGACGCCCGCCAAAAGCCCGCGCGAAAGGGCAAGGAATGAGCGAGAAGCAGCGCACGCTTGCGGGTTCCTTCACCGTGACCGGCACTGGCCTGCACGAAGGCAAGCCCGCGCGGGTTACCGTAAAGCCTGCCCCGGAAAATTCCGGCTTTACATTTGTACGCGTCGATTTACCGAACAAGCCGTCGATCCCCTACCACCCGAAATACATCGGCCCGGAACAGCGCCGCACGCAAATCGTCAAGGACGGCACCGAGGTTCATACCTGCGAGCATCTTGTGGCGGGGCTTTATGGCGCGGGTATCGACAACGCTTTGATCGAGATCGACGGGCAGGAGCCGCCTGCCTGCGACGGCAGCGCCCTCGATTACGCCCAGAAAGCCACCGAATCAGGCAGCGTCGAACAGGCCGCATCGCGCCGAATGATCGCCATTCGCGAGCCCGCCACATTCACCGACAAAGATGCCTCGATCACGCTTGAACCCGCGAACGGTGGCCTCACCATCGGCTACACTCTCGACTATCGTGTGCCATTTATTCCCGTCACCCGCGTCGAACACCACTGGACCCCCCAAAGTTTCGTGAAGGAAATCGCGGGCGCGCGCACCTTCTGCCTCGAACAGGAGGTGGCTGCGTTGCGCGCCATGGGGTTTGGCAAAGGTGCCACCACGCAGAACACCCTTGTCGCATCGCCAAAGGGACCAATCGAGAACACCTTGCGCTGGCCGGATGAGTACGCCCGACATAAAGTGCTGGACCTGATCGGCGATATGGCGCTTGCGGGCGTGCGCGTCACCGGAAGGATTATCGCTCTGAAAAGCGGCCACCGCCTCAATCAAAAGCTTGCGGCGCACCTGCTCGAAGGATATGAGAGGCAAAGCATGACGGACCAAACGCCATCCCCAAAGCCTCAAGACATCCAGGGGGTGTTCGCGTTGGCGCCGCACCGCTACCCATTCCTGATGATCGACCGCATCGTGGAGATCAGCGCCGATGGCACGACGGCGATTGGCCTCAAGAACGTCACCATCAACGAGCCGTACTTTCAGGGGCATTTTCCGGGTAAACCAGTGATGCCGGGCGTATTACAGATCGAAGCCATGGCTCAGCTTGGGGGCTTGTGCGTCAAGCAAACAGCGGATTTTGGCGACAAAATCGGCGTATTGACTGCCGTGGATGATGCGAGGTTCAAACGGGCGGTGATTCCCGGCGACCAGCTCCGCATCGAGGCGAAGATTCTGCGCAACCGGCGCGGATTGGTGGAGATGGAATGTTCGTGCAGCGTCGACGGCGAAATCGCCAGTTCCGCAACGATCAAATTCATGATGGTTCCCGGCGATGGGCTGGGGCAGCAGGCGAACGGATAGGATTATGGGTAACCGGGTTCGAGCGGCCGTCATCGGCCTTGGCCACCTCGGCAAACACCACGCGCGCGTCTTGAGCGGCCTCGAACAGGCCGAACTGGTGGCTGTCGTCGACAGCGACGAAAAGCGCGCCGCCGAATACGCCGAGCGCTTTCACTGCGAGGCGCTCACCGACTACACGAAGCTCAAAGGCCGCGTGGACGTCGCATGTGTCGTCGTTCCAACCACGAAGCACTTCGAGGTTGCATCATGGCTCTTTTCCAACGGGATTCATGCGTTGGTGGAGAAGCCGCTTGCTTACACCGTGAAGGAAGCAGAAACGCTCTCGAAACTCGCCAACCAGTCGAAGCTCGTGCTGCAGGTCGGCCACATTGAGCGATTCAACCCGGCGCTGCGCACCATCCGTAATCACCTCGACACCGTGACCTTCATCGAGGCCCACCGCCTTTCGCCCTATCCTTTCCGGTCGACGGACATCGGCGTGATCATGGACGTGATGATCCATGACCTCGACATCATCCTCGACCTGGTGGACTCGCCGGTCGCAGAAATCCGCGCCAACGCGACACCCGTCATCTCGCGCGGCCACGAAGATATCGCCAGTGCGCGGCTGCAGTTTGAATCGGGCGCGGTGGCCAACATCACCGCTTCGCGCATCTCGGACAAGGTCGCGCGCAAAATGCGTATGTTCTGCCCGGCCAAGTACATCAACCTCGACTTTGCGGCCAAGCAGGCCTGGATTTACAAGAAGTCACCGAAATTCGACGATCCTAATTTTCGCGTCGAGGAGATGGATATCGCCGGGGTTGACAACCTGATGCAGTT
>JABWBM010000003.1 GCA_013360495.1 Planctomycetaceae bacterium
GACGCCGCCGGGCCTGAGATTCTGACCTTCGCTGAATACGTGCGGCTTGTTGCCCGCGCATGCTCGGTGCGCCGTGCGTTTGTGTCTGTTCCCGATTGGGCCGCGCTCGGTGCGCTGCACTTTGCGGGCATGTTCCTGCGCGACGTTATTCTCACGCGCGAGGAGTTACTTGGCCTCAAGCAGGAATTGCTGGTGTCGAAGTCGCCGCCCTTGGGGAAGGAATCGGTGAGCGATTGGCTGTTGGCCCACGGCGCGGACTTCGGCAGGCGCTATGTCAACGACTTGGACCGGCACTTTCGTGGCGGGAAAGCAAAAGCGATATGAGGTAGCATCTTGTCATCGCTGTTCGCTTTTGAGTTTCGCCGTATAGCTTCGCCTGCCGCGCTCGATAAAACAGTGGGGCCACAACGAGTTTTCCGAAATGTGATCGCCATAGGCGACGACAAAGGCCATGCCGTGATGGGGGCTATCGATCGTCAACCTCCCCTTGGAATCAGTCACGCCGGTCATGTCAAGGTCGACGAGGTTGGTGAAACGCGCAGGTGTCGGTTGCAAGGCGACAAGTGTGTTGGCAAGCGGTTTGCCCTTCCGGTCCTGCACTTCGATTGTGACCGGAAGACGATAAGCAATGGAAAGTTGCACCGGTTCAGGCTCGATACCCCTGCGTTTACGCGCTTCCTTCATTGCCATGTCCATCGCTTTGCCGCGGTTATCGCTCTGGTAGTCCTTCAGATAATCCCGCTCCATCACGTAAACCCCGCCGTTGACCGCGATATCCGTGCGCGTGAAATGTTCGCCATAGAATGCGATCAGCGCGTAGGTTCCCATGCCAACGCCATCGATTGAGTAAGGGCCGTCGATCTTCGGCCCGGGCGTCGCTTTCAAGTAGGCATTAGACGAATCGAGTTCGGCATTGACAAACGCGGCCCGGTCCTTGCGGCTGGTGAGACACCAAAGATCCCAATACGTTTCATCGAAAGGAATGAGCGCTACTCGAACATCCAAAACACCTCCTCTCAGCTTTGGGTCGTCCTTGTCAATGAACTTCGCTTCAACTTCTACCCATCCCTTAATCGTGACCAACGGCTTGAGCTCGACGAGAAGCCATCGGCTATGATAGGGCAATCTGAGTTTCATGACTGATTGCCCGTACCCTTCCTTTTCCACGAGAAGCGTATAGTCCCCTCTGGGCAGGAGAGTGAAATCGAATTCTCCATTGGCGCCAGACATGACTTCCATCGGCCCATAGCAATCTTTGGTATAGACGCCGGGGAATGTCGGCGTGAGCTTGACGGTCGCGCCAGCCACCGCCTCGCCCGTCAAACTCTTGACGTTGCCGTGCAACTCTTCATTGGCTAATTCCAGTTGAATGCGTCCCAAATCGAGATCTTTGCCCGGCTCCGGCCCGATCTCCACGAGTTTCGCTCCGTAACCCTTAGCAAGAATCAATACGTGTGTGTGGGCAGCATTCAAACCTTCGACCTTGAACCTGTCCCGGTGCGGCGGCTTAAAATCATGGGGCTTACGGTCCATTGCGCCAAGGAGGTAAACGCGCACGTCATCGAGCGGCACAGGCATCAGGTCGAAGCGGAGCGTTGCGGGCGTGAAAGGCGTCAGCAGTTCGATCTCTGTGACGGTATCGCCCTCGTTGACTGTCACCACGCGGCTGGTGCCGTCGAGCAGATCGGTGCTTGCATAGGCCGACAAATCGGGAGAGATCGAATTAAAGTCCAGCATGACGAGATACACGCCGGGTGCGATCTCGTCGAATATGAACGCGCCCTTGTTGTCCGTCTGCGCCGTTGCGACGCCAGAGGCCATGGCAGACTTTGTCCCCGCCTTTGACTTCTCAGCATCGCTCTTTGACGTCTCGGCGCCACTTTTTGTCGTAAACGACCTGAGCTTCACCGTGGCGCCCGCGAGCGGCTTGCGATCTTCCGACTTCAGCACCACGCCGCTGATGGACTGCGCCTGTTTCGTAACGGGCGGCTCTTGCGGCTTCGGTGGTTCGGGCTTTGGTTCGGGCTGCGTGACCGTAGGCGCTGGCGGCTGCTCTGGCGTCGGCTGCTCGGGCAGCGGCTCTTCCGTAGTTGCCTTGACCGGACTCGACGGTAGTTCGTCCGCGAGGATGGGGTCGTCCTCCTCCGGCAGCAGTGCCATCTCCGGTTCGTGGAGAATCCAAGCAACCCCGCCAATCAGGAGTAACGCCACGAGCAGCGGTAAAAGCGTTCGTTTCATCGTCATACCTCCCACCGAAGGAGCCATGCGTTCCTGCACGGCGTCTTACCCATGTCATTCGGTATACCGAACGGTTGAAGAAACGTTTGTCCCCTACAGTGTTCGGCCTGCCTCGTCGCATAGCGACTCGACTGACCGGCCTCACAGGGCGCGTGACGCTACAGAAAACCGCTCGCTTGGGAACGGCAACCGTTAATGAGAGACTTGAGGGGCGCCGGATATTTCATGTATCCGTAGCCGCATTGTCTCCCTTTAAGAGGGCATGAGGGTTATGGGCAGCCCGTCAGACGCCGCATTCGAACGCTTCTTTGGAATGCACCCCTCTTCGCATATGCCTTTGACTCGCAGCCAATCAAAGCCATAATTCCCGCTTCACTCATCGGGCAAGGAGTTTACGTGAAGCAGGAAGCGCGCAATGCCATCGACACCGCACAATCACTCGGAGCCTCGTTCGCCGACGCGCGCGTGATGGTGCTGCGCAACGAGCAGATCACGCTGCGCAATGGCCGCGTGAGCAACCTCGTGCAGAGCGAGATCGCCGGCATCGGCATCCGCGTGCTCAAAAACGGCGCATGGGGCTTCGCCTGCACCAGCTCTCTCAATGCCGAAGACATCAAAAAGACCGCCAAACGCGCGGTGGACGTGGCGGCTGCTTCCGCCCTCTGCAAGTCCGAGGATGTGCGCCTCGCGCCCGAGCCCGTCTACGAAGATTTTTGGGCCACGCCCTTCGCCATCGATCCCTTCAGTGTTCCGATCGAGGAGAAAATCGGCTTCATGCAGAAAGTCGACGAGATCCTGCGCAAGAAGCCGCAAATCAAGGTCGCGACCTTCAACATGCAATTCCAGCGCGAGCATCAGGTTCATGCCACCACCGAAGGCAGCATGATCGAGCAGATTCTCACGCGCTCTGGCGCGGGCTATAGCGCGCTCGCCGCCGACAAGGGCGAATCGCAGATCCGCAGCTTCCCGCAAAGCTGGGGCGGGAACCACAAGTGCGTCGGCTACGAAATTCTCGGCCACTACGACTTCCTCGGCAATGCCGAGCGTATCCGCGACGAAGCGATCGCGCTGCTCACTGCGCCCGAATGCCCGTCTGGACGCACGACGCTGATCCTCGACGGCCCGCAGATGGCGCTGCAGATCCACGAATCCGTGGGCCACGCCAACGAGCTTGACCGTGTACTCGGCTTTGAGGCGAACTTCGCGGGCCGAAGCTTCATGCTGCCTGAGTTGCACAAGAAGACCTTCCGCTACGGCAGCGACCTCGTCAACCTCGTTGGCGATTCGACGCTGCCCGGCGGCCTCGCCACCTTCGGCTACGACGACGACGGCGTGAAGGCCCAGCGCTTTCATGTGGTGCAGAACGGCATTCACAAGAACTGGTTCACGACCCGCGAGACCGCGCCCTTCGTGAAGAAAGAATGCAGTAACGCCTGCAACCGGGCTTTTGGTTTCTGGAACCTCCCGATCACCCGCATCCCGAACCTCTCGCTCATGCCGGGAACGTCGACTCTCGACGAGATGATCGGCGGGACCGACGACGGCATCATGATGGAAGTCAACCGTTCCTGGTCCATCGATCAAATGCGTCTGAACTTCCAGTTCGGCGCGGAGATCGGCCGCATCATCAAGAAAGGTAAGATCACGGGCATTTGCAAGAACCCGACCTATCAGGGCATTACGCCCGAGTTCTGGGGGAGTTGCGACGCCATCGGCGACCAGAACCACTTTGACATCTGGGGCGTTATCAACTGCGGCAAGGGCCAGCCTATGCAGGTGGCCGAGATGTCCCACGGTGCAAGCCCGACCCGCTTCCGCAATATCGTATGCGGGGTAAGGGCGTAGAGCACTGTATCTACGCTTGTCATTCCCGCGACGTGAGGCAAGCGCAAAGCGCGTTACGCCGAGCGCCCAGGAATCCAGGCGCACGAAGTATCGGTGATAGGCTCTGGATGCCCGCCTTCGCGGGCATGACGAGCGGTGGGAACAGCCTCTGCTATTACCGATTTCCCGTCGTTTCCTCTCGAAAATATCGCCCAATCTGCCGATACATGGCGCGGAGTGGACGCCATGCACCATCATCGTGTCTGGGCAGAGATTGATTGCGACGCCATCGCGCACAACTATCGGGCGCTTCGGGGGCATGTTGCGCCGGCAACGAAAATTATGGCTGTGTTGAAGGCCGACGCGTACGGCCACGGTGCCGTGATGGTCGCCAAACTGCTCGAAGCGCAAAAGCTCGACGCCATCGGCGTGGGCGACAGTCAGGAAGCCCTCGAACTACGGGATTCCGGCATCAACCTGCCCATCCTGATCCTCGGCACCATCGTTCCCGGTGAAATCGATCTTGTGATCGGCGCTGGTGTGCAGGCGAACCTGCATTCGCTCGAGATGGCACGGGAAATCGCCGCGGTTGCGCGCCGCATGGGCAAGGTCGCCGAAGTCCAGCTCAAGATCGATACCGGCATGGGGCGGCTCGGGGCGGACCCTTATCAGGCCGTGCGCATCCTTCGGGCGTTGCGCACAATGCCCAACCTCAAACTCAGAGGGATCAATACGCATTTTTCGAGCGCGGGCGAAGCGTCGCGCACGTTCACAGAGCGCCAGCTTTCGCGTTTTTTGCCCGTAGTTGAGCTTGCCAAAACGCTCGGCTACCACGACCTCACCATTCACGCCGCCAACCACGCGGCGGCGATTTCCATGCCTCACGCTCACTTCGATATGGTGCGGCCGGGTTTGGCGCTCTATGGGTTGAGCGGCGCGGCGCCTGAATTCGTCACACCCCTCGATCTCAAGCGGGTGCTGACACTTAAAACCCAAGTCGCGTTCATCAAGGACGTGGCCGAGGGGACGCCCGTAAGCTACGACCGCAAGTGGTACGCCCAGGCACCCACGCGCATCGCGACGCTCCCCGTTGGCTATAACGACGGGTTGCCAGTGCAGCTCACCAATCGCGCGCAGGTCTTGATCCACGGGCGGCGCGCGCCCATGGTCGGGCGTATCGCCATGGATTATGTGATGGTCGATGTCGGAGCTATTCCGGGTGTGAAGCGTGGCGACATCGTGACGCTGATCGGTCGCGATGGCAACGAAGAGATCAAGATCGAGGAACTGGCGAACCTGCTCGGGACGGTTCCCTATGCCGTGAGTTGCGGGCTTGGCCGCCGCGTCAGGCGCGTATATACCGGCCGCAGTATGGCGTCCCTCTCGAACGCAGCCTGAGGCAGCTCGAACGGGGCATGGCGCCGGTTTGTCTGGCCCGATTCCTTGAATGATTGAGCCTGAGGCGGTACTACCGTTGGAATTTTGAGCGGCGGGAAGGCGATGCCGCCAAAGGAATAGCTCCGCGCATCGTTGAATCCGTCCTCGTTGCCATTGCCACCGTCCTTGTTGAGGTCGTCCACCTCGAATCCCTTGCCGATGTCTACCGGCTCAAGCTTCATCATCCAGTCGAGGAATTCGTCGGTCATTTCGTGCCACTTCGGGTCGTCCCAGCCGTTCAGGCCGAAAATTTTGCAGAACGAGGTGAACCCCGGTAACGATGTGAAATGCTCGTGATTGACGTCGATCTCGCCGTTGTAGTACTTGATGATGAATTTGCCGATATTCTTGTCGATCCGGTCGTGGTAGTCGTCGCAGCACCATTGATAGAACTTGTCGCGATATTTGTCGTTCATATGGAAGAAATACGAGGTGAGGCATCCGGCGGCATAATACATGCCTGTGGCGGCGGAACGGCAGCCGTATGAGATCGGGTGGCGATCCATGCCCCACCGCCTTAAAGATAAAAGCGTCGCATGTTGGCAGAAGGGGTATGCGTTCGGGATGACAACGCCCCGCATGTCGAAGCACGAGGCCCATTTGCCTTCCTGATATTCCTCGCCGGTATATTTTTGTGAGGCGCTGGCATGTTGTTCTGTAAAAGTCTTCCACGCAGCAGTGATCGCGCGTGTGGCTTCCTGAAGATTGTCGAGACGGGCGTGGTTCTGCTTGCGGAAGGTGTAGTTCTCGCCGTCGGTCTCGAAGCCGGCCACCATGTCGGTAAGCCCTTCCTGAATGAGCAGCGAACTGTAACCGGGCAGTCCCTCGTTCTTGCCGGATTTCGGGTCCTTGAACGTTTTGCGCTCATCCATGTAGATGCTTGAGATGAAGTGCCACGCCTCGTGGATGATCACCGAACGGTCGAACCACTGGGTCTCTTTGTTGAACTCTGACTGCGGGTCGTCCCAAGTGATGACCTGACGGTAAGTCGGCGAATAGTGTGCACGTGCGCCGGGGGGGAGCGCCCCGCCCATGGCGTCTTTGCCGTACGCCTGATAGCGCTCGTCGTCCATCAATACAATGATTTCGAGCGGCCATTTATCCTGCTCTTCTTCGGAGACACCGAGCGGATACTTGCGCTTGAGCTTCCACGGATCGCGGAAGTTCTGATTGAAGAACTCGACCAGGTCGCGGAGGATTTTGTATTTCGTCTGGAGGCTTTCGGTGATCTGCTCCGTCGTCCGCTGGTTGTCACGTTCTCCGTCGCTGAGTTCGAGGAAAAAGATGAAGGGCTTGGCATAGTAATACGTCCACTTCCCCGGAAAGTGCGGGGGTTTACCATAGCGGTTTCTGAACGACGTGAACGCCCTGGCGGCGTAGATGGCGAAGCCACCGTCTTTCTCGGCGGCTGCCTTGATCTCGTCGATCTTCGCGATGACTGGCTTTTCGGCTTCCTGCATTTCCTTGATGGCCTTTTCCGGCCAGGCGCCCTCGCCATATTCTTCCCGCATTTCCGATTGCTTCTTCTGATACTCGAGGTACTCCTCGAATTGATAAATATACGTGGCTTCGGTGATTTCGTCGGGCTGCTGGTATGACTTGAGGCCCGCGAGCCCTTCGAGCCAGATGTAGTCCTGATCGTCGATGCTTTCGTATGCGCCATCAGGACGCTTCTTTTCGATGGAGCGTTTGTACTGCGAGGTCTGGCACACCATCAAAGCGATTTTCCGCGCGGTTTCCTCGAACCCGTCGTTCTTGAGCGTTTCGGCTATCGTGCGCTGATCTTTCGTTTTAAATTCACCGGGTTTCGGCTCTTTGCCCATGAGGTCGGCGAGCATTTTGAGCGAATCCCGGTACTGGATGGTCAACTCGGCGGGTATTTTCTCCTGAAGCCCCTTGACTTCTTTATACTTGGTCCATTGACTCGAATAGTTGCTCTGGTTGATCTCGCTCGCGGCCCAGGTGGATACCGCGTCGAGCTTCTTCTTCACCTCTGCGAGTTCCGCGAGACGCGCCTTCTCTACCGCGTCCGTGCCGAGCGTGCTGCCCGAAGGGGCGGTTGTTCCGCTTCCACCCGTGTCCGGCGGGCTGGACGAGAACACAACGATGAGCACGATCACGAGCAGCAGTGCGCAGCCGCCGCAACTCAAGCTGATCACCAATCCCTTGCTCTTCTTCTTATTACGCGGCGCCGTAGCCATGCGCTCGGGTGGAGCCGCGCGGCGGGAAAGTCCGGCGGCTCCCGCACGGTTTTGGCGTTGTACCGGAGCAACTGGGCCGCGCTGCATTTGCATGGGTGGTGGTGGAGGCGGGGGCATGACCGGCCCGGTAACCGGGCGGGCACCGAACGCGGTGTCGCCTTTGCGCAGCACCGGAGCGCCGCCATTCATGTCGAGTCCCTGCGTCGTGTGGCGCTGCTGCAATTGCGCGCGGTTGATGACCTTGGTGGGCGCTACGCCGCCCGGCATGGGCTGGTTGACGCGTTGCGTCGGACGGCCGGGACCCATGGGTTGAAACTGCTGGGGTGGCTGTTGCGGCGCCATCTGCTGGAGCGGTTGGGTTGGGCGGCGTGGGCCTTGCGGGCGTGGCTGCATCGGCTGCTGCATGGGTTGCTGATACATCTGCTGCTGATGCATTACGGGCGGGGGTTGCAATGGTGGCGCCATCATCATTGGCACCTGCATGGGGGATCCACACTTTTTGCACGTGGTCGACCTTCCGGCAAGCTCTGGCTTGACGTTATAGCCCTGACCACACGCGCCACACTGGAAAGCGATCATTTGCTGTTGCCCTAAAGCCACTGGTATTGTCCCGAGTTTAGATGATTTTCGCGTCTTTTGTCACTGAAATGCAATACGATTTAGCGCTCTTAAAAGCGAAGCCTATGGGAAGATACTTTCCCACTCGTTAAAGGGCGTGAAAGCCCCATTGGAGTTTCAAAAATCCTGTATTTTTCGCATTTTTGCGCTGATTCCCAGACGAATCCTTAACAGACGCACGAAAAGCACAAAGGCCCCTGCGATTCGGGGCCTTTGATGCATTTTTCCGGAACCCATCCCGTTATTGCACGGGCGAGGGCAGGATTTCGCCTGAGCGGGCGCGGCTGTCATAGTCGAGAGCCGGGGTTTCGAGAGCTTTGATCTGCTCCTCTTGCTCTGTGCGCTTGCGTTCCAGTTCCTTGCGGATGCGCTCGAGCGAGGGTTGGGGATCGATGCCAGCTGTTTGCTCAACCCGGCGTTTGTTGCGCTCGATCAGCCGCTGGTTGCGTTCGAGGCGTTCCACTTCGCGCAGGATAGTGTCGCGTTCGGTCTCGAACGCCTGCTGTTCCTTCTTGATGCTTTCAAGTTCCTTTTCCAGCGAAGCCACCTGCTTCTGCGCGGCCACCAGTTCCGCGTTCAGATTCGAGTGCTGGGTAAGATATGTATCGCGCGTGCGGATGGCGCGGTCACGGAGCTTGCGTGCCTCGTCAAGGCCATAGACCGTGCCGCGGAAGGTGACGATTCCCTCTACTCCGGCCTGTTCGATCAATGCGTCAAGCTCGGCGATATCCTTGGCGCAGAGCGCGATCACCGCGTCTTTGTGTTCCAGCTCGCGTTCAATGTACGACGCTTGGGTCTGCGCTTCCTTCAGCGTCGAGCGGACGTCGGCGATGCGTTTCGGATAGCTTTCCGCGAGGCTTTCAAGCTCGTCCTGCACATTTGCGCGCTCGCCGGTCAACTCATCGGCTTTTTGCTGGGCTGCCGTGCGCAACGATGTGGCGATGTTCTTCACCCGCTCGCGCCCGAGCACCAGCGTGGCGAGGAACACGACGAGCGCCGCGACGACGGCGATAACGACGACAGCTTTGATGATCTTGAAGAGAAACATGGCATAACCTCCTGCGACACGAACCAGATGACTATGGATTCTTGTGCCGTTATTCGCTGTTTTCCCGCGGAAATTTCAGCCGGGAAGGATTTTTGGAAAACGCGCAACTTCTTGATATGGTGGCGCTTATGGCTGAACCTATGATCCATCAAAGCGCGATTGTCGATGCGGGAGCGGTGATCGGGGCAGGCGCGCGCGTCTGGCACTTTGCCCATGTGATGCCCGGCGCGAGCATCGGCGCAGGCACGATCGTCGGCCAGAACTGCTACATCGACCGCGACGTAAACATCGGCGCGCGTTGCAAAATCCAGAATAATGTATCGGTTTATGCCGGTGTGACACTCGAAGACGAGGTTTTCTGCGGGCCGTCGATGGTGTTTACAAACGTCATCAACCCGCGCGCCTTCATCGAGCGTAAAAGCGAATTCAAGCCAACGCTTGTCAAGCGAGGCGCGACTATCGGCGCCAACGCCACCATCGTGTGCGGCGTGACCATCGGGCAGTACGCCATGATCGGCGCGGGCGCGGTCGTGACGTGCGACGTGCCGGACTATGCGTTGATGCTCGGCGTTCCCGCGCGCAGGGCGGCGTGGGTCTCGCGGGCTGGCCATACTCTGCCAAGCAGTCTCGTTTGCCCGCAGACGGGCGAGCGCTATCGCATCGAGGCGGGGTTGCTGGTGTTCGCGGGAAAGTAAGGGCGTGCAATCGGTCTTTTCCCGTGGTAGGCTTCGCGTATTCTTATAGAGGGGAACGAAGAACAGGTCACGGAGCGTGCCATGTTCGACGAAAGCGAAATCCGTTTTTTGACCCGCGCGGTCGAGCTTCGCCTGCTCACGCCGAACCAGCGCCAGCGTTTGTTCGGCTTTCAGGGCCAGCTTCCGCCGGGAATGAAGGTCACCACCCTGTCCGTCGAGTCCGGGCTGATGGTGCAGGAGGAAGTGGCGCAAGTGCTCGCATCCCTCGCGTCAGGGATCGCATCGCCCGCGGGTCCTCAAGCCGTCACCGCGAACGGCATTTCCCAAGTGCTCGAAGAGGACGACCGGAACCCGGCGAAAGCGATCGCGGGCGCCATCCGCTCGGTGATGCACGGTGGAGAGCCCCCGCTCGATTCATCGTACAACACTATGCGCGAAAATCGCGACGCTGCCGTGACGATGCAAAAATTCCCCCTGCCCGGGCAAGGGGGCATGGAGCAAGAGATGGCCACGGCCGCCGGAATGCAAGCGCCCCAGCCGGAACCGGCCATCGTTATTCCTGAAAGCCCGCTCAAGCAATTCGCCATGTCCGCGAGCGAGATCGATAGTCTGCTCAACGAGCCGGGTCAGGCATGACCGCTCCGGGAGAAAACGCCTACCTTCCCGGTTTCTTTTCGCGAACGATTCCGCTCGCTACGTTGTTCGGGATCAAGCTACGGATCAGCATCAGCATTCTGGCGCTGTTTGCGGCGCTTGCCATCCACGCTGCCTATACGTCATTCAGCGCCGGGCGAGGTGGAATCTTCGAGCATATGGCGTTGCTGCTCCTGGTGCTGGCGCTCTTCGTCTGTATGTTTCTCCATGAACTCGGCCACGCGCTCTTGGCGGCGCTCCGGGGTTTTAGGCCGCACATGATCGCGCTGTCCTTCGTCGGTATGACAAGTTTCGAAAGGAAAGACGCGCGCCCCGCGGACGAGTGGCTGATCGCCATGGGCGGACCGCTCGTCAACCTCCTGCTCGGCGCGGGGATTCTTTCATTCGTTCACGCGCCCGATTCGGGTCATGTGATCGATGGATGGTATGTCCCTACGCATACGACACCGGTTGGTCTGGCATGGTGGATCGGCGCCGCCAACCTCGCCATTGCCGTGTTCAACATGCTTCCGCTTTTCCCGCTCGATGGCAGCCGCGTGGCGCTCGGCATGTTGTCTGGAATGTTCGCGCGCCGGCAAGCGATGCGCGCCGTGCTCATCTGGAGCATCGTGTGCGGGGCGGGCATCGTGATCGCCGTGGCGGGCATGCTCTTCACAGGTGGGTTCGAAGCCAACGCGCTGCACATCGTATTGCTCGTGCTTGCGTGGGTGACGATGTCGGCGAGCGTGCGGGCCTTCGCCGCGATGCGCGTAGATGGCCATTCCGCGTAAAATTAACCGAAATAGGCGAGGCGGATGCCTTCAAGCGTCAATGCCGGCACGACCTCGTCAACCATGCCTATGCCGGAGGCGAGATATTCGCCGTCGCCGCCGGTGACGTAGATTTTTGGACGGGCGGGGAAGTTCGCCGACAGTTCCTGAATGATGTTCCGCGCAAGTCCGATGTATCCGTAGTACACGCCAGAGTTGATGGCGCTCTCCGTATCGCGGCCGATAGGATCGGGTTTCCCTTGCGGCTTGACGAGCGGTAGCAACGCCGTGTTATCGCTCAGGGCGCGCATGGCGAGACCGATGCCCGGCGTGATCACGCCGCCGAGGTAGTCGCCCCTGTTGTCGACGACGTCAAAGGTAAGCGCGGTGCCGAAGTCGAGCACGATGGCCGCCCCTTTCGCGCGACGAAACGCCGCGAGCGCGTTGACGAGCCTGTCCATGCCGACCTGTTCGGGCTTTAACGCGCGATTGCCGATGGGGACGGGGCGGTCCAATCCGAGGATACAAGGTTTTTTCCCGAGCAGCCTTTCGCACAGGCGCACGGCGCGTTCGGCGCCTTTCGGGTTGACTGAGGCAATGGCCGCCTCGCACTTCGCGATCCCCTCGATGCGCGAAAGCTCCGTGCTGGCGAGGTCGGCTATTTCGGAGCCCTCGCCGCGGGTGCTTGGAATGTTGAGGAGTTTTGTGAGGTTCGTCCCCGCCATGACGCCGATGGTGACGTTGGTGTTTCCCACGTCGATGGCGAGGAAATCAGGCGTCATGGTTTTGCTGCAATCGTTTGATGTGGTGCAGGATTTTTTCCTGTGGTATCACCGGCTCCTCCCCCGACGCCGCCGCCTTGCGGGCGCGGGCGAGATCGGCTGTCTGGCCAACCAGCTCCGCGCGTTTCATCGGCATGCGCACCCGGAAAGTGACGCCACGCGTTTCGTTCGCCGCGACGGCGATGGAGCCGCCCATGCGCGCGACGATCTCGCGCGCGACAGCGAGGCCGAGGCCGAGGTGGTCGGGCTTGGTGGTGAAGAAGGGTTTGAAGATGTAGGGCATCACGTCGGAGTTGATGCCGCTTCCCCGGTCGATGATCTCAATTACGCCGCGCTCGCCGCGAAAGTCCGAAATCGCGCGCACGGTAATCTTCGCCCCTGTGCCTGACGCTTCCGCTGCGTTGATCAAGACGTTGACGAGTGCCGACGTGAGCAATTCCATATCGAAGGCGCAAGGCACGCCGCCCTCTTCAATGTCGAATTCGACGGTAAGGCCGAGGCGCTCGAAGATATCATGTGTGCGTTCTACGGCGCGGCGCACGGCGTCGGCGAGTTGCGCTTCTTGTTGGACTTCGAAGCGCATGGCGCCGGCGAGCATGTCGAGCGCCGCGAGATCCCCCGATGCCGCGCGGAGAGCCGCCTCGAACTCGCGCGCTTCCCGCGTCTGCCGCAGTCCTTGAGGAAGTTTTGCGAGCAGGAAGCTTCCGTTGTCGACGATCTTTTTGAGTTCGACGCGCCACGCGGCGCTTGCGGCGCCAAGAACCTCTGCCACGCTGCCCGCTGTGCTGAGTGTTTCAAGCTGCGCGACGCGCGCGCGAAGCTCCTTGATCTCGCTGCCCGCGCCGGCCAATCGCCTGCGTTTCCAGCCTGAGAGAAAGCGCTGGGCCACGATTGCGCCAATAGCAACCCAGCCAGCGAGCGGGACCATTTGAAACGCCACCCGCATTCCCTCGTGATGGGCGGGACTGACGATGAAAAGCAACGCCGTCAGCAGAGCAGTCGCGACAGCGGCGCCGATTAAACCGAATATGATAGCGACGGCGGCAAGAACGGCGCATTCAATCGCGCCGAGAACCAGCGGGGAATCGATGAACTCAAGTTCGCGTTGTGCGACAAGAACGAGCGCGATGGCAACCGCCAGAAACGGCGCGAATATGCCAAGGAGTTCCGGAAGGGGGCGTTTCATTGAAAGGGAGTTTGCCTCAAAAACGAGCCGCGGTCTACGCCGCGTTTATTTTTCGTTGTTCTTCGCGGAGGACTCGGCCTGTTGTTGGAGCACAGTGTTCATTTGTTGCGACTCGGCGAGTGTGGCTTCCATGGCGGCGAATTGCCTTTCGAGGCGTTCTCGCTCTCGTTCGATGCGTTCGTTGATCGTCTCGATCTGTTCGTTCAGACGTTTGATACGTTCGTCGATATTCTCGGTGGCCTGATCGATCAAGCCTTCGGATTCGATGTATTCCTGCGCTAGATTGTCGATCCGACGCGCGACGCCCAATTCCGTGTTGAGTGAGATTTTCTTTGTCTCGAGGAAATCCACGCCGGATTGGGCGATGGTTGAGGTCAAGCCAAGCGAAAGCGCTGTTCCCGAATTGTTTTCGTCGCGAATGCTGAACGTTCCGGTGGTCGGTACCGTGTTGTCGGTGAAGATCAGGCGCCTGCCGTCGGCGGAAATTTCTGCCGTGATGCGCGCGTCGGCGTTGATCGCGTCGAGCAATTCGTCGAGTGTTGTATAACTCGAAACGTCGATCAGCAGATCCGCCGAAGCGTCAGCGAAGGTGATGCGCAAGTCGGCGCCACTGTCCGACGCCTTGATGCCATCGCCGTTATTCCAGTTCTTGAATTTTGTGTCGGGTGTGATCTTGCCGCTGTTGGCGAAGATATCCTGTACTTCCTGCGAGCGGTTTTCGAGCGCTTCCAGCAGGATTTCGTTATCGATGGTCAATCGTCCGTCGTTGTCAATTTCAATGCCGATGGACGCAAGCGTCGAAGCGCCGAGAGGCAAGCCTTCTACGAGATCGATATAAGCCCGGATCAAGCTGAACTCGAGACCGCGTAGCGTATTGTCTCCGAGCAGTGGACCGCCTTCGAGGGTTTCGATATTGAAGTCGGTCAGCTCGTCGATCCGGTCCTTCATAGCGTTGAAGGTGTCCACCAATTCGTTGACGTCGTTCGAAACGGCTTCAAGGTCGCGTGTGACGGTCACGTTGATGGGCTCGTCGGACACGCCGAGCAGGTCGAGCGTCACTCCTTCGAGCACCTTCTTAAACGTATTGGTGATGCTGCGGACAACAACAGGGTCGGCGCTGCCGGTGGAATTACCGTAGAGCATGATCGAGTCAGAGGCAACCGACGTCTGATCAAATCGGAAGGAGTCGATGTCCGTACGCACGTTGATGTCGTTGCGCACGCCTGGTTCGGTGGCGGTGAGCGAGAGACGGTAAGGATTGGCGCCTGACCCGTCATCCACGATCGACGCGATCACATCCACTTCGAGCGCCTTGATCTTCTCGACGATTTTGTTGAGCGAATCGCCGGCGTCGACCGCGATGTCATACTCGAGCCTGCGGTCGATGGTGGCGGCAAAATCGAAGGTGCCGCGCAGCCCGAGCGCTTTGGCGAATTTTCCGGCTGAATCGCGGAATGTCAACGGACTGGTGCCGCCGCTCGAATCGACGATACGCAAGCCGTCTCCGTATGGGCCGATGCTGACGGACAACGTTGGCAGCGTATTGAGCGCGTCGATAACGTCGCCAACTGTCTCCGCAAGCGAGATGTCGATGCGCTGTTGCGATCCATCGGCCAGTGTGACATCTATGGATCCGGTCTGCGGCCCGAAGTCGAAGCCGAATTCTGTCAGTTTGCGGTTGCCGTGGAAGTGCTTGAAGTTCAGATTGCCCGCGTCGGCCAGACCGTCGGCGTGAACGCCAGCGAGGCCCATGGCGGCCGCGAGCGTCCCCACGGTATCGGTGATCGTCAAGGAGCCTGCGCCACCCGCCTTGTCGACGATCTCAATGCCCGTACCGGCCTTGTCGATGCGAGCAAGCACGTTCGCAGCGGGGCCGATAGGGTTATTGATCTGATCGAGGATTTCGTAAATGTCTTCCCGGCCGCTGAAACTCACGGTGGTGATGCCACCCATGGAGTCGGTGATATCGAAGGAGGATGCCGCCGCGAGTGTTCCGGGAAGTCCGGTTCCACTCACGCCGGCCAACGAACTGGTCAGAACCGAGTTAAGCGACGCGATCACCGGACGCCCGAGAAAGTCTCCGCCGCCCATATTGAGCAGCATGGCGCTGTCGATGCCAAGCGAGTCCATGGTCGCGGACAGGCCCGAGACAGTGATCGACGCGGGCATGCCTGCATCGCTGAGCTTGATGCTCGTTCCGCTGAGCGATGCGGTGACGGTGCCAGCCTGGGCGTTGATCAGCGTGACGACGTCTCCCATGGTCTTGGCGTCAGTCAGGTCAACGTTGATGGCGGCGCCCGAGCCGGTAATGGTGAGGATGCCGAGCGTCGACATGCCGTCGCCGACGCCGCGCCCGTCGTTGAGCGACGCGAGCGAAGTCTGAACGCCTATGCTGTTGATGCGCGTGCCAACGATCACGCCCATGGCGTTCGTGCCTTCGATCCCAAGGCTGGTGGCCGTCGAACCGAAGCCGACGTTCTCGACCTTGATCGTTCCGGCGCCACTGGCGTTTTCGATGACCAGACCCTGACCGAGAAGGCCTGAGCCGATCATGTCGTTGACGCGCGCCTCGACTTGAACTGTGCCGTTGCTATTGATCTTGTCGATCACGTCGTCGATGGTCACGACGTTGGTGAGGTCGATCACCGTGGACGTTCCGGTATCGTCAGTAATGCGGATCTTGCCGCGGTCGATGCCGGTCGAGCCATTGAGCGCGTCGAGGTCCGTGGGGCGGTACAGGCGGGCATTGCCGATTTCAACCGTCATCGTGCCCGGGGTGTTCGTCACTTTCGCCGAGGCAGTATTGAAAAATCCGTTAGACACATACTGAGATACGGACGCGAGCGAATGGGCGAAGAAGGAGAACGTTCCTTCCAGGCTGGTCGTCGTGCCTGTGGCCAGCAGTTTCGAGGCGTTCGAGCTCTGGATAATTGACGCGTTGAACGCCGTGCCGTTATGGAGGCGACGCGCGATTTCCTGCATGTTCGCAAGGGACGACTGGACGGCGAGGTAGCCTTCCTTCTTGTCGTCTTCCTTGTTGATGCGTTCTTGAACAGAATCAATGGCCTGCTGGCGCGCGGCGAGAATCGCCTGGATCAGAGCCTCGGAGTCGAGGCCTGACGCATTCCCAAGGATGCCCGAAATGCCAGCCATGCTTGCCTATCCTAGCTTTCGTATGGGAAGAAATTTCTCCCCACAACGAAGCCTACAGAGCAATTCTGCGCCACCTTCCGCGCGTAAACCAAGCGACGTAAACCATTGCTAACACAATATTTCCGCCACAAACGCAATACCACACCGCCTTCCGGTCGAGGCCCATGCCAACGACCAGAATTGCGGCTGCCGGAAGAATAAGCAAACCATAGACCAATCCATCGATAATTGCCGGAGCGCGGGTGCTTCCCGCCCCGTTGAGAGCGAGCGAAATCACCACTCCAACCCCCGCGAATGCATAGCTCAAACTGACGATGCCGAGATACTCGACGCCGATCTCGATCACGCGAGGCTCGCCGGGAGCGAAAATGCCGACCAATGTTTCAGCCATCCCCTGCGCCACGCCGGTGACGAAAAGCAAGGTCATGAATGCGCACAGCGCCGCGATCCAGGCGGCATGCTGCGCGCGCCGAACCTTGCGCGCTCCGAGGTTTTGACCGACGTAGGTTGAAGCTGCGGCCCCCCAGCCCATGGCGATGAACATCGCGACCATATCGAAGCGGATGCCGAGACCAAAGGCGGCGACTTCTGACTGATCCTCCGGAGTGGTGAAGGTATGGTTCACCAGCGCCACCAGGCCGACGACCGCCAGTACGCGCACGATCATTTGCGCGGAATTCGGTATGCCGAGCGCTACAAGCTTGCGAAGCAACCCTCCGTCAATGTGCCACTCGCCGCGTTTCGGGAAAACCTGGAACCTCGAGCGTAGGCAGAGGATCAGCGCCAGCGCGCAGCCCACGAGTCGCGCCGCGATCGTCGCCCATCCGGCGCCCATCAACCCGAGTTCCGGCGCCCCCCAGAGCCCGTAAATCAGGATCGGATCCCAGATCACATTGAGCAGACTCGCCGTGATGAGGATAATCGTCGGCCCTCGGGCGTCGCCGGCGCCACGAAGGATCGACGTCAGTTGCAGCAGGACGATCATGGCGAAGGTTCCGGCGAACATCAGTTCGAGATATTGCGCTGTCAGTTCGAGCACATTCCCGCGCGCGCCCATGGCATAGCCGATCTCGCGGGCGAAGACGGCTCCGCTTACCCCGAAGACAGCCGAGATGAGAAGCACCAGAACGATCGATTGGCCCGTGACGCGCCGCATGTCCGCTTCCCTGCCCGCCCCCTTGGCGCGGGCGATCATGGCGACAGTAGCGGTGGCGATACCGTTGGCGAACACGACAACGATCATCAGCAACGGGTCGCAGTTGCCGACGGCGGCAAGCGGGTCGCGGGCATCGTCCATCCCGCCGATGAAAAATGCGTCCACAAGGTTGAACGAGCCGTGCAACAACATCGCCACGACCATGGGGAATCCGAAACGCGCCACCCCGCCGAAAAGCGGGCCGTCGACGACGCCGTTGGAGGCGATCATGACAGGTGTAGATGGAGCGGCCTTCTCCACGCGGGAGGTTTATCAACCCCTCTCCTTCGAGGAAAGCCGAATGTCGCGCGGCGCACAGATGAGTTGGCGGAAATGATGGGCGATTCACGGGCTGTCCTCTGCTAAACTGCCGCTACCCCGGAGGGACTGGTGCCACACGCGGCTCACAAGCTCGAACCTGACCCGTCGGAGATCGCTCCCGGACGCGGTATCGGCCACTTCGTCATTCAGGAACGCATCGGCCGCGGCGGGATGGGCCACGTCTACAAAGTTCGCGACAAGGTGCTCGGACGCACTCTGGCGCTCAAGCTGCTTTCACCCATTCATGCCATGGATAGCGAACAGCGCGAGCGCTTCGATCGCGAGATCGTCACGCTCGCACGCCTGAACCACCCGAACGTCGTCCCGGTCTATGAAGCGGGTGCCCACGAGGGGTGTCCATTTTATGTGATGGAGTTGATCGAGGGCGAAGACCTCGACCGGCGCGTGATGCGTAATGGCGCGTTCGATGAACGCGAAGCGGCGCGTATTATCTTGCAGGTCGCCCAAGGTGTGTCGCACATGCACGAGCGCGACGTGATTCACCGTGATATCAAACCCGCCAACATCTTGCTGCGCAAAGACGGCAGCGCGGCACTCACCGACTTCGGCCTTGCGCGCGGGATGAAGCCCGAGCGCAACCTGACCCAGACCGGAATGGCAATCGGCACTCCCGCTTACATGTCGCCAGAGCAAGCCAAGGGCGATGTCGCGCTGATCGGACCCGCCACGGATATCTATCAATTGGGGGCGACGCTTTACACGCTTGTTACGGGCCTCGAACCTTACAAGGACGTTCCCGCGCACAAGCAGATGATGGCGGTGGTGGAGGGCGCAGGTCCCGCCTTCGGCGTTGGCGCGGTGAGCGCTCCGCTCCGCGCGATCATCCGCAAGGCCATGGCCCGCAACATCCGCAAGCGCTACCTCACCGTGAAGGCATTCGCCGATGATATCGAGCGTTTCCTTGCCCATGAGTGGGTTCTGGCGCGCGGTCGCAATCCTGTTGGCCGCGCGCTCTATTGGTTGCGGCGCTATGCGGCAGCGGTCATAGTTGCCGCTGTCGGTATTGTCATCATCACGTCGGTGATCCTTGTTGGGCTGAACGATCCGGGATATGGGCAAGAGCCGCGTTACGGGGGAAAGAAGACCTTTCGCGCTGATGCGCCCGCGCCGGAGCTTGAACTTCTCGTTCACGGCGCGACGTCCACGATCACGACGGTGGGGCATACCGTTACGCGCGACGCTGCGGAATCGCAAATTGAAATCCTTGCGAAACCCGGGACCACGGCGTTCGGCTGGGGCGACTATCAGGCGGTTGTCGAAGTGCGGGACATTGAACCGGCGAAAGCGGTGGTGCATTGCTTTGTCGGCGGCGCGCCGGATACGCCGCAATCGGGATTGCGCGTTACCGTCGGGCGCGGCCGGTTTGCGGTCACGGATAAGGGCTATGAATTGGTGAATCTTCCCGTGGACGACGGCGAGGGCGCGCTCAGACTGACGCTCAACCGTCGCGCGGAATCAATAGAGCTGACTCTCGTCCGCGGCAACGTCACGGCCGGACAGGCGGTTCTGCGGGATCATTTCCGTCCCGCCGCGAATGAATGCGCTCAAGGCTTTGGAATTGTCAGCGAGGCATCGAGGTTGACCCTTGGCGAAGTGAGCTATCAACAACTTCCCGAACAGGGGAGCCGCATCCATCTTTTGATGGTGTCGGGAGCGTGGAGCGAGGCCTTGATGCGCATCGACGCGTTGCTTGACAACGGCAGCGGCGGCGACGATTTAAAGTTTGCGCGCGGCATCTGCCTTTTGCGCCTGGCCGAGGCGAGCCCAGACGACGATCAGGCGCGGAAATATTGCGGGGATGCGGTGGCTGCTTTTGACGAGACCAGCGCATCAGCCAACGACACCGGCTTTCACGCCATGCTGATGTTGCTCGACGCACAGGTGCTACGCCGCATGCGAGGCTGGAGCGATACAGTGCTCGCACCGTCGCAACTGCGCGCGCTCTTCGGCGCGACGAGAGGTGACGACGGGCGCCGCGCCGAGGTGGTCTGTGCTTTGCGTGAGGCAATGGTGCGTTTCTCCTTGGCAGCCGGATTTGAGAAGGACGTCCGCGATCTTGCGCGCATCACGGTCGAAGAAAGCCAGTGGGAGCCGTCGTTATGTCTGCGCGCCTATGAAGACCTGCTCAACAATTCGCCGCCTGAACAACACATGGAAATTCTGGAAGAGATGGCGGGCAGGCCATCGCTGCGTCACGAACCTCTGCGCTGCGCGCTTCTGCTCGCCCCGCTGGTCGATCAGGCCGCGAGGGGGGATGCCGGCGCAAGCGCGCACAACGGTTGGGCTAATGCGGTTGAACTTGCTACCCATATTCTTGAGGAATGGACTGTTCCGGAAGACTGGCTGCTGACCGGCAATGAATTGCGGGCCCTGACCTCCATCGAGAGCGTTCCCTATATAGAAGCCATTGCACGCGGCAGCGAGGACGCGGGACGATATTACGTGTCGCTTTCAGCGAATATCGATTCGCTCGTCGCGCGCCATCCGGAAATCGCCGAATGGCAGTCATGGCTCGATGCCGTTCACAACGCATTGTTTGCGGAAGAGGCCCCTGATGGGATCGCCGCCTGCAAAGCGGGAGAGCTGATTTCCCTTCGTGAGGGTGTTCCCGGCGCGTTGCGGGGCCACGTCGACGGACAGGTTTGGCGGGCTATATTCACCGCTCGTTCGTATCATCTCGAAGGCAACCACGAAGACGCGCGCAAGGCCTGGAAGAGCCTCGGCGCGCGAACGGACATTCTTCCCTGGGCCAGAGACCTCGCGCGGCGAATGGAGTTCAGCATTGAAACACGGTGAACCAGTGTCGCAGTTGCAAATGATCCTGCTCAGGGAGGAGGCGCCCGCACATCTCAAGGCGCTTTGCAGGGCTATGCGCCGCGACCTTGACGACGTGCTCGCCGAATTTGGCCTCACCCCGGTGGAGATCGATACCCCGCCGGCGCCGGGGATCGTCAACGCGGGCGAGGCGACACTCGTGCTGCTTGACGATACGTTCAACCCTGTCCCCGTGCTGATCGAGGGAATGCTCGAAGCGATGGAGGAGTTCGACGTAGTGCTCGGGCCGTCCTTCGACGGACGGGTCTACGGCGCGGGCTTCGCGTCGGTGGGGGTGGATGTCGCGCAAGAGATTCTCGCGAACATGCCGCACGGAACGATCGATTCGCATCGTGAAATTATCGGGAAGCGGGGACTGCGAGCCTTTTGGCACGCGCCTTGGTACCGTGGCTGGGATTCCTCGACGCTGAAGTTCGCGCTTGCCCATATGCGCGCGCTCGAAGCAAGCGAAGATCCCGACTTCACGGCGATCCGCACGTTAAAGGAATTGGCGACGCTGGACACCGGACGGGAACAGGCATGAGACAAAACGACCCGGAGCCGAAGAATGACCGTCAACAACCCGGCCAAGGCGCCGGCCCCTCGTTTGTTTTCGCTTCATTCATTTTTTTGGGCGTAATTTTTGTCATATCGATCGCCATGTTCTCGCTCGGCGGTGTCGTGGCCCAGAACTCTTTGCAACCCGACCCAAACCAGCAAAACCCTGACGCCTGGATCGACGACCTCAAGAAAAATACTCAGGAGCTTCCCGAGCAGGATCTCGCGCGCGCCCAAGCGCTCATCAAGCAGCTTGGGTCGTCCGTCTACCGTGAGAGAGAGCAGGCCACGAGGGAGTTGTTGCTTCTCCCGCGCCGCGTGGTCGCGCACCTTGCCGATCATCGCAAGCATGCCTCGCCGGAGGTGCGCCATCGCGCCTCGTGGGTCGTCGAGCAGTTTAGAATTTCGGGCGAAATGCCGCCTTTCGACAGCTATATCGGGCGCGTCGCTGGGCTTGACCAGCAGGTGGTGCGCGAACATCTCGAACCGAAACGCAATGCCATCGACGAACTGCTGAACCGTCTACCGGCGGGCGAGATGACGGCCGAGCCGGGAATTTGGGCCCGTCTCTATCCTGCCTGCACGACGGCTGAGCAGCGCTCGAAAGTGACAGCCATGTTCGCCGCTACGCTTGGCTCTGACCCCACCGTCAAACTCTATCAGGCGCTCCTCGACAGTTATCCACAGCTTTCCCCCGCGCGCTCTGCGTTGATCGACAGCGTCGGCGACAGCGCTCCGCTCGAACTGGTGCTCGAGCTGGCGCAGGCCAGCGCGGGCGAGCAGGACCTCGGCGTGCGCAGCGCGCGTGATCGCGTGTTGCGCCGCTTGCGAAAAACGCTCGACGCCGCATCGATGCTCGAGCGTTTCAGCGCGGCTCCCGACGCTTCGATGCGCGTGCTGCTGCTCGAGCTGGTCAACCTCGCCGAAGCTCCGCCGGAACAGCGCGCCGCTTGGCTGGCGCTTGGAGAGCAGCAGACCGATCCCAAGGTGCGCGACAAATTTGTCGGTATGGCCGCGCGCGAGGGCCTGCACGAAGTGCTCGACTCGCCCTTGATGGCATCCGGTGGACGCGCGCGTTTCACGATGCTCGCGGCTGTCGGCCGCGATGAACATTGGCGCCGTGAGCTCGCCCGCGTTGACAACGATGTGACGCAGGCGGTGACGTGGCTCCCGTGGAGCGGCCTTCCCGTGGCGTCGCAACGTGACCTACTTGTGGGGTTACTGGAAAGCGCGAACGGCGACATCCGTCGCGCTGCCATTGGCATGCTTGCCGGGTATGGCGATCCGGCGCTGGTGGATCTAGCGCTTGGCTGGCTTGCAACGGCTCCGGACCGCACGCCGGTAGCCCTTGAACTACTGGTCGCGCACGCATGGCTTTTGCCCGAGCGCGCGCCTGACGCGCTCAAACAACCATGGTTTTCGGGTGCCAGCGCCAGCGCGAAAGCCGCCATCGCCCGCTGGTATGACACCCCGGAATCCGATGCGCTTCTTGAAAAACTTGCCCACAGCGACGATCCGGATGCCGCAGGCATTGCCGTGCGCGAAGTGGTTCTGCGGGCCAACACCTTCTTCGCGCGCCAGCTTGCGGTCGCGCACTGCATGAGGCCCTTCCCCCTGACCGCTTCGACGATCGCGGCGCTCGAACCGACCCCTGAGTCGGCCTTCGCCACACTCAAGCGCATCGTCGATCAGCGCCAGCCGAAAATGCTGAGTCAGGAGCGTTCGTCGCCCGACTATCTGCTCGCCCTTTCGCTCGCACTGCACAACGATGACGCGCTGCGTGAGGCGCTCAAGCATGGAACCCTCGCCGGCGCGCAGGACCGCGCGGCGCTGCTCGCGCTCTACCGCGACGAAGAAGGAGCCAAGGCGCGCGCCGACGCGTTGAAAAGCTACTCCCAAGGACTCCTGCATCTTACCCCGCTGCTCGTTCATCTCGGTGACGAAGCGACAGTCATTGCCGCGTTGAAGACAGCCGCGGAGTCGAGATCGATTCCTGCCTCGATCGACATCGTCGCGCTCACCCGGGCGCTCGCATCGGACGCTGCCCAGCCATCGATGCGGAGCCTGATCGATATCTGCACCAAACCAAACGATGACAAGCTTTTTGCCGCGTGCGCGCTGCCGCTCTCGCTCAATATCACGCGCGAGCCCTACCTCGACTTGCTCGCCTCCATCGCCATCCGGCGCGACACCGAATCGTTTCGCCGTTTGCTGGTGATGGCTGCCGCGGGGTCTCCCGCGCTCGACACGGCATGGATCAACGCGCGCCGCGAAGCGTGGGAGTCAAGCAAGCGGGAGAGCACAGACCGCGTGTTCGCCCTGCTTGATGCCATCGCCGAGCGCAGCGAGAGTGCGTTGTTGGGTTTCGCTCTTGACGCCATGCGGGAAGGCGGAGACACGAATATGCGCCTTCCGTCCCTGTTCGCGGCCGCAAGGCTTGGCTCGCGTCATGCGTTGATCGCGGCCGTGAACGAAACGCTTGGCGTTGAATCCGCTCTGGGCGAGCCCTTGCGCTTTCCGTCGTCGCCGAACGCCGCTGCCTTCCGGCTGGGTGATTATTGCGCCGGTATTCCCGGCAGTGTCAAGGGAATGGACCGGCGGATCGCATTCTGGCAATCGACGCGCCATTTGTGGGCATGGGACGTGACGAGTGGAATGTTTACGCGGAGAACCGGGCCATGACGCGATACGCGCGCGGAGTCGTAAGCATCGTGTGCTTGCTCATCGCGGGCGGAACGCTCTGCCGCGCCGATGATCCAAGCCATGGCAACCGCGACGCAGAGGCCGAGGCGCTCATGCTGCGCCGTATCGCCGCGTACTTTCACGGCAACGACGACGACCCGGCATCGATCATGCGTTGCTGGTCGCGCGAGATGGAACAGCGTGAAGCCGTCAGATTCGACACTCTTTACCGTCTGCGTGTCGCTACTGCGGCGCTCGACAGCGGCGAGGAAGCCGCGCAGAAACTCGCAACCGAGAGCCTTGACTATCCAACCGCCATGCCGGTGCGCGGCCAGGGCTCCGAGTTGCATACACCCTACGCCGCCATAGGAACGCTCTGGAACGCTTTGATGGCGAACCGAAGGCCGGGGCTTGCGGCGTCAGTGGCCGATTCGCTCATGACGAAATTTCCGGCGTCACGCTACGCCAAGCGCCTTAAAGCGGTTGCGTTAATGATCGACGGCAAGCTCGCGCAAGCGGGCGAGCTGCTTGCCGATTTACTCCGTGGCGAATCGAAGCAGTTTGCGTGGGAATACACATACACTTTTCAGGAGAAGGACGCCGCGCAGGAATTTTGGCGTTCGCCCTTGAGTCTCAACGACGTTCCATTTTGTCAGGAAGTCAGGGGAGTTCCGCTTGCCTATACCGTCGCCCATGACCTGCCGGAAGTTGAGTTGTGGGCGCGTCTCGCCGCGGCGGACAGTGCGGCGTTAACTGGCGCGGGACAAGATAAGGCCTGGACATATCTGAAGGCGAGGGCGCAATTCGAACAGGCTGCCGCGACCCATAACGCTGAAGCCTGCCGTACCGCGCTTGCCTCGATTTCGGGCGCGCTTGGCACTGGCGAGAATCCTATCTATCAGTTCCTCGATTTTCGCGCCGATGTCGCGACCGGTAACGCCAAGGGCGCGTTGGGCAAGTTCGGCCCGATCAGTTCCCGGCTGTGGCCATCGCCGTCAGATTCGTTGGTGGTCGCGCGTCAGGGCATGAGCCCGGCGGCCCATGGATTGGTGTACTGGGCGCTTGCTCTTACACGCAACGTCCCCGTGGCTCAAGTGGCAGAACATCTGTCCTACATTCCGCAGTACTTCTTTCCCATGGGGAATCCAAACGACCCCCGCGCCGTTGATTTACAACGTGACGCCTTCATGGCGATGTACGCCCTCGAACTCGAGCGTACCGCGCCAGAACGCTTTACCGAACTACTGCCCGCGCTGCAGGAACATCTGCAGATGAAAGTGAGCGGCGCTGACACCGCGAGTCAATATCAGTTCTTTGTGCTCGAGCATATCTGCTCGAACGCCGTGGACCTCGACAAGGCAAAACAAGTGTTCGAGATATGTTGCCAGTGGGTGGCGCACCTCTTCGGACCGGAGGGGCTCGACATCCCCGCCAGCGACGAAGCGCGCGGTTGGTTACACCTCGTCCGTCTCGATCGTCAATCGCGCGTTATCCCGGGGCCGCGTACGATGCCGATGGGCTGGCTTTTTCCGAACCGGCCGGACGCGTTGAAGTGCGCAGCGCTCGCGGCCGAGCGGCTGGTCACGCTGAGCGCGAACGCTGGCAAGGACGAGCTCGCCAAGTTCAAGACGGATATCGAGGAACAGGCGGCGAAATCCTTCCTCCCGTTGATGGAAAAGCGCGAAGCTGAAAATGCGAACAACTACGCTGGCCAGCTTCAGCGTCTCGCCTCACTGCTGGAGCAGTTCGAGATTCTGCGTGATGCTGTCAGTCCCGCCGTCGCCTCCGAGGTTGGCGAACCGGACTTCAAGAATATTCCGAAGGGGTGGAACCGCCGCTCGCTGCGCGCCGCGCTTAGCGCTAGCTCCAACGCCGGGAACCGGGTCGCGTTCGTGCGCAACGCCGCCGATACTCTTCCGGCGAAGGGGCAGCTCATGCCCCTCGAAGCGCTTGTCTACACCTTCGCGCGCGAGTTTATACGCGACGACGCCACGCGCGAGGCGGCCGGAAAGCCCGCGCTTGACAAGCTTGACGACGCAAAGCTGCGCCTGCCTTTGCTCGGCCCAGCGCTCTTGCGTTCTTTCGAATCGCTGGTTCCGGCATTCACGAAGGATGAGGCTCTCGCGCGCAGCGTGATCGCAGCACTGATGGAAGACGAACTGAAACGTGTAACGAAATCGGCGTTGCAGGGTACCGGGAATCCAGACAATTCGCGTTCGCCCGAGCGTGTGCTGTACTCCAACGTCACACCTGAGACGCATTGGAGCTTTCCACGTAACTGCATCGATATTCTTGGCGCGGAGCACCGGGCGGTGACGCTGTATCAGCGTTCGATAGCCGAGCAGCAGGAGTCCCTGACTGCGGATGTCTTACTCAGCGCAAACGGGCTGAACGCGATCGCGTGGAACCTTCACGGCGCGTGGACCGGCGAGGGCCGTATCCAGCGCATGGCGATGTTCGGCCTCGCGTTCGGGGCGGATGTTTTCTCCATTCCACAGGCGCAATTCGCAGCCCCTTCAGGCAGCGCGAACATCGAGAATGTCGCCCATACGCTCGACACGGCGGCGTGGGGGCACTTTGCGTCGGGGGACGTGGACAGGGCCGTCGAAGTGGAGAAGTATGCCCGCGCGCTCAACCCGGGCGACCGGAACTATGATCTCACGCTGGCGGAGTTCGAGAAGGAGCGCAAGCCGAAAGACTCCGGGTAGGCAGAGCTGTGCACTTCGAGCGCGCCATCAGTTCTTTTTCGCCGCTTCCTGATCCTTCTTGACCGCTTCGAGGTGTTCTTTCTCCACTTCCGCGCGCATGGCGGCATAGAGCTTCGCGAAATGTTTCGCGTCCGCCTTGCGCTGGGCTTCGATCGCTTTGTCGAAGTCGGCTTGATCTTGAAAATCGCCTTTCTTCGCGGCGGCGTCCCAGGCGTCCTTGTCGTTGAACTTGTGCTGGTCGCGCAACGCGCGCTGGCGGAGTTCGTACCAGTGTTTCAAGACCTTGCGTGCGCGCTCCACCAGTTCGGTGCTTTCTTTGGGCGCGGCTGGCTTGGCCTTCTCCTTGGCGGAATCTGCTTTTGCCGGTTCTTCCTTCTTTGCGCCTTCCTGCGCGAAGATCACCGGCCAGGTGGCCAGCGCCGCGATCAGCACGATGATTCCGAGACATCCACCACGCATAGTTTCTCCCGTCTTTCGCGACGATTATAGCTTCGCGGTGGCCGTTTTTCCGGCTTGCTTGAGGATATTCTCCGCCACAGGATTGCTCGGCGCCAGTTCCAAGGCAGCCTTCGCGTGATAGGCCGCGCGCCGCAAATCCCCGGAGTCGAGATAGTCTTTCGCAAGCCGGAGTCTTGGCCTGATGTCGCCCGGGCGGTCGTCGAGAGCGTGCATCAACTCTGCCCGTCCGCGCTTGCGGTCGCCCGCGGAAAACGCGATTTCGCCGCGCAGATAGTGGAGCGTCGGGTCGTCCGGGAACAAGCGCACGGCCCGCGCGTAGAAATCGAGCGCGCCGGCGTAGTCTTTTTGAATCATCGCCACGTCGCCCGCGTAGCGCAGCGACCAGTAGCTGTGTTCCTCAAGCTCGAGCGCTTCGTCGATCAATTCCTTCGCGCGGTCGAAATCCCGGAGCATGATGGCGATTTCTATCAGCGTGCGTCGCGCGGAGCTATATTCCGGTTCGCGTTTGAGCAGTTCCTCAAGCGCGTTGACGGCGTCGTCGAAGTGGCCTTCCTCGCGGTGCTTGAGCGCCTCGAGCCAGTTCTGCACCAGTTCCTGGCCCTCCTTCTCCACGAGGTCGAGCATTCCCCCCTGACGCTCTGGCACGGTGATTACCACGAGGTTGTCCGTGAACGCCCACGAGCGCTTGAATTCCGAATAGGTGATTTCGATGGGATCATGGAAGAGCGGATCCTGCGCGATGACCACACCCATCTGGTCGTCGTAGCCGATCAGCGCGATGCAGTGGCCGTCGACGCCCGAATACTCGCCGACAACGACGGGGATGTCATTGTTGAGGATTTCCTTGACCTGCCCGAGGTCGCTCAGGAACGCGAAGGTGCGAAAACCCTTGATGCGGCCAAGGAAAGTAACGAGGTCGTTCCAGCGTGTGCCTTCGGTGAACACTTCCTCGGCGATGCGGTCTTGCGTCTGCTCGCTGCCGAAATAGGCGAGCACGTTGGCGAGCGTGTTCGGCGCGCAGTAGTTGCGTTTCTGGAGTTTGCGCGGAAAGTTGGCGATGGTGTGCTTGTTGCGCGCGTCGGAACTGAGGGCCTTGAGCCGCTCGCGCGCCTCGCGCCGGTGGGTCGAGCGCGGATGACGTTGCAACAGCGCCTCAAGCTCGGCGATGGCGTTTTTCGTTCGGCCCGCGCCGTAGAAGCAGCGCGCGAAACTTAAACGCGTCGAGTCGGCATTCGCTCCAGCCGGTGAGATCTCCAGACAGCGGCGATGGAAGGCTGCCGATTCGCGGTACTCGCCGATCGAGCTATGCACCTCGGCCATCAGCGCCATCAGTTTCAAAGAATGCGGCGAGTTCTCGATGCCATAGGCAAGGATCTCCTTGGCCTCCTGACTACGGCCACCGATATGGAAGAGATTGGCCAGCAGTTCGAAGGCGTCGACACAACTGGTGTCGATCTGCAGGGCGCGGGCGAGCTGGGCCTGCGCTTCCTCGGATGCGCCGCCGATGGTGAGGTAGCGCGCCTCGTCGGCGAGGAGCTGCGCCGAGATCAGGCCGAAGCTCGCGGCTTTCCTGATTGCCTCCTCGGCGGACTTCATGCGCTCGAGTCCCGCGAAGCAGACGCACAGACCGGCCCAGGCATGAGTGCGGTAGGGGATCAGCGCGTGCTCGTCCTCGACCACGTCGAGGAAGGCGTCCACGGCGAGTTCGGTTCGCCCGGCTTCGAGCCAGACGCGGCCGATTTCATACATGCTTTCCGTATGGAAGGGTTTGTGTTGCGCTGCGCGGCGGAACCACTGGCGCGCTTCCTTGAAGCGCTCGCGCCAGCGTGCGATTTTGCCCGCGAGTAACTGGGCTTCCGGCAATTCCATCATGCCGCTGAAGTGTTTTTTCCCGTGTTCGATGGCGGCGAGCGCGCCCAGGATATTGCGTTCGCTGACGTAGTCGCGCACCCGTTCGATGCAGCCTTCGGGGCCGGTGAACTCGAATGTCTGCGTCTCCGGCTGGGTCTTCATCCACCGTCTCGTCTCTTCGCGTTCCGTATCTCGCTCTCGTAGCGCCATGCGCCCTCGCATGACGTTTCAGTCTTTGAGTCGTCCGTCACGCGGGGGCGCGTGACGCTACTTTTCGTGTCCCGCTCTAGGAGAAGCAAGTATACCCCGCCGAAGCTATTTTTCGACCCGCAAAGCCGAAGAGCTTGTCCTTGCGCGCGGGCCGCAAGGCTGCAAGATGCCAGCCATGCAGTGTCTTGACGTGGACATGTCCGGCGTATTCGACCCCAACCGCGTACCGGCGCAAACGTTGCCCGATACAGCGACGCTATTGACCGTGACGGCGGTTGGTCTGGCCGTCGTCGGCGGCTTCTTCTATTGGCTTGTCCGAAGAACGCTGTCGCCTCGCGAAGACTTGTCCCAATCAACCAGTCCCGGTTCGCACGTTGCCGCAGGAGCATTGCTCCTCGTAGGAACCTATTTCGTGGCGCAAGTGATTGGCAGCTACGCGGGCATGGCCTTCGCCGGGTACACGCCTGTCGAAAATGGCCCGCTGCCAACACCAGAACAGTACCACCAGATAGACATTATCCGCGCGTTGATCGTGCTGTTGACACCTATTCCCTATATCCTGTTTTTGAAAAGCGGCGGCGCCACCACGACACACATCGGCTTGCGCGGGATGGGGAAGCGCGCTGCATGGATCCCGCTGCTTTGCGTGACATGGACGGCGTTGAGCATCGCCACGGGCTGGTTCGCTGTCGCCGTCAGCCAGTGCTTCGACCTTGGCCGGGATACCCAGGAAGTTCTCGCCCGCACGATGCAGCCAAGCGATTGGCGGCTTGTGGCGTCGATCCTCTCGCCCGTGATGGCGGCTCCGCTCGCGGAGGAATTCGTGTTTCGCGTGGGTCTCTTCGGGCTTGCGCGCCGATACACGGGTTTTTGGCCGGCGGCAATCATCGTGACGCTCTTCTTCGCGTCGCTTCACGGACCAGTGGAACAGCCGCAGTATATCGTTCCGGTGTCGGTGCTGGGACTGAGTCTGTGCTGGGTGTACGAGCAGAGCCGCAACGTCTGGTTTCCGGTGGCATTGCATGCCTTTCACAACGCCTCGGTTCTGCTCCTAACAGGAATGCTTGAGTAAGGGGCCCATGACAGCAAGCCCGGTCCAGACTAGCCATACCCGGCCGCGAACCATCGCCTATATCGTTGGCAGCGCGCGAAGCGGTTCGACCCTGCTTGGAATGCTGCTCGGTAATCACCCCGAGTGTTTCGCCATGGGCGAGATGGATAGCCTCGGCTCGTACCTCTCTCGCGCGAAAAGCCCAAACGCACTCTGCACTTGCGGAAGGATGCTCGACGAATGTCCATTCTGGAAAGCCGTTCTCGTTCGCGCGCAGGAACTTCTCAAGGAAACCGGGATTGCCCAGGATCTCGCAATGCTGCGCGAGCGGCCGCTGAATCGCCAGTACGGTACAGGATTGTTCGACACCAATATTCATGGTTTTCATCCATCATGGATTCACACGGCCATGCACCGGGCGGCGTTGCTTGCCGCGACATCGCTGCCGCACTGCGCTTCCCGCTTGACGCTTCGCCGGTTTGGCGGCCGCTACCGGAAAGCGGCGGAAAACTCGCTCTTTTGGTACGGCATCATCAGCCAAGTGAGCGAGAGACCGGTTGTGCTCGACTGTGGCAAGGGGGTTTTACGAATGCTCGCACTCGGCGCATGTGCGCCGGGGCCGTTGAAAGTGATCCACTTGATTCGCGACGGGCGGGGACAGGCGGCATCCATGAAGCGCGCGACGAGGCAGGATGTTGCAACGTCGGCTCGCAGGTGGGTCAGGGGAAACCGGAGAATCATGCGGATGTACGGGAGAATGGACGCTTCTAACGTGTGTAGAGTGAGTTACGAGGCGCTCTGCCGTGACCCACGCGCGACACTTGAAGTGCTCTATGCGTTTCTTGGTTGCCGCGCGTTTCATGAAGGTGAATGGCAGCGCGCGTTGACGTTAGAGAAAACGTCGTCCCATATGCTCGGCGGAAATCCGATGCGCTTTCGAAACGATGAACGGACGATCGCGCCCGATGAGCGCTGGCGGGACGAATTGAGCGAGGACGAACTGCGGCGTTTCCAAAATGTCAAAGGCGCGCGCGAGATGCTTGAATTGTGCCGGTGACGTCATGAGCGGCGTTCCCCATCGCATGCGAACGTGATAGCATATGCGCCATGAGCGAAGACCCAGCCCTGTCGCAGCCGCCGGTGATACTTCTCCAAAACCGAGAAGGCGGGAGCATCTTCTGGCGGGCAGCGATCTCGCTGAGCAACAAGACGCTGACGAAAACCGCGAAGCTCAACATCAAGAGCGGCACAGTGTCCGGTTCCGACGCCGAGAAGAACGCCACCGACCTCGCTTACAAGGCGATTTGCGATATGTGCGCGGAAAAGGGCGTCCCCCCGCCGAAGTTCAAATACTGCATCGTGCAGAAGGGGTGATGAATCTCTGCTAAGATCGTCGAAATGGCGGCGCGGAAACATTGCTGTACTATGAGGAAAAGCCCTTTACTTAGACGTTATTGGATAACCTTTGAATCGGATCCTAACAATCCGCTCGGTTGTGGCGTAACCGCTTATTCGATAGAGGACGCACTTCGTCTTCTACAACATGAATATTTGGACGAGATGGGATACCCCTTGAAGCCGGTAAAGAATGTTACAGAAGACGTTGACGTGAGAACGCTCGATCAAGGACATGTCGTACCCAATGTTGGACTTGTTTCTGAGCGAGGCGTTTGGTTCCCACGCTGTAATGTTCGAGACTTAAAGCGCCCATGAACCTTAATATGTTTACGGTATTACCACTGACCAACCTCATCGGCCTCACGCCCGCCGCTATCGGCGAGCACTTGTCAGCCATGGGCGAGCAGAAATTTCGTGGCAAGCAGATTGCCCAATGGCTCTATACCAAGCGTGTCGCCGACTTCGACCAGATGACCGACCTCGGCAAAGAGCTGCGCGAAAAGCTCAAAGCCGGCTTCGCGCTTCGCACGGCCAAAGTCGTCGCCCGCGACCACAGCCCCACGTCCAACACGACCAAGCTCGCCCTGCGCTTTCCCGACGGCGTAGTGATCGAGAGCGTCTTGATGATCGAAAGCGACGATGACGACCGCGCCGACATGCCCTTCGGTGAAGGATGGGGAAAGGAAAATCCCTCTCCCTGGCAGGGAGAGGGTGGCGAGCGGAGCGAGCCAGGTGAGGGTGGAAAACGCAGAATCACGGCGTGCATCTCGACGCAGGCGGGCTGCGCCATGGGCTGCCGCTTCTGCGCCTCGGGCCAACTCGGCCTCAAGCGCCATCTCACGCCTGCCGAAATTCTCGAACAGTTCTACGCCATAGCCGCCGAGCTTGGACCGGAGCGCTGGCTGACCAACGTCGTCTATATGGGCATGGGAGAGCCGCTTCACAATTGGGAGGGATTTACCGGATCGCTCACGGCGCTGACTTCGGAGTGGGGCTTCAACATGTCGCCGCGCAGGATCACGGTGTCGACTGTGGGCGTCGCCAAACGCCTTGCGGAACTCGCCGACCTCGATATCCCGGTGAACCTCGCGGTCTCGCTGCACGCGCCCGACGATGTGATTCGCGAGAAACTCATCCCGACCAACGCGGCCTATGGCGGCGTCGCGACGATCCTCGCGGCGGCGAAGGAATACTACGCGCGCACGAAGCGGCAGGTGACCTTCGAGTATACGCTGGTGCGCGATGTGAACGACGGCGCGGAGCACGCGCGCGCGCTGGTGACGTTGCTCAGGGACGGATTCCGCGATTGCAACATCAACCTGATCCCGATGAATCCGGTGGAGGGCAGCGGCCTGAAAACGCCCGAGGAAGAAGTGGTTCGGCTTTTCGCGGGCGTGCTGAAAAGCTCAGGTTTCTCGGTCCACACGCGCAAGAAGAAGGGCCGCTCGGTCAACGCCGCCTGCGGCCAGTTGCGCCTTCGCGTGGAGCAGGGCAAGGCGTAGTTTTCAGCGCGCTCTCTTGCCGGGCCTTCCAATTACATTTCGCTCATGCGGGGGTAAAGGTCGAAGCGAACGGTTTTGCCCGCGATGGCGGCTCCGGGTCTCGGGCCGTCGAGCGGTGGCGCATGGCGCGGGCGCTTGACTACGACTCTGCGCTTCGCCTTTGCAAGCGCGGCTTCGAGCAATGCCGGGGAATCGGCGTCGTCCTTCACCAGCGCCTGCAGCACCCGCATTTCTTTCTTCACGAGCGCGGATTTCTGGCGCTCGGGAAACATCGGGTCGAGGTAGATGACGTCGGGCCGCTCGTCGCCCTCGAGGTGCCCGATGTAGCGGATGCTGTCTGCGACGACCAGCGAGAAGCGTTCCTGAATCACCGGCGCGAGCAGATGGTCCATCGATGCCCGGAGCAAGCCGTCATGTACCAGCGCCGCGATAAATGGCGATCGTTCTATTCCGGTGACGTGACAGCCAAGCCACGTGAGCATGATGGCGTCACGTCCAAGCCCAAGTGTCGCATCCAATACTTTCGGCCGGTACGCCCCGCGAATGCCGACCGCGCGCGCGACGGCCTGGCCGGTACCGCCGCCCTGTCTCCTGCGGTGGCCGATGACCCCTTCTATATAATCGACGGAGATGGCGAGGCGCGGCGTGTTGCGTGGCATCACCAGTTCGAGGCGGTCCGTTGTGAGCACGAGGTGGAACTCATGTTCCTTTGAGTTGAGCGGAACGAGATCGAGCCCTAGGTTGCGGGCGAGAAGCTGTGCCTCGGCGTGGCGCTCGGCGACGAATGTCACCGCGACGGAGGGTTCGGACGCTGGATCATCGGTATCGGCAGCCATGCGCCCCACATCACACCGCGAGTTCCTTCAGCAGGCGGCGCGTGAACACGGCCGCCATCTTTTTGCGGTAGCCCGGCTCCATCGGCACGGTGAGTTTTGGCTGCACCGTCGTTTTGACGTGTTCTGCGATGGCGTCGATGGCGCCGTCGTCAAGCTGCTTGCCGAGGTACTGGTTGACGTGGGTGTTGAAGACGATGGGGTAGGTGTCGACGGCGTTGACCGAAAGCGCGAAGTGTTCGAGCTTGCCCTTGCCGTCACGGGCGATGGCGGCGGCGACGCCGAGGGAGGGGAAGTCCCAGCTTTCGCGCGGGCGGAGCTTCTTGTATCCGGCGGTCAGCGTTTTCGCGCGTTCGGGAAAGTGGATTGCGACGAGCATCTCGCCCGGTTCCTTGACGAAGCGCGCGCGGCCATCGTGGTGGTAGAACTCTGACGCCTTCACCTTACGCGTTCCCTTCGGCCCGGCGAGTTCATATTCCGCGCCGAGCACGATCAGGACGGGCGCGAAGTCCGAGCAGTTCGTGGCGAAGCATTCGTTGCCATTCTCGACAAGCTGGCCGTCGCGTTTGATCTTCGGCACGACGTGGCAGCGCGTGCCGTCGGCCTTAAGGCAATAGCCGAGGCTCGTGCGCCAGAAATAGCTCTGGTTGAAAAAGTGGCAGCGGGTATCGAGGAGCGCGTTGCCGCCGATGGTTGCTTGCTCCTGAATCAGCACCGATGCGACCTTCTTCGCGACGTAGGCGAGGACGGGGAGACTGCGGGCGACGGTTTCACTCGATGCGATCTCGTGGAGCTTAACGCAGGCGCCGAGGCGTAGCGGTTCGATGGTGTGCAGGCTCGATATGCCATTGAGCGCGATGACGTTTGGCCGCGCGTTCAGGCCCCACTTGTAGTTGCAGAGCAGGTCGGAACCGCCAGCAAGAAAATCCGATTTGTCCGAGCCGAATTTCTTCACCAGCGCGACGGCCTCTTCGACCGTCGTGGGCTTATGCAATTCGAACTGTGGCAGCAGCATGGTCATCGGCGCACCCGTAACGGGTTTATACCAAAGCCGGGCGGGAAATGTGAATTGTCTTCGGGATGGAAGTTGGCACTGTGGGTTGAAGACGTCACGGCATAGCCGTGACGCTACCTCAAATTGGCAGTTCGCTGGCGGCGGATGGTGTGGGCCGTGGCGATGATGGCGAGCATGATCCCCGCGAGCGGCCACGTGGCGCCTGGCGAATGGTCGTTGTCGAGCGCGCAGCCGCCGACGCCGCTCGGGGCGATACCCGTGATGTTCAATGGCGGCGCGACGACGTTAATGGAGAAGGGACGGTTGACAGTATCGCCAAGAGTATCCTCAACTTGAGCCGCGAAGATGTATTGGCCCTTCGCGCTATCTCCCACAGTCCCGGTAATCTGCCCGCTGGTGGACAGACTCAGGCCCGGAGGCAGCACGCCGCCGATCTTCGTCCAGGTGTAGCTCGGGATGCCGCCGGATGCCGCGAGCGTGGTTGAGTACGCGGCGCCCGGATAGGTGGCGGTGAGTTCCGTTTCTGTGGTGATGGAAAGGGCGGATGGGGAGATGCCATCGCCGAGAATCTGGAAGATGAACACGCCATCGCCATCAGTCGGGTCGTCATGGGTGATGTGAATTTCCGCCGTCTTGGCGCCAGCGGAGGTCGGCGCGAAGGTGACGGTGAACTGAGTATTCTCGCTGAAATCAAGCGGCGTCGTATACCCCGTGGTATCGAGGGAAAATTGGTCCGGGTTGACACCGTCAAGGAAAGGTATCCCAACGGTCAATGTCGAAAGCCCTGAATTTCGCACTTCCACGGTCATGACATCGACGGAGATTTCCCCAACGAACTCATCGGGGAATTGCGGGGCGGTATTGCCGTCTCCGATAGCGGCCCCATCCACAGCGACGATCAACGCCGGCTCATCGCCGAAGCCGACAACTTCGAACGTGAAGGGCGAGGCGATGGCAGGGTCGTTGCAATCGAAAGAGACGTCCGCTCTCATGTAGGCATTGTCGGTGGGATTGAAATACACCGAAAATTGCGTGGTCGCGCCGGCAAGCACCGTGGTCGAAAAACCGCCAAGCCCGATCAGGAATTCGCCGGGATCGTTGCCCCCAAGGGACGGGATGCCGAGCGTCAGCGTGCCATCACCGGTGTTTTCGATATACACGACAAAAGGGTCGGAGATGCCCGCATCGACGCCAACGATACCGAAGTCGCGCTCAGTAGGCTCCCCCGGCGCTCCCGAACCGTCGGTGATGACGAGTCCGTTTGCATCGGTTTCATACACGGTCATGGTGGCGGTGAGAGCGGTTCCTTCGACATCGAAGGTGAATGGCTGCGCGCCGGTATCGTCGTTGTGGTCGATTTGCACCGTGGCTGACTTGTTGCCTCCGGTCGCCGGGATGAAATACACATCGAAGGTGGTGGATTCACTACCCGTGAGTGCCATATCCGTGTCCGACGTGTCGAGTTCAAACTCGGTGGGGTCGGTTCCGATGAGTGTGATGGCGCTGATGTCGATGGTGCCACCGCCGGCATTGGAAAGAGTGATCGTCAGCGGCTGGGAACGCTTGTTGGTATCGAGATCGCCGAAGTCCGTGTCGATGCCGTCCATGCTCGGTGATTCGCCGTTACCGATTGCTCCCCCGCTGCGATCGGCGACAGTGAGCGACGAGTAGAAGAACTCGCCAAGGTAATGGGCATCGTCGGTGCTGGAGGCGGAGAAATAACCGCCAGCAATGAGCCCTTGACTAGACTCGAATAACATCGGTATGGGCGGATCACCATAGTAGGCTTGGTCAGCCCAAACGCTTGTCGCGTACCCGGTGTCAATTGCGCCGGACAATGCGTCAAATTTGGCCATACCGCGGACGACGCCTGTCGCCTCTTCAATTATGAGTCCTGTGCAGTATAAAGCGCCGTTTTGGACAACAACGCCATCCATTTCCGTGTCGGCTCCACCTCCACCGAGCAGCCAATCGAGCACGCCGTCGGTTGAAAAAGAAGTGATGGCATTGCCGGCGGCTCCACCGGTTGCGTGTTCAATGAGCACGACATTATGGGAAATGTGTGTGACGCCTCCGTCTTTCGCATAATCAATCCTACCGGCACAGTAAACGCCGGTTGAGTCGCTTGCAAAAGCGTATACTTCGCCATCTTGTGGGGCGAATATGTTGTCCCACTGAATCTGAGGGTCCCAAGCCATGACCGAATCTGCCGTCAGGTCGATCGCCCCAGCCCCTGCCCGGTCGGTGCCGCCGAGCGCAGTCGCGCCACCTCCCGCAAGGCCAACATAAAGAATCGTGTTGTAGATATGTAAGGCTTTGACTCGAACGGCCGCGCTCGGGAACGCGGCGTTGACGACGCCTGCGTATGTTATTTCCGCGAGCCGAGGACCGCCCATTCCGCCAATATCGGTAAATGTTCCTCCAACGTAAAGATTGGTGCCATCGCCGGCCAAGGCGTCGCCCTCTTTCGTCGCTGCATCGAAACTGGGAAATCCTGCGTCGGCAGCGCCCGTTGTCCCGTCGGTTTTCGAAAGGCTGTTTTTCATGGTCGCGCCAATGGCATCAAAGAGTCCGGTGATGTAGGCATTGCCAGTGCTATCGATGAAAATATCGTTGATTTTCGCGTTGGCGGCCACTCCGCCATTGGTGACATTGGGATTCCACGACGTGACCTGCCGGTAGTCGGCGTCGGCGTCGTCAACATCATCAAGCGCATACGCGTTGTTGCGGGTCATTTGACTGACACCCATGAACGACCCGCCGACGCAGACGACGCCAGCGGCGTCCGCGGCAAGTGCATAAACCTTTGTATCGAGGATTGCCGTTCCAGCCGAAAGTGCGTCGATATTCGTGTCTTCGTTGAGGGGGGGCAGTGCATTGCCCGTAAGCGCGACAAAATTGACCGGGTTTGTCGTCACAGCAGCGCCGTCCACATCCTCGATGAACGTGTCAAACACGCCGCCAACATATACCGTTCCTGACACAGCCGTGATCGCGCGAACACCAATATTTTGGCCAGACGAATCCGAGAGTTGAGTGTCATAGTCGGCTACAGCGCCGGATGACGCGACAACCGCGCCTAACCAGCGGCAATTGTCCCCAGTTCCCGCAGCGCCACCTGCAATCGCTGTAAACGTTCCACCGATCACCGCTCTGTTGCTCGTCCCGCCTGTGATGCCTATTGCATACACCGTTCCGTTGGGCTGTGCCGCGGTCGCAAGCACGAGGCCGGTCGAGACTCTTACTCGCGCAAAATTCGGACTTGATGTTGTGTTCACTTCGGTGAAGTCACCGCCTAACAATATGTATGTTGCTCCGAGAACAGTTGTAGCGTTGATAGCGTAGCAGTTACCGCCGGCCGTCAACGAGAGTGATTCCGGAACCCATCCTGCGCCAGCGTAAAACATTCCGGTTGTCGTATCGATACCGGCGCATCCATCCACATCGCTATCGCCAAGAATCTCGCCGAATTCACCGCCAACAAGTAAAAGCGATCCGGTGAGTTTGATAGCATGTACGGTGTCGTCCGGCGCAGGATTGAATGGCAGCACCGATCCGCTCAGAGCATCGACGGCGGCGAGATACGCCCGGTCCGCGCGCGTCTCCTCGCTGCGCTCGAGGCCGATCTCGTCGGGCCGTTCGGAGCCGGCGACCCCTCCGCGGATCCCGACGATGTCGCGCGATCCAGCGAGACGCTCACGTTGCCGCCGTCGCGGTGGTACCTCACCGGGTTTCTCGCGCCGCAGGGGGCGCGGGCGCCCGAGGCGGATGATCTCGATTCGCACGGCGGCGAGCTCGCGGTCGGGAGCGAGAGCCAGGCGGATGATGCGGGGAGCGAGGAGCCGGAGCCGAAGAGGCCGGTCAGGTTCGCGGCTTCGATGGGGCTCAGCGTCTACTTGCCGGCGGGCAAGGGTGGGGCGGATGCCATCGAGGTCGAGGTCTCGTATGCGCGGTACGACAAGGTCGAGATCGCGCTCGATCGCGAGGACAAGAAGACGCATGGGTGGAAGCGCGTTCCGCATGGGCCGGTAAGGGTCTCGGTGCCGCTCGATCAGGCGGTGCTCAGCAAGGGCGTCGGTGTCCCGTTGTCGGCGGGGCTCGTCGTCAAGGGGGAGCTCCGCACCACCGACATGGACGGCCTCGAGCCGGGCACGCGCGTGCTCAGCTTGTTTCTCGTCAACGACAGCGTCGCGCTCGAGAAAGACCGGGACCTCAACTACGTCTTTCAGGTTCGCTTCGCGCTCCATTACGCGCACGGCTTCTGCTGGCGGCCCAATCGCAAAGGCGAGGACGCGCCCGCCGACGATGATCAACGCGTGCTGGCGCTGCTCTTCCGCGATCGGAAGGAGTGGGCCGTCGGGCACAACACCAGTGTCCTCCAGCCCGTGCCGGATCCGGACGGCAAGGTCCGGTCCCTGCGCACCACGCAGATCCCTCGGTACGAGGTCCCGAGCGTCGCTCACCAACCGGTCGCGTCGCTCATGCTCGGCATGCGGGACCTCGCCCAGCTCAAGGACGGCCACGCGCTGCAGCGCGCCCTCTCGCCGCTCGTCGAGGCGTACGAGAAGTGGCTCGGCCAGCAGCGACACGCGCCGCTCGATCGGAATGCGCTCGAAGAGACGCGCGACACGCTGGTCGTCAAAGCCGATCGCGTCAAAGCGCGGATCGCCGAGGGCATCGCGCTCCTCGCCAAGGACGACACGGTTCGCGAGGCTTTCATCCAGGCCAACTCCGCCATGTTCGTCGCCGCGCTCCAGGCCGATCGCCAGCGCGAGGACCCCCGGTACAGCGAGACCCAACGACCCGAGTGGCGGCCGTTCCAGCTCGCGTTCGTCCTGATGAACCTGCCCTCCATCGCCGACCCATCGCACGCGGATCGCAAGCTCGCGGACTTGATCTACTTCCCGACGGGCGGCGGAAAGACCGAGGCGTATCTCGGCCTGATTGCCTTCACGCTCCTCCTGCGGCGAATGCGCGGCAAGTCGCGCAAGGACGAGGGCCGCGGGGTCGCGGTCATCCTGCGCTACACGCTCCGCCTCCTGACGCTCGATCAGCTCGCGCGCGCGTCCACGCTGATCTGCGCGCTGGAAGAGATTCGCCGCCGCAACCCGGCAAAGCTCGGCAATGCGCGATTCACGATTGGCCTCTGGGTCGGGCGTTCCGCCACCGCCAATCGATTGAAAGAGGTGCACGCTGCGCTGAACGAGTTCGGGGTCGGCGCACGGGAATCGCCGTTCCCGCTCACCAAGTGCCCCTGGTGCGGAGAGGACCTCCGCATCGAGAACATCAAGCTCACAGACGATGCGGGCGCTGTCAGCAAGACCAAGTACACGCGCGCCGTCGTGTATTGCGACGGGGCCCAATGCCTGTTCACGGAGGCCAAGCGCGCAGGCCAGGGTCTACCCGTGTTGTTCGTCGACGAGCAGCTCTATCAGGAGCTCCCGGACTTCCTCGTCGCCACCGTCGACAAGTTCGCGATGATGCCTTGGCGCGGCGAAGCAGGCATGTTGTTCGGACGCGCCACCCATCTCGGTGACCTGCGCGCGTACGGCCCCATGCACCACGTGCCGAAGGACGCTCAGCCTCTTCCCGAGGGGCTCTTGCCGCCCGAGCTCGTCGTGCAGGACGAGCTCCACCTGATCAGCGGCCCGCTCGGCACCATGGTCGGGCTCTACGAGAGCGCCGTGGACTACCTGTCGGAGCGCGAGGTCGACGAGGTCCGCCGCGCGCCGAAGGTCGTCTGCTCCACCGCGACCGCCAGGCGCGCGAAGGCGTCCTTGGCATCGGCCAGCAGCACCTGGCCGGCATCGGTCAGCAGCAGCTGGCGCGGCAGGCGGCGGAACAGCTTCACGCCCAGCGTGTCCTCGAGCAGACGGATCTGGTGGCTGATCGCGGTCGGCGTCACCGCCAGCTCGTCGCCGGCCTTGGTGAAGCTCAGATGCCTTCCGGCGGATTCGAAGGCGCGCAACGCGTTGAGCGGCGGCAGCTTGGCCATGGCGTCCCGCGAATAGCTGAGATTTTCTCATCGACTCTATGCGGAGCGATCGTTTGCCGCAAGGGCGTCGCTGATCCTAAATGGTCGCCATGAAGGCCACCGGCGCGACGCTGGCCCGGCGGCTCGGATGAGGAAAATTGGAGGCCGACATGCTGCACCCCCTGCTCTCCCTGGGCCCCGCACCCGTGCCGGTCGCGCGGACGCCCTCCCGCCGGCCGGGGTCGCTCGCCGTGCGCTTCTTCGATACGCTGTTCGACTGGATGGACCGCTACCGGTCGCGCCGGGCGCTCTTCGGCATGACCGACGCCCAGCTCAACGACGTCGGGCTGACCCGCGCGGACATCCATGCCGAGGCCGGGAAGCCGTTCTGGCGGCAGTAGACGACCAAGGAGACCGGATGTCGGGAGCGATCAGGAATGGCGGCTGCCTGTGCGGCGCGGTGCGCTTCGCGGCGCGCGGGCAGCCCA